>CAYPWK010000016.1:22234-29761 GCA_964414365.1 uncultured Burkholderia sp.
TCAGCGCCATTGCGGCCATCAGGCGCTGCAGCTGACCGCCCGACACCTGGTGCGGGTAGCGGCGGCCGATCTTCTCGGGCTCGGGCAGCGAGAGCGCACGAAAGAGTTCGACTGCTTTGGCCTCCGCTTCGGCCTTCGACATCATCCCGTGGATCAGCGCGCTCTCGATCACCTGATCGATAATAGTCCGCGCCGGGTTGAATGCCGCCGATGCGCTTTGCGCAATATAGGCGACCTTGCGTCCGCGCCAACCGGCCAACCCTTTTTCCGACAGCCCACGAACGTCCGTTTCTCCGACGCGAATCGACCCGCCGACGATCCGGCATCCGGCTCGCGCATGGCCCATCAGCGAAAGCGCGATCGTCGTCTTCCCCGAGCCCGATTCGCCGATCAGCGAGAGTACCTCGCCGCGCGCGACGTCGAAATCGATGTCGTGGACGATCGTTGAAGCGGGCTCGCCGGGCCGGCCGCCCACCACGCGCAACCCGCGCACTTCGACGAGGTTGTTCCGGTTCGTTTCCATCAGTGGCCTCCCTCGGCGCTCGTCGCGGAACTGCGGCGCCCGCGATGCGGCAAGCCGTCGATCAATAGATTCACGCCGACGGTCAGGATCGCGATCGCAATGGCGGGAATGATCACGACAGGCGCGCCTTCGCCGAGCCCCGAGATGTTTTCGCGCACGAGCGAGCCGAGGTCGGCGAACGGGGGCTGCACACCGAGCCCGAGAAAACTAAGGCCGCTCAACAGCAGCACGACGAAGGTGAAGCGCAGCCCCGTATCGGCAAGCATGGGATGGATCATATTCGGCAACATTTCGACGCAGGCGATATAGAGCGGCCCTTCGCCGCGCGCCCGCGCCACTTGGATATATTCGAGCGTGCCGATATCGACGGCGAGCGAGCGTGCGATTCGGTAGGAACCCGGCATATAGCTGATCGCGGCAGTCAGGATCAGCAGCGTCAACGACGAGCCGAACGCGGCAACGATCATCAGCGCAAAGACCTTCGACGGAATCGACGTGAATGCGTCGAGCAGACGGCTCATCGTTTCGTCGACGGCGCGGCGAGACACGGCCGCAAGAAGACCGAGCGAGGTCCCCGTCAATGCCGCGAGCGTCACTGCGGCGAGTGCAAGAAGAACCGTGAGCCGCATGCCGTAGATAGTCCTGCTCAGCAGATCACGCCCGAGATAATCCGAGCCGAAAGGCAGCTTGGCACTGAACCCAGCGTACACATCGGGTGTCACGACGGCCCCGACCGGATGCGGCGCGATCCAAGGCGCGAACGCGGCAACGAAGAGCGCCACGCACACCATCGCGAAGCCGAGCCACCCGCCTCTCGACAAATTCATGCGCGCGGCGAGCGACTTTCGCTTCGCGACGGAAGGCGAACGCGGCGCGCTCGTCGAGGAAGCGCAACCATCGTGCTGCGGCGGAGCGCCCGCGCCCGGCAACGACGCGGAGCTGGCCGAGCCGTGGCGAGTGAGGTCGGTGTTATCCATTAGCTGCATCTCCAGCGAGAGAGAGTTCGACGATCGATCAGGTTCGCAAGCGCGGATTCGAGACGATCGCGCAGACATCGGCAAGCAGCACGAGCATCAGGTAGCCGAGGCAGAAGATCAGCGTACAGGCCTGCACGAGCGGGAAATCGCGGTTACTCACCGCATCGACCATCAGGCTCGCGAGCCCCGGGTAGTTGAAAATCGTTTCGACGACGATCACGCCGCCGAGCAGATAGGAAAGGCTTAGCGCGATCGCATTGGCGATCGGCCCGATCGCATTCGGCAACGCGTGCCGCAGCACGATGCGCGCGGGGCTCGCGCCCTTGAGCATGGCCATCTCCACATACGGCCTGCTCAATTGCTCGATGACGGCGGCGCGCGTCATGCGCGCCATCTGAGCGATGATGACCGCGCAGAGTGTGAAAACGGGCATCGCGTAAGCACGCATGAACTGGTGGACCGTCTCGATCTCGCCGCTATAAGACAATGCCGACAGCCAGTGCAGCTTGACGGCGAAGACGAGCACCGCGATCGTGCCGACGAGAAATTCGGGCGTGGCGACGAGCGAGAGCGTACCGAGGCTGACGATGCGATCGATCGCCGATTCGCGATGAGTTGCGGCGAGGATACCGAGCAACAGCGCAACGGGAACCGAGACGCAGGCCGTGATGGCGGCGAGCGTCAGCGATTTGGGCAACCGTCCCCCGATCAACTCGGTCACCGGCATATTGCTCGCGAACGAGATGCCCAGGTTGCCGTGCGCGAGGCGCAACAGCCAGGAGCCAAAGCGCAGGTAGGCCGGCTGATCGAGTCCGAACTGCAGCCGCAGCGCAGCGACCGTTTCAGGGGTTGCCGACTGTCCCAGCGCGGCCTGGGCGGCATCGCCAGGCAGCAGGTTCGTAATCGCGAAGACGATCACGGACACGATCAGCAGCGTGAGCGCGGTCAGCGCCAGGCGCCGGACAATGAGCCGGGCGATGGTGAAGTTCATGTCGATGTGCTCCTCGTTCCCCTAAGGGGACTTCCCCCCAGAGGGCTGTCTCCGGGGCGCATTCGCGGCGCAGGACCTCTCGCCGGCGAATGCCGCCCGTCACGCCATCAGGCGTTCCACCACACATGCTCGGCGAACGAAAAGCCCATCATGCCCCCGGTCGGAATCGAACCGAGCCCTTGCAGGCGCTTGTCGTGTGCATCGATGAGGCTGATGAACGTCGGAATGCCGATACCGCCTTGGTCCGCGACGATCTGTTGCATCTCGCCGTACATCTGCTTGCGCTTGGCGTCGTCCGTCTCCGAGCGCGCGGCGAGCAACAGCTGATCGAACTGCGGGTTCTTCCAGCCCGATTCGTTCCAGGGCGCGTCTGACTTGAAGAACTGCGTGAACAGCACGTCGGCGCTCGAGCGCGGGTTGATGCTGCCGAACCCGAGCGGATGCTTCATCCAGTGATTCGACCAATAGCCGTCGCTAGGGACCCGATTGACCGTCAGGTTGACGACGATTTTGGCCGCCGCCTGCTGCAGCAGCACGCCCATCTCGACCGATCCGTTCGCATCGCTGGTCGCATAGATCGGGGGCAGCGGCGCACCGATCGCACCGGCCTTCTGGAAATGGAACTTGGCCTTGTCGAGATCGAACTGCCGTTGCGGCACCGAGGCGTTGTAATAGCGGTGCCCCGGCGGGATCGGCTGGTCATTCCCGATGACTGCGTAGCCGCGAAATACAGCGGAGCGCACTTGATCGCGATCGAACAGATATTTCATCCCCAGCACGAAATCGGGATTGCTCGTGAGCGGATTGTCGCGGCGCATGATGAGGTCGGTATAGAGCCCCGACTTCGTCTCCTTGACCTCGAAGCCCGGCGTCGAGGCGACGCGCTGTGTCGAGCGCGGATCGACCGCGTTGATCAATTGCACGTCGCCCGAAAGCAGCGCATTGACGCGGGCCGCACCGTCGGGAATGCCGATGATTTCCACCTCGTCGAGGTACGGGGCGCCGGTCTTCCAATAGTTGTCGTTACGCACGCCGACCGTCGCGATGCCGGGCTTGAACGACTTCACCTTGAACGGGCCGGTTCCGATGCCCGTGGAGAAGTCGGTGGTGCCCTCCTTGACAATGACGAATTGCGGCGTGGCCAGAATGACGGGCAGGTCGGCATTCGAGGAGGCGAGCGTCAGCGTGACCTCGTTCGGACCCGTCGCCTTGACCTCGGCAAACTGGTCGGCAAGTACCTTGACCTTGGACGCCGTGGCCGGATCCTTGTGACGCATCAGCGAGAAGACGACGTCGCCCGGAGCGAGCGGCTTGCCGTCATGGAACGTAACGCCGCGGCGCAGCTTGATCGTCCAGACTTTCGCGTCTTGCGTATCGAGCGACTCTGCGATGTTCATGCGCGGCGTCAGGGTCTCGTCGAGCTGCGTGAGGCCGCTATAGAACGTGAAGAAACGGATATAGTCGGCGCCCGTCGAGCCTTTGGCGGGATCGAGCGTGTCGGCTGTCGATGACGAATCGTACGCCACGCGGATTCGGCCGCCCTTTTTCGGCGCGGGCGCCGCCATCGCGGACTTCGCCGCTGTCAGCAGCCCGCCGGCGCCTGTCGCCAGCATGCCCCCCGCGGCCAGGATACGCATCATGTCGCGGCGCGTCACGCCGCCAGCTTTGCTTTCATCGTCGTACATGCGGTGAGCTCCAAACAGTCAGAAGTTGGTCCAGGTTCCAGCACTGTGGTTTTGACGATCCGCGGCCGCGGCCTGCGTGCTGGTCGCAGCATGCCATGTCCGTGGTGAAAATCGTACGGCGGACACCGAAGCATTTTTCGTCGACAAAAATCCTTGGACGGCATAACGTGCTCGTCGTAATGCTGCGAACCAGTGGTTTTGCATTGCGTCCGGGTTTTCCCGAGGCGCTTCCCGCTCATGCCGACCGGCGACGAAAAGATCGTCCTAGTCACGGTGCGCGGCACATGGCAGAGTGCTGCGGACAACCCAACATAGAGGGAAACGCGTGTCCGCTCCCATCCATTACCGGCCGTTCACGCCTGACGACATTCCAGAGGCGCATGCGCTGACCGTAGAAACGAAGTGGCCTCATCGCGCCGAAGATTGGCAGTTCGTCGCGAGCCTCGGTAAAGGCGTCGTCGCCGAATGCGATTCGCGCGTCGTCGGCACCGCGTTCGGCTGGAAGTACGGCGCCGATACGTCGTCGCTCGGCATGGTCGTCGTCTCGGCCGCGCATCAGGGCAAAGGCATCGGCCGACGTCTCACCGAAACCGTGCTTGACGATCTCGGCGAGCGCGCGACGTTGCTGCATGCCACGGTGGCCGGCCGGCCGCTCTATGAAAAGCTCGGATTTGTGCCGATCGGCACGCTCGATCAGCATCAAGGCCACGCGCAGCAGCCGCCGCTCGTGAGTCTGCCGCCGCGTGAGCGGTTGCGTCCGCTCGGCGTCAACGATGTGCCGCGCCTCATCGAACTTGCCTCGCGGGCGACCGGCCTCGATCGCACAGCCGTTCTGCCCGCGCTCCTCGAATGCGCCGACGGCATCGGGCTCGACCGCGACGGCGAGCTAATCGGCTTCGCGCTCTTTCGCCGCTTCGGGCGTGGCCGGGCGATCGGGCCTGTCGTCGCGCCGCGCGTCGAGGCCGGCAGTGATCCGGTTCGCGTGAAAGCGCTGATCGGGCATTGGCTTGCGTTGAATCCAGGCATGTTCATCCGCGTCGACGTCCCCGGTGACAGTAATCTGACGGACTGGCTTGAAGCGCTTGGCCTCGCGCGCGTCGATACCTGCCTCAAGATGGCCCGCAATGCGCAGCGCATGCCGCGCGCCGACGAGGAATTCGCACAGTACGGCATCATCAATCAGGCGATCATCTGAGCACCGAGATGAGCTTTCTCTACAAGGCCGACCCGGTACGCGGCGAGATATGGGCCTCGCTTTTCTCGCAACGGATGCCCGATTTGCCGTTCCGTATCTGGCCCGACGTCGGCGATCCGCGTGAGGTCCGCTTTCTCGCGGCATGGGAGCCGCCCGACAATCTGGCGCAGTTGCTGCCGAATCTTGAAGTGCTGTTTTCGGTGGGCGCCGGCGTCGATCAATTCGATCTTTCCGCGATCCCCTCGCACGTGCCCGTCGTCAGAATGATCGAGCCGGGCATCGTGGAGGGTATGGTGGAGTACGTGACGCAAAGCGTCCTGACGATCCATCGCGACATTTTCGATTACGAGCAGCAGCAGCGTCAGCGAATCTGGCGAGCGCTGCCTTTGCGGCCGGCGGCCTCTCGCCGCGTCGGCGTGCTCGGTCTGGGAAGGCTCGGTACGGCCGTGCTCGAGCGGCTGCGGCTGTTCGGCTTCGACTGTGCCGGTTGGAGCCGATCGCCGCGAGGGATCGACGGCGTCGCATGCTATGCGGGCGTAGAAGCGCTCGACGGGTTCCTGGCGCGCACCGAGATCCTCATCTGCCTACTGCCGCTCACGACAGACACGCGCGGCATGCTCGATGCGAAATTGCTGGCCAAGCTGCCGCGCGGAGCATCGCTGATCCAGACAGGGCGAGGCGCACATCTGCGGCAGGACGATTTGCTGATGCTGCTCGATGCGGGTCACCTGCGCTATGCGCTCCTCGACGTCACCCATCCCGAGCCGCTGCCGGCGGATCACCCGCTTTGGCTCCATCCGCGCGTGCGGATCACGCCGCATATCGCGAGCATGACGCATGCGGAAACGGCCGTCGACGCGGTGCTCCAAAACCTGCGGCGCCGCCGGGCCGGTCTGCCGATGGTCGGCGAGATCGATCGTACGCGCGGGTATTGAGCGCGGCCGTCGCCCAACCCTTGCCTGCGCTGCTGCCTCACATACAGTCCAGCGGTCGGGCGCCGGCAACGGCAGGCAAGCAACTGCATTACGGCTCACCGCCTGCTGCAACGCGTCCGGCCGCCGAGCCCGGCTCGGCCAGCTCGTCGCGCTCGAACCGCCCATACCGCAACGCGAGCGTCGGCAAGACAATCAGGTTCAGTGCGGTCGACGTCAGCAGACCGCCGAGGATGACGATCGCCATCGGCCCCTCGATCTCATTGCCCGCCGCACCGCTCGTAAGCGCGAGCGGCAGCAGCGCCAGAGCCGTGACGAGCGCGGTCATCAGAATCGGCACGAGCCGTTCGGAGGCGCCTTGCACAGCGGTATCGATATGCCACGGCAGCCCGTCCACATGCACCAGGTGCTCATAGTGACTGATCAGCATGATCGAGTTGCGCAACGAGATCCCGAATAGCGTGACGAAGCCCACCATGCCCCCGAGCGACAAGTCGGCGCCGGCCAGCACGACGCTCAGCACCCCGCCCACGAGCGCGAACGGCAGGTTCGCCATGACCAGCAGCACGCCGCGGCGGCTTTTGAGTGCGAGGAAGAGCAGCAGCGTAATGCCGATGAGCGACATTGCGCCGTAGGCGACCAGATCGCGTTGCGATTGCGCTCGAGCCTCACTTTGCCCGCCGAATACGGCATAGATGCCGGGGGGCATCCTGATTTCACGGTCCAGCCGTGCTTGCGCTTCTTTCACGAAGGCGCTGACGGGGCGATTGCCGAGATTGACCGACACCGTCTGCATGCGCTGGCCGCCGTCGTGCGTGATTTCATAGCGGCCGGAGACCTGGCGAATCGTCGCAAGCTCATGCAGGGGCACGGCGAGCCCATCGGCGTTGCGCACCATCAGCTTGCCGATGTCGCCCAACGTCCGGCGCGCCGCCGGAGCGAGCGTGACGGTGACGTCGTATGTGCGGCTGCCCTCGTAGATTTGCGATACGGCGACACCCTCATAGGCCGCCTGGATCGCGTCGAGCACTTCGACAGGCCTGAACCCCGTGCGGCTCAGCGCATCGGGCTTGAGTTTCACGTCGACCTCGGGGATCGCGGGCGATGACCCGACGCGCACGCTCGCCGCGCCGCGAATCGTCCCGAGCAGACGAGCGATTTCCCCGGCCGCGCGGTCGATCATATCGAGGTTGTTGCCGAATACGTTCACGACTACTGGAGCGG
>CAYPWK010000017.1:0-13600 GCA_964414365.1 uncultured Burkholderia sp.
CTGATGCGACATTTCAATTTAGCTGCCGCTACGACATTTCAATCTGGCTTTGACACTAGTGTCAGGGCTTTTTAGTAATGTCTGATTCTGGCTCATTAGAAATGTCCGATTCAGCGCCTTGTTGAAGCGCACGCTGGCGCGATGCGTCGACAAGGGGTGAATCATGAACGGACGTGGCCTGATCACGGCGAGCATGCGCGAATTTGAACGAGTCAAGATCATTGAGGCGGTGATCGAGCGGCGGCTGCGCTGTGTTCAGGCGGCCGAGCGGCTGCGGCTCAGTGAGCGGCAGATCAGCCGGCTGTGCCGGCGCTACGAGGCTTGCGGTCCGGCCGGCCTGGTGTCGGGCAAGCGCGGCCAACCGAGCAACCGGGAGCTGCCGATCGACCTGCGCGCCCGCGCGATGGCGTTGGTCCGCGAGCGTTACGCCGATTTCGGGCCGACGCTCGCCTGCGAGAAGCTGCGTGAATGTCACGGCATCGGGCTGGCGAAGGAAACCGTGCGACGCTGGATGCGCGATGCCGGCCTGTGGATCCCGCGCGCCCAGCGCCCCCCCAAGGTCTATCAGCCGCGCGCGCGCCGGGCGTGCTTGGGCGAGCTGGTGCAGATTGACGGCAGCGAGCATGCGTGGTTCGAGGATCGGGCGCCCCAATGCACGCTGCTCGTGTACATCGACGATGCGACGAGCCGACTGATGGCGCTGCATTTTACGGCGAGCGAGTCGACCTTCAGCTATTTCGAAGCGACGCGCACGTACCTCGAGCGCTACGGCAAGCCGGTGGCGTTTTACAGCGACAAGGCCAGCATGCCTGGCAGGGACCGGTTGATGAAACCCGCCTCGGGGTAGCGTACGAGTTCTTTCTAGAGCACTATGCAACCACGATGCTGGATTCTGTCTCTCTCTTCGACGGCGTTGCAGCACTGCTCGATGACTTGAAGCAGCGCTGTCTTCCTTGGGGCATCGTGATAAATAAGACTCGGCGCTACGCGGAACCGATCATACGGCACCTAGGGCTCGCTCCCGACGTGATTGTCTGTGGCGATATGGTAGCGGATCCTAAGCCGTCTCCGGATAGCCTGCTGCAGGCAACAGCCTTGCTGAAAACAGTCCCGGGCAAATGCATTTATGTTGGCGACGATGGCAAAGATATTGTGGCTGCAAGGGCGGCAGAAATGCCTTCGGCTGCAGCACTCTACGGATATTCAGCGAAACTCGACGACCCTGAATTGGAACGGGCATCGTGGCATCTCACTGAAATCTCCCAACTAGGATGCTTGCTTGCAGGTGCTTGGCAATGACTTCATGCTCGGCGAGCAGGGTCATGTTCAGGTACCAGTTGGCCACACTGAGATGTTGCCACTGTCCGCCGCAGGCGGCAGGTCACGCACGCACGGCCGTGTGGTCGTTCACACCTTAAGCCGGGGTGACACATTTAATTCGCGTCCTCCGAGGGCTTGTCCCGCATGGCTTGCCCGGTGCACGTACGCGGCGGCGGTGCGAGTTGACACTTTTATTGTCGCAACGGTGACAGATTTATTGCGGTCTACGATCATTGCACGAGCTACGCTTTGAGGGTATCTACCCGTCTCGGGAAAAAGTTATGGAGCGGATGCGTCGCGGGTTCCGCTGCACGGGGATTCCTAGGCACGCGTAACGATATCGACCCAGTTCGCGCCTCGACCGCCTTCACAACGTGTGCAAAGCGCCAATACGCCCGAGTCTGCGTCGATGCTGAACAGCGAGATGTGCGTCGATCGCTCGCCGCTTACCACGAGAAACCGACCAGACGGATCAATGCAGAAGCCGCGGGGTTGCGCTTCCGTATCGACATGGCCCGCATGCTCGAGCATGCCGTCCGGTTTCACACGCAGAATAAGGAGACGGCTTGTCGTGCGCTCCGAGATATAGACGAAGCGGCCATCGGGACGCACGTGGATATCGGCGGCCCAGATCAGCGATGTGAGCGTTTCGGGGTCCGGCTGTGGATCGGTGGCAGGAGGTCGCGCAAAGCCATCGTTGAAGTCGGCAAATACGCCTGCACGCGTAGAAACCCCGTGCAATGCCAGCTTGCCGGTGACGGGGTCGCGCCAGAATACGGCAACGGTCGCACGAAACTCGCTTAGCACGTAGAGCCATGCTCCGTCTGGTGAAAGACGCATATGACGCGGGCCGAAGCCCACGTCAAACGATACGGTGTCGATGATCGTTAGCGGCTCCGCCCGATCCTCATGGATCTCGCAGCAAAGCAGCTCGTCGTTGCCGAGAGACGTCGCATAGACGAACCGGTTATCGTCCGATACCACTACCGCATGTGCGTTCCGAACGCCGCACAGTGTTTGTAGCGGTGTATTGTCACCGGCATCGAGCCGCGCGAGGCTGTATACGTTCACTTCGTGTCCCCCGTACGACGCGCCGAACAGATATCGGCCCGATCGGTCCATCGCTAGCGACACGAGGCTCGCATCGATGGCGATGCGGTATTCATCGGTAAGCTGGCCCGTGCGCGTGTCAAGCGCGCACTTTACGAGCGACGGTGAAGCCCCTCTCGTTGCGATGTAGATCGTTCTTTGGTCGACGGACAGCGCAAGCGGCATCACATTCAAGCCGATCTCGTGCCGTTCGCCGGCACGCAAAGTTGCCGTCGAGGAGTCGAACGCGTAGGTTGACAGGTCGCCGTCCACTGCGTTCGACACCAAGACAATCCAGTTTCCCAATGTGTCCATCTTTTTTTGATTTGAGCGTTGGTTCCGACGGGGGCTTGTGAAGCACTGCGCTGCGATGATTACGTTGGAAGTCGGCTGGATATCACGCTGCGGCCGCGGGCGCGTCGCCAAGCTCGAAGTTGAATTCAATGAGCCCATCGACGCCGCCCGTCACATGATCGCCCGGCGCAATGGCGCCGACGCCTGATGGCGTGCCGCTAAAGATGATGTCGCCAGGCGCAAGCGCAACCGCCTGTGACACATAGCTGATGACGTCGACGACGGGCCAGATCATGTCGGCGAGATCGCCGGTTTGCCGCATTTCGCCGTTCACGGCAAGCCAGATGCGCCCGATGGAGGGATGGCCCGACTTCAGGACCGGCGTGATCGCCGTGACCGGCGCGGATGCATCGAAGCCTTTGGCCCAGTCCCACGGGCGGCTCATTTTCTTGGCGATCGACTGCAGATCGCGACGCGTGAGGTCGACGCCCACACCATAGCCCCATATGTGGTCGAGCGCACAGGCCGCGGCGATATTCCTGCCGCCGCGGCCTATCGCCACCACGAGTTCGACTTCATGATGCAGCTCGCGCGTAAGCGACGGATATGGCACCGTGCCGCAGGCGGGGACCACCGCATCGGCCGGCTTTGAAAAAAAGAACGGCGGCTCACGATCAGGATTGGCGCCCATTTCGCGAGCGTGATCCGCGTAGTTGCGTCCGACGCAGAACACGCGTCGAACGGGAAACCGCTCCTCGGAACCTGCGACGGCAATCGAGGGAATGGCGGGCGGCGTAAAAACGTAGCGGGTCATGTGTGCTCGCAAGAACGGAAAGCGGATTACTTCGCAAACAGCGATGCCATGTCGGCAAACGCCTTGATTTCGATCGCATTGCCCGACGGATCGAGGAAGAACATCGTCGCCTGTTCGCCCACTTCGCCCTTGAAGCGCACGTGCGGCTCGATGATGAAATTCGTGCCGGCCTTCTTCAAACGGTCCGCCATCGAGTCCCATTGCGGCATCGAAAGCACGACGCCGAAGTGGCGCACCGGCACCGCGTCGCCATCCACAGCGCTTGTTGAACGATGACCCGCCTCTTGCGGCGCAAGGTGCGCAACGATCTGGTGGCCGTAGAAATCGAAGTCCACCCAGTCCGCCGAACTCCGGCCCTCGGGGCAACCGAGGAGTTCGCCATAGAACGCCCGCGCAGCCGCGAGATCGTGAACCGGAAATGCGAGGTGAAACGGCGGCATGGCCGTATCGGTCGTGCTCATGTCAGTGATCCTCTTCTCGTTGGAAGCAATGGCGCGGGTATCTCGGCTTTTCCATGCGTGGCACCGGCCTGCGCACGTCGAATATGCTCAGTCTATTGATGAAAGAATGTGTTGAAAAACGATATATTCTGGCTCTGAGGTCCAACAAAATTGATGAATTACGATGATCCGCGAACTGAAGACATTCATCGCCGTGGCGCAGCACGGCACATTTGCGGGCGCGGGTGAACGCGTAGGGCTCACCCAGTCTGCTGTGAGCGCACAGATGCACCGGCTCGAGGAACACCTCGGCGTTACGTTGTTCGACCGAACGGGGCGCTCCGCAACATTGAACGCTGCGGGAAAGCGCACGCTCGCGCTGGCCCAGGAACTGATATCGCTCTATGCGCGCCTGGCTGACCAGGAAGGCGAGGCCGTGCAGGGCGGCTTGCTGAACGTCGGCGCCATTGCGTCGGCGCAGGTGTCGCTGCTGCCCGATGCGCTCGCGTTGTTTCACCGGGAGTTTCCAGCGTGGCGCGTGCGTCTCGTCCCGGGCGTATCGCTGAATCTGCTCGCGCAGGTCGATGCGGGCGAAATCGATCTGGCCGTGATCATCCGGCCGCCGTTCGCACTCTCGCCCGAGCTCGAATGGCGCATGCTCGCGACCGAGCCGTTCGTGCTGCTCGTGCCTGCCCCACTCGCGGCGACGCCATGGCGCGCCGCGTTGGAGCGAGAGCCGTTCATTCGCTATGATCGGCGTTCATTCGGAGGACGTCAGGTCGAACAATTCTTGCGCAAATTGCGCATAGCGGTGCACGACTGGATCGAAGTCGACGAATTGCAAGGCATCGTGCAACTGGTCGCGCGCGGGATGGGCGTTGCGCTGCTGCCCACCGCGGCTTTAAGCGGACCCTGGCCGCGGGGCGTCCACGCCCTCGATCTTGGCGAGGACGTCTTTTATCGCGAGATCGGGCTCGTGTGGCACGCACGCCAAGGCGAACAGCCCGTGACGGCGCGGCTAGCGGAATACATCGCCGCGAGCGCGAAGCCGCGTTGAGGCGTATCACGCCCCACGCATGAATTCCCCCTGCTCGGCGAAAAGGCGGGCGTGCTTGAATGTCATCGAATGGCTTTTCGTTCGGGCCTTGCAGATGCAGTATCGATGACAGGCCGGACGCGCTATGAATGGGCGAATCTTCGCTCCGCCAACGCCGGCGGATACGATTCCCATTCGAAGATACGAGGGTCGTGCGCGGGGAGTACTTTGGCACCCAGCGCAGCGATGCGCCGAAAGCTGTGGTCGTAGGCTCGCAAGTCCGTGTGGTTGCCGTTTGGTACCGGCTCCGCGCCGTGCGCGGGCCAGTTCTCGTAAAGCGGGATCAAGTCGCCCGCGATCAAATATTGACCGTCGTCGGTGTCGACGAGCACGCCCTGTGAACCGGCGGTGTGTCCCGGCAGCTTCAGCACGCGTATGCCGGGCAGCACGTCTTCATCGCCGTCGGCGACGATCATCCGGTCCAGCACGTCAATCCACGGAGGCGCCTTGCCGCGCTGATTCGTCCCATAGATCGGGCGCTGAAATGGCACCGGCCACACCGCCTCTTTTAGTTCGGACTCCTGAACATGAAATTTCGCGTTGCGAAAGAGGCGGGCTCCGCCCACGTGGTCGTGGTGCAGGTGCGTAAGGATGACGAGCTCGATTGCGTCGGGCTCCACGCCGGCTCGCGCGAGGCCGTACTGCAGCAAGTCGTCGTGGCCGGCGTCGGATTCGGTGTAGCACTGCGGCGCTCGCTCGCGCGGCCCGGGGCCCGCATCCACGATAAGCGTGTACGCATCGCTTCGCAGCAACCAGGCGATGCACGGCGCGTTCAAGTGCTCGCCGTCGCAATCCTTGCGGTACAGAAAGCACGAGCGCGCGTGATTCACTATGTCGCCACAGCGAATCGGAAAGATGGTGAACGTGGACATGATCACGGCTCCATTTCAAGCCATGCGCCACTTAGGCGCCGGGGGCCATGCCGCAAAACTGCCGAGCATGTGTTTGTCGAAATCGAAACGAGCCGTGATGCCCTAGGCAAGATGCGAGGCTTGACGCGCAAGCGCAACGGGGTACGGTCGAGCGCCGAACTATAGGCGGCGAGCGCGGCGAAGTCAAACGGGGAAGGCTATCGGGGATATGCCGCTTAGCCCGACGTAAATTCCGAGGCCACTTGCAAAAAGGCCTGGATCAGTCGGACACGGGCTGAGGAACGTCCCCATATCAAACCGACCACGCGCTTCGGGAAGGGATGCGGCAGCGGCCATTTCGCAAGGGATAGTTCGGTCAGTGGTTTGGTCATCCAATCGGGCACGAGTGAAACGCCAAGACCACGGTCCACGAGCGCAGCGATCGCGCCAAGCCCGTCCAGCTCACAGCGTTGATGCGGCTTGATCCCGTGTTGCTGAAGATAGCTCTCCGCGAGCTGCCCGCCGACCACATTACGGTCGTAACGGAGAAACGGTTCCGTCTGCAATGTGCGGTGCGGATCGGTGACCTTCATCGCGGCAGGCGTGAGCAGCACCAGCGGCTCTTCCCTGAACGTCTGCCAGTCGCAATTTTTTGGCAGACGGAACTGCTGCTGCGCGATGACCGCGGCATCGAGGTCCCCATCGACGACTTTCCGATAGAGGTCGAGGGAAGTGCCTGGTTCGAGATAAAAGTCGATCCCAGGGTGACGTGCAAGCAGTTCGGCAAGCATGGCGGGGATCAGGCTCGTCATCATCGTTCCCATGCCGCCGAGGCGCAGTTGTCCGCGAAGCGTCGACGGATTTTCCAGATCCGACTTCAGGTCGCGAATATCGTGCAGCACCTTGCGAGCGCGTTCGAGGATGCGCTCACCGGCCTCGGTCGTACCGACTGTGCGCCCCGAGCGCCGCACGAGTTGAGCGCCCAGCTCCGCCTCGAGCATCTTCACACGCTGCGCGACCGCGGCCGGCGTCAGATCGAGCCGGCGAGCGGCTTCCGCGATAGAACCCAATTCGACCACATAGACAAAGCTCTGGAGATAGCGGGAGTCCATCGAAAGAATTTTTGTGCTTTGAAGAAAGCAGAGATTACTTCTTCCAGGGTGCGATGACCATCATACTGGCCGCTACTGCACATGGCTACGAGCAAGCGGGATTATCAGCATGATTATTGAATCGGCGATCAAGACCATGACCGGGCCGGTCATCCGGCTCCATCCTGACGATAACGTTGTGATCGCGCGCATCGACATGGCGATCGGCACGCCCATCCCGGGTTATGGCTTCACCTGCCGCAGTCAGGTCTCGGCGGGTTACAAGATTGCCGCGCGCTCGATCAGGCAAGGCGAACCCGTTCGGAAGTACAACGTCGTGATCGGCTTCGCAGCTTGTGATATTGCGGCGGGAACCATGGTCCACAGCCATAACCTCGAGTTCCGCGAGTTCGACCGCGACTACGCGTTCGGCGCGGACTATCGGCCGGTGGAGATGGTGCCGGAATCCGACCGGGCAACCTTTCAGGGCATCGTGCGAAGCAACGGCGAAGTCGCGACTCGCAATTACGTCGGTGTGCTTGCGACGGTGAACTGCTCCGCGACGGTCGTCCACAAGATTGCCGAATGGTTCACGCCCGAGCGGCTTGCCGCCTACCCCAATGTCGATGGCGTGGTCGCTTTCAGTCACGGTATCGGCTGCGGTATGGAGATGAGCGGCGAGCCAATGGCGCTTCTCAGGCGGACCATCGCGGGTTATGCGCGTCATCCGAATCTGGCGGCCACGCTGATCGTCGGGTTGGGCTGCGAGCGAAATCAGTTGGCAGGACTAATGGACCAGGAAGGGCTCGAATGCAGTTCGCGGCTGCATACCTTCATCATGCAGGAGAGTGGCGGAACACGAAGAACGATCGAAGCGGGAATCGAAGCGATCAAGGCGCTGCTGCCTGACGCGAACCGCATCGAGCGCACTCCGGTGCCGGCGAGCCACTTGAAGGTCGGCCTGCAGTGCGGCGGCTCGGATGGGTTTTCGTCGATCACGGCGAATCCGGCCCTCGGCGCGGCGATGGATCTGCTGGTGCGCCACGGTGGAACGGCGATTCTGTCGGAGACGCCGGAAATTTACGGCGTCGAGCACACCCTTACCCGGCGCGCGGTGAGCCCTGAGGTCGGCGCGAAGCTCGTCGAGCGGATTCGCTGGTGGAAGGAAGAATATTCGGTCGGCCGCGACGTGCAGATCAATGGCAAGGTCAGCCCCGGCAATCAGGTGGGCGGTCTTGCGAATATCTTCGAAAAGTCGATTGGCTCGTCGATGAAGGGCGGCACGAGCCCCCTCATGGAAGTGTATCGATACGCCGAGCCTGTGCGGGCGCGTGGTCTCGTCTTTATGGACACGCCTGGCTTCGATCCGGTGTCTGCCACCGGCCAGATTGCCGGCGGCGCGAATGTGATTGCCTTCACGACCGGACGCGGGTCGATGTTCGGTGCGAAGCCGGTGCCGTCTCTGAAGCTCGCAACGAATACGCCGATGTACGAGCGGCTCGCCGAGGACATGGATCTGAACTGCGGTGGCATCCTCGATGGCGTCGCTTCGATCGAAAGTACCGGTCAGGAAATCTTCCAAGCCATTCTGAAGACCGCCTCGGGTGAACGGACGAGCAGCGAGAGACTCGGTCTTGGGGATCATGAGTTCGTCCCCTGGCAGATCGGGATCATGAGTTAAAGCGTGCTTGTCGCCGACAGGAAAGGCAAGGACCGAGGCCATGGCGACGCATTGAAGCAAGGAGACAATCACCGTGTCATCCAGCCTATGCAGCCCAACCGAAACGCTTGTCAGAAGCGTCTCGCTGTTCAACCTCGGCACGCTGGTCAATGACCAGTCGTCGTTGACGATGCGGCGCGGAATGGGCACACGGATAGAGGTTCCCGTGACCGGCGCATTCATCGAAATGGCGGACGGTGAGCATATTTTGTTCGATACCGGCCTTCTGCCGCACGACTGCGACGAGGATGACGGTGCCGATCGCTGCATGTCGATGAAGCGCTTTTCCGAAATGATTGCGCGTTATGAACACGAGGATGACATTCGCGCACGGCTGGCCGACATTGGTCGCACGCCCGAGGACATCAAGATAGTCATCAACAGCCACTTCCACTGGGACCACTCCGGTGGCAACGCGTTGTTCCGACACGCGCGCTTCCTGGTACAAGGTGCGGAATATCGGTTTGCGTACCAGCCCGACAGCTTCGCCGCGCGGCCATATGAGCGCGCCTACTTCGATTGCGCAAAGGTGCGTGCGATCGCAGCCTCGCCGCGGCTCGGCGTGCAATGAGGCAAGCGGCCGATCGACGAAGCCTGACGCTCATTAGCGATGCACGCGCCTGGCCGCCCGCCGTCAATCTACCCGCCTCTACGCCGGTCGCGAGCCGGCCTGATTCTCAAGAAGGCTATTGACACGACGGACCCACGATACGATCTCCGGAGCCGCCGTGCCGGCGCAATTTATGCGCGCTTTTTCGAGGCCTCGTAGCGTGCCTTGTTTTCCTCATTAGGCGGGTAAAGACCAGGCAGCGACGCGCCGCCATCCACCTGCTCCATGATCCAGCCCTCCAGCCGTTCCTGTTCGGGCGCTGTCTCGACAATGTCGTCGACGAGCGCGGCCGGAATGACCACGGCGCCATCGGCGTCCACCACGATCAGGTCGTCAGGGAATACGGCCACACCACCACAGCCGATCGGCTCTTGCCAGTTGACGAACGTGAGCCCGGCAACGGAAGCCGGCGCCGCCGGCCCGCTGCACCACACGGGCAGCCCGGTTCCGAGCACGCCGGCCACATCACGCACGGCGCCGTCGGTGACGAGCGCGCCCACTCCGCGCTTGTGCATACGGGCGCAAAGGATGTCGCCGAAGATGCCGGCGTCCGTCACGCCCATCGCATCGACGACGGCGATGCATCCTTGCGGCATCGCCTCGATGGCCGCGCGCGTCGAACGCGGGGACGACCACGATTCCGGCGTGGCGAGGTCTTCGCGGCCCGGCACGAACCGCAGTGTGAAGGCCCGGCCGACGATACGGGGGAGCCCCGCTGTCAGCGGCCGCGCACCGCGTATCCAGACGTTGCGCAGCCCGCGCTTAAGCAACAGCGTGGTGATTGTCGCCGTCGTGACGTTCGATAACGTCTCAATGATCTTTTGGTCTACTGACATAGCAGTCCTCAGTATTAAAAAAGGCGCTGTACGCAATGCGCTCGAAGTAAAGAGATTCAAACGCTCGGAATCAGGCCACCGTCCACACGCACGACGCTGCCCGTCATGTACGAGGCGCGCGTGCTCGCGAGAAAGGCGACGACGTCCGCGTATTCCCGCGGTAAACCGTAGCGCCCGGCCGGTATCGACGACGTGCTCTCCGCCGAAACGGACTCGGGCGTGCGGCCTTCGCGGCGAGCTTTCGCTTCGTCCAGAAAGCGGATGCGGTCGGTCTCGATGCGCCCCGGCACCACGATATTCGTCGTGACGCCGTCACGTGCCACTTCGCGTGCCAGCGTTTTCGACCAGCCGACGAGCGATAAACGAAGCGCATTGGACATGCCCAGATTCGGAATAGGTGCCAGCACACCTGATGACGCACTGGTGATCACGCGCCCCCACCTGCGCTCGCGCATGCCCGGCAGTACGCGATCGGTGATGGCGATCACCGAGAGGACCATCGACAGAAAGTACTTTTGCCAGATATCGGGCGGCTGCCCGGAGGCCGTCGTGGGCGGAGGCCCGCCGGTGTTGTTCACGAGCACATCGACGCTGCCGATACGCGCTTCGATGGCCGATACGTGAGTCTCGATCGAAGCGAGATCGCTCAAATCCCAGTGAAGCGCGCACGCCTTGGCTCCGGCCTCTTCGACAGCCCGCACCGATTGCTCCAGCGCCGCCTCGTCGATATCGGCGAGCGCCACGTTTGCTCCTTCACGCGCGAGCGCGACGGCGATTGCCCGTCCAAGGCCCCCGCCCCCGCCCATCACGAGCGCTGTCTTGTTGCTCAAACCTAGATCCATTCCTTGCTCCCGGCTGATCAGCCGTTTCGTTGATGAATTGCTTCTCGCGCGCGAGGGCGCTCACGGCCTTCTTTCAGGCAACCGAGTTCGGCGCCATGACCGCTGTCTCGTAACGGTTACGCACGACGAACGCCATTGCCAGCACGCCGATCAGATCGATCGTCGCGCCCAGCGCAAAGCCGCTGCTGTAACCGCCCAAGTACTGCACCGCGATGCCGGTCACGGTCGGCCCGATGATTCCTGAAATGTTCGCCATCAGATGCACGAAGCCGCTGACGCCGCCCAAATGCCTGCCCGGAACCAGTTCGTGAACGACGGCCCACACGGCTTGAGACGATGCGGTGAGGAACAGCACGGCCATCGCGACGAGCGCCACGGCGGGTGCCGGCGATGTGACGATGCTCACGGCCCACATTGCCAGCCCGGATAGTGCGAGCGGCACGACCGCGGCCAGCTTTCGCGCGAGGATCTTGTTCGTCATTTTTCTGAACAACGCGTCGGCCGCGACGCCGCCGCCGAAATAACCAATCGTGCCGCAAGCCCATGGGATTGCCGTCATCAGGCTCATCTGCTTCAAATCGAAATTCAATGCATTCGTGAAGTAGCTCGGCAGCCACGAGATGAACATGAACAGCGTGTAGTTGACCGCGAAAAGACCGACGCCGAGGGCAAGTGTGCTCGGGCGAAACAGATACGTGCGCAGCGGCACGCCATCGCTCATCTGCTCGCTCGGATGGTCCGCGCTACGGCTCTTCTCGATCATCTCGCGCTCCGCCGCGCTCACGCGCCGGCTTTGCGCGGGCGTGTCGGTCACGTACATGCGCCAGATGCCGATCCATAGAAAACCGAGCAACGCGATCACGACAAAAGACACGCGCCAGCCGTACGCAAGCGCGACGAGGCCGACGAGCGGCCCGGCCATCGCATTGCCAAGCGTTTGCCCCGAGAACGTAAAGCCGATCATCGAACTCGTTTCCTGGCGCGGAAACCAATTGGTGATGGCGCGATTGGTCGTCGAATTCATCGGCCCTTCACCGAAGCCGAACAACGCCCGCAGCACGAAGAGCGAAACGAAGCCCGTGGCCGCCGCGGTCAATCCGCAAAGAACCGACCAGATGCCCATCGCCCATGAAAACACGCGCACCGGGCCAAATCGATCGGCCAATGTGCCACCGACGAACGAGAAAATCGCATAGCCGAAAAAGAAGCTGCTGAACACGACGCCGAGCTGAGACGGCGACAGGCTCAATTGCTTTGCGACGATAGGTGCAACGACGCCGAGCGCCGCGCGGTCCATGTAGTTGATCATCCCCGCGGCAAACAATAAGCCCGCAACGGTGAACCTGAATCTTCCAGCCATCGAAGTCTCCAAAAAATTAGTTCGTAGTACTACATATATTTCTTGAGGAAGCGGACAGAATGCGCGAAGGACGAGCCCGATGATCACCGCATGGGGCGCAGCTTCAGGAATTAACGGGCTGCGCGCGCCTCTGGATTGACCGTTGCCGGCACGTCGTCGCCTTGCAGTGCTGCGATCAGATTGAGCGCCGCGCGTCGCGCCATGGCTTCGCGTGTTGCGTGCGTCGCCGAACCGATATGCGGCAGCGCAACGACGTTCGGCAGTGCGAACAAAGGGGAGTCAGCCGGCAATGGCTCACGTTCGAATACATCGAGACCCGCGCCGCGGATGCGGCGAGCCTGCAACGCCTCGATGAGCGCCGGTTCGTCGACGACCGCTCCGCGCGATGCGTTGATGAGAATCGCGCTTTCCTTCATCAGCGAAAGCTCGCGTGCGCCGATGAGGTGGTGCGTTTCGTTCGTGAGCGGCACCATCGTGCATACGAAGTCCGATTGCGCGAGCAGATCGTCTAGCGTGCAGCGCACGGCACGGTACGTTGATTCCGCTTGCGCATTGCGCTGCCGGCCCGTGTAGAGCACGCGCATGCCGAAGCCATGGACCGCTCTGCGCGCCACCGCGCCGCCGATGCGACCGAGACCCACGATACCGAGCGTCTTGCCGTGGACATCGACTCCGAAGTGACGTTCCTCCACCGTGCGCGTCCACGCGCCGCCGCGCGCCCAACCGGCGAGTTCGACCACGCGCCGCGCACTCGCGAGCATCAATGTGAACACGAGGTCGGCCGTCGTTTCAGTGACTTCATCAGGGGTATTGAGCAACACAATGCCGCGGCGCGTAAGCGCCTCGACATCGAACGCATCGTAGCCGGCCGAGATCGTCGAGGCCGCCTCCAGCATCGGCGCCGCATCGAGCAGCTCGCTCGTGATCTTCAGCATGTTGCCCATCATGCCGTGCGCCGTGCCGAGCGCCTCGATAAAAGCGGCGCGGTTGTCATCGCCGATGGCGTCGAACGCCTTCACATCGAAATGCCCTTTCAACAAATCGAGCACGTCCTTGGGTACCGCGCGGTACAGCACCACTCGTTTTTTCATCGCTTCCAATCCTTCGCTTTCGCTGGCCTTCGCATCCGTTCGACTGCTCACTTGCAGCCCACTATAAAAGCCGATAACATTGGTGTCAAGATTATTGATAATGTTATCGACACTACATTATGAGCAAACGATCGAACGAAAGCGGG
>CAYPWK010000017.1:13610-29522 GCA_964414365.1 uncultured Burkholderia sp.
GAAGAAAGGGCTGACGAATTACGGCGACGAGGGCTTTTCCCTCTTCCTGCGAAAGGCCTTCATCAAGGGTGCGGGCTATACGGAGGACGCACTCGCCCGCCCCATCGTGGCCATCGCCAATACGGGCAGCGCCTATAACCCCTGCCACGGCAACGCGCCGCAATTGATCGAGGCGGTCAAGCGCGGCGTCATGCTGGCAGGCGGCCTGCCTGTCGAGTTCCCGACCATCTCGATCGCCGAGAGCTTCTCGCACCCGACGAGCATGTATCTGCGCAATCTCATGTCGATGGACACTGAGGAAATGATCCGTGCGCAGCCCATGGACTCCGTCGTCCTGATCGGCGGCTGCGACAAGACCGTGCCGGCGCAGCTCATGGGTGCGGCGGCAGCGGGTGTGCCGGCAATACAGCTCGTTACGGGCGCCATGCTGACGGGCTCGCATCGTGGGGAACGCGTCGGCGCATGTACCGATTGCCGGCGCTTCTGGGCGAGCTTTCGCGGCGATCAGATCGGGGCGCAGGAAATCGAAGAGGTGAACAACCAGTTGGTCGCCACGGTGGGCACATGCTCGGTCATGGGCACCGCGAGCACGATGGCCTGCATCGCCGAAGCCCTCGGCATCATGCTGCCGGGAGGCGCCAGCGCACCAGCGGTAACAGCCGATCGCATCAGGATCGCCGAGCGCACAGGCGCAATGGCAGTGGCGTTGATCGAGAAGAAGCTCACGCCCGAGCGCATCCTCACGCCGCATGCATTCGAAAATGCGCTGCGCGTGCTGCTTGCCATTGGCGGATCGACGAACGGCATCATTCACTTGACCGCGATCGCCGGCCGGCTCGGCATCGACATCGATCTCGACGCAGTGGACCGCATGGCGCGCGAAACGCCCGTGCTTGTCGATCTCAAGCCGTCGGGCAAGCACTACATGGAAGACTTGCACAAGGCCGGCGGGCTCACGACCGTGCTGCGCGAGTTGGCGCCGCTGCTTCACCTCGATGCACTGACCGTGACCGGCCGCACGCTCGGCGAGGAACTCGATGCCGCGCCGGCTGCTTTCCCGCAGGACGTCGTGCGTCCTTTCGACAAACCGATCTTTCCTCAAGGCGGGATCGCCGTGCTGCGGGGCAATCTCGCGCCGCGGGGCGCAATCATCAAGCAGTCCGCGGCTGATCCGGCGCTGATGGAGCACGAGGCGCGCGCTGTCGTCTTCGAGAACGCCGAAGACCTTGCACTGCGCGTCGACGATCCCGATCTCGACGTTGAAGCCAACGACGTGCTCGTATTGAAGAACA
Source organism: uncultured Burkholderia sp. (assembly GCA_964414365.1). Classification (GTDB taxonomy): domain Bacteria; phylum Pseudomonadota; class Gammaproteobacteria; order Burkholderiales; family Burkholderiaceae; genus Trinickia. The sequence goes on from CAYPWK010000017.1 coordinate 14,903, forward strand.
TCGGCCCCGTCGGCGCGCCGGGCATGCCCGAAGCCGGCTACATTCCGATCCCGCGCAAGCTGGCGAAGCTCGGCGTAAAGGACATGGTGCGCATTTCCGACGGACGCATGAGCGGGACGGCTGCGGGAACGATCGTTCTGCACGTGACACCCGAGGCGGCGATCGGTGGCCCGTTCGCGCTCGTGCGCAGCGGCGATCGCATTCGGCTTAGCGTGGCGAAGCGATCGATCGAGCTTCTCGTCGATGAGGCCGAACTCGAGCGACGAGCTCAGCAGGTTGCGGTGCATCAAATAGACCCGCGCGAACGCGGCTACCGGAAGCTTTTCCTCACGTCGATCATGCAGGCCGACCACGGTTGTGACTTTGATTTTCTGCGCGCGCCGGAACAAACCGCCAAAGTGCCGGGTCCTCGCAAGTGAGCGCGCGTCGGGCATCGGAGGCACCGCACTGAGATGTGCGTGGTCAGCGGCAAGGCGCTAGGCGGTTCGGGGACGGATTTGTCTATACTGGGCGGTTTTCGTGGAATCAACGCATACGAGCGTCAGCCGATTGAAATGAAAAGCGTCTCTCCTTCCGGCCGGTCCGGTCAAGACACCTTCTCCGCGCCCCATACCGCTGTCGCGCGGGACCGTGACGTCGACAACACGGTCGCGCGCGTGTCCGACACGCTCGAAGAGCAGATCGTGCTCGGCGCGCTTCATCCGCGCGAACGGCTCGTCGAGGACGACCTGTGCGAACGCTTCGCTTTGAAGCGCCATGTCGTGCGGCAGGTGCTTGCCGAACTCGAGCAGCGGGGGCTCGTCGAGCGGCGCAAGAACATCGGCGCGCTCGTGAAGTCGTACACGCCCGAAGAAGTGATGGATCTGTACGGAGTGCGCGAGATCCTCGAGACGAGCGCGGCCCAGCGCATCAGCCTGCCCGTCCCCGAAGAGCGGCTTGCCGAGCTGCGTAAAATCCAGCAGGCGCATGACGCGGCTGCGGCAGCGGGTGACATGCGCGCCGTGTTCCGTTCGAACATGGCGTTTCATCGCACGTTTTTCGCGCTGTCCGATAACCGTGCACTGACTGAAGCGATCCGCGAGTATGAGCGGCGAACGCACGCCATTCGTTCGGCGTCGCTCATGTTTCCGCAATACGTCGAAAAGGCACGCGTCGAGCACCATCGAATGCTCGAAGCGCTTGCCGCGCGCGACCTTGCGACCCTCGTCGAACTGTGCCGTTCGCACCTGGTTCCCGCGCGCGACGCCTATATCGAGGCCTATCAGCGCCGCTTCGGCGTCGATCGATAAGCAATCCGGTTGCGGTAAGCGCGACCCCCTTCGATTTTTTTGCCCCACTTTGTGGGCCCTCTCTCTCTTTTTGTCAGGAATACTAAATCAATCACACCCGGATGCGGACCCGTCGTTGCAAGGCACATGGATGCGGGTACGCGCGGTTATTTTGTCAAAATCGACAGCAAGGAGTTATCGAATGACTCGAGTCTTGATCACAGGTGCGGCTGGACATATCGGACGGGTTTTGCGAAAGGGTTTGACGGGACACTATTCGCTTTTGAGGCTCGCCGATATCGCGGCGCAGGAGCCGGCCGGCGAGAACGAACAGGTAGCGCGCGTCGACATTACCGATCTCACGCAGCTTCGGGACGCTATGCAAGGCATCGACTGCGTCGTGCATCTCGCCGGCATTCCCGATGAGGACACGTGGGACCGCATTCGTCGCATGAACATCGAAGGCTGCTACAACGTGTTCGAAGCCGCGCGTCTCGCGGGTGTGAAGCGTGTCATATTCGCCAGCTCCAATCATGCGGTCGGGTTCCATCGGCGCGATCGCATGATCGACGACGAAGTGATGCCGCGGCCCGATAGCCGGTACGGTGTCTCAAAGGTATTCGGCGAGGCGATCGGCCGCCTATATGCCGACAAGTATGGGATGTCGGTCGCCTGCCTGCGCATCGGCTCCTTCCGTCCCGACGACCGGCCGACCGTGCCGCGGCATCTCTTCACCTGGATCAGCCACCGCGATACCGTGCAGCTCGTGCGCCGCGCCATCGATTACCCGGCTTATCACTTCATCATCGCGTACGGCGTTTCGGCCAACGCGCGTAACCGCTGGGACAATGCCGGTGTGCGCTTTCTCGGCTATCGGCCGGAAGACGATGCAGAGCAATACGCGGCGCAAATCGTTGAGTCGGGCGCAAGTGAGGACCCGCGCGAGGCGGCATTTCACGGTGGGTTCGGCTGCCTCGTCGAATTTTCCGGGGATATCGACCGAATCGATTGACGCCGCGGCTTGCGCGAGGCGGTTTGCAACATGGCGAGCGCCGCACGAGGTGCTCGCGTCGCGCGTTCCGGTCCGGGGTGAATGATTTCCCTGCGATATTGCCTTCAATCGATGTTCGTGAAACTCCGAGACGCCAACACCCCGCTGCGTGTAAGCATATCCCTGGTAAGTTGCACGATCGTATCGATACCATTGCCACGCCGTTCAGCCTGATAGGCGACGGGGCTTCGAAACCAGTGTGTGGATCAACCCCGATTGGATTTCCGCATTCATGATGGCCGGCGACATGACTGCCGCGCCGTGGCCGGCCGCGACGAGCCGCAGCATGGTCGTGAGTGAATTGCATGAACTGACGTTTTCCGCTTCGACGCCCGCATTTCGAAACCACTTCATGACGAGCGTGTGATTCGACGACGGTTGCGAGACCGTAATGATCGGCAACCGGGCAAGCGCTTCTGGCGTGATTTCGCGTTTGTTCACCAATGCTGGTGAGGCCACCCACCGCAGGTCCGATACGCCAATCGTCTGTTCAATGACATGCGGCGCCGTAGACGATTCGTTTGAGAATCGCGAGGTCAAGCTCGCGCGCGATCATCCTGCGGCTCAACTGAGCGCCCAGGTCGACCGTGATTTCAATGCGCAATCCGCTATAAGTCGCCTTCAGCTGCGTCAGAAGTTCGGTCAGCCCGGCCATCGCCGTCGATTCGTTGGCACCGAGCCGTAACAGCCCCCGCATGGGGTCGCGCCGCTCCCCTATCCGCGCGAACTCATCGGCAAGATTCAATATCTTTTCCGCCTGTGAGAGGGCGTCCTGTCCTGCAAGCGTCAGACCAGAGCCTCCGCGGCCACGCTCGAATAGCTGAGCGCCCAGTTGCGACTCTAATTCCTGGATCCGGGCGGAGATCGTCGGCTGCGTCAAATGCTGATGCCGCGCCGCCGCATGGAAGCCGCCCAGACGGGCTGTCCAGTAAAACGTTTCGATTTGTTGAAGTGAAATGCGCATGATCGGGAATTTCTATCAGTGGGTCGCATTATTTTTGATTATCTCCTATCGCTCTTGACTCCATACACTGGGACAACCCGTTCCCGTTGGGCCGAAACCGGTCGGCTGGCGGGAAGTAAGTAGATGAAGCGCCGTAAAACACGGTATCGCCAGGAGACACAATGAGCACGCCCATTGAATCGGTAGCGGAGTACGCCCAGCGCAAGACGTCGGTTCGCTGGAAGATATTCCTCCTTATGCTGCTGCTCGTGACGGTGAACTACATCGACCGAGCCTCGCTGTCCGTTGCAATGCCGCTTCTGTCAAAGGAGTTCTCCTTAACGCCCGTGATGCAGGGCTTGATCCTCAGTTCTTTCTTCTGGTCCTACACGCTGATGCAGATTCCGGGCGGCTTGCTGGTCGATCGCTTCAAGCCCCGACTGGTCCTCACCCTCTGCACGGTTTTCTGGGGCGGCTTCCAGGCGCTCGCCGCGGTCGCCACGAATTCCATTGGGCTCTTAATGACGCGACTCGGGCTCGGGGTCGCCGAAGCGCCGGTCGCGGCTGCGGGCGGTGCGCTCAACGCGTCTTGGCTCACCCAGCATGAGCGCGTGCGCGGCGCGTCATTGATGGATGGCGGATCGCCGCTCGGGGCCGCGCTCGGCTCTGTCCTGATTGCATGGCTGATCCTCGTCGCGCACTCCTGGCGGGCCGCGTTCGCGATCGCCGGCATCGGTACGGTCCTTTGCGGCATCGGTGCGTGGCTCTATATCAAGAACCATCCGCGCGAGCACGCCGGCGTCAACGATGCCGAGGCAGCCCACGTCGAGCGGGCCCAGGCGCTCGAATTCGCGAAGGAGGCGAAACACCTCTCGGGGCGCTCGAGGGACTTTCTCAAGTACCGGTCGGTATGGCTGATGTTCTTCGGCTTCATGTGCTGCACGACACTTTATTACGGGCTTCTGACCTGGATGCCGACTTATCTTCACAAGGTGCATGGATTCGATCTCAAAGAGATGGGCGACGCGAGCTTCATCATTTTTATTTGCGGCTTCGTCGGCGAATTGGTCGGCGGTTTTATCAGCGACAATGGCTCGCGAGCGGCGCCTCGCCCAATGTCGTCATGCGCGTGATGTTCGGCATCGCCGGCGTGATCGCCACGATTGCAGTGTTCTGCGTGGCGTATTCCACAAGCCCGAAGATGGTCGTGATCCTTTTGTCGGCAACTTTGTTCTTCTTGCGCTGGGGCGGACTCTACTGGTCGATTCCGGCAATGCTCGCCAGCCGCAACAAGGTCGGCGCCCTTGGCGGGTTGCTCAATTTCGGCGGCAATCTCGGCGGCATGATCATCCCGATCGTGGTCGGCGCAATCGTGCAATACACCGGCTCGTATTTCCTCGCATTGATGTGCTTTGCCGCGATGGGGCTCGGTCTTTTGGTCTGCTCGGTCGGCATCGACTACGAAAGCAAGTTGCCGGTCTGAACGCCGCCCAACTCGCATGGCAAAACCCTCACGATCACGACATGGAACTCCAAATGGGCTACAAGGAAATCGAACAGATCATCGGCCAGACAGTCCGGCGCGACATCAACCGCATGGTGAATTTCGCGCAAGGTGAACTGGAGCGGGCCGCGCACTCGATCATGAATACGCCCCATGCGCACGTAGGCATCGTCACGGGCTTCTTTATCCGTAACGCGGTCCCGCCATCGCCGGAGACGGACGGCCTGGGTGGCATGGCGCACTTGGCCGCGGGCCTCGCGAACGCTGGCATTCCTGTCACGGTCATTTCAGATGCGCCCTGCAGCAAGGCGGTGTGGGCTATCGTCAATGAATTGCCCGACGAGGTCGCGCTCGAAATCACGTCCGTCAATGTTGCGTCGGTCATGTCGCTCAGGGAGCGGCTTGCCGCCGCCGAGCGCCCCATTACCCATCTGATCGCGATCGAGCGCGTCGCGCCCGGCAGCGATGGCAAGCCGCACCGCGAATACGGCGCCGATATGTCCTCCGATACCGCGCCTTTGCATCTGCTGTTCGACGACCCTGGCTGGGAGCGACCCTGGATCACCATCGGCATCGGCGACGGCGGCAATGAAATCGGCATGAGCGTGTTGCCCGCGGAGGTCGTGAAGGACGATATCCCGAACGGTGAGCTCATCGCCTCCACAACGCCCGCTGATCATCTGATCGTCGCCGGTGTCTCCAACTGGGGCGGCTGGGGCTTGCTCCTGGCGATGGCGATGGCGAAGCCGGCGCTCGCCGCGTCGCTATTAAAGGATTTTCATGCCGAAAAAGATCTCGCCTTCCTTACGGCCGCCGTCGAGGTCGGGCAAGCGGTGGATGACAGCCGCATCGATCGGCCCGCGCGCCCGGTGATGAGCGTCGACCGGCTGCCATGGGAGACGCACGCGGCCATGTTGTCGAAACTTCGCGCCGTCGTGGATGCGTATATCGGCGCAGCGTTGTCCAACTCCATCGGCGTGGCGAGCACCGCGGTAGCTGAATAGCGGGTGGGAGCGTAGCTTCGCAAGCCCTTCGTCATCAAGTTAATAAGGAGCACTAACAAAATGATCGATTCGATTGCACCGGACGCAGTGCCTTCGGTAGCAACGCCTTGCTTCGTGGTGATGGAGGATCGCATCGTCCACAACCTCGAGACCACGGCGCGCGCGTGCGGTGGCGTCGAGCGCCTGATGCCGCATGTAAAGACTCCTCGTGCGCCGTGGCTCGTTGCATTGCTGATGAGCAAGGGCGTAAGCGCATTCAAGGCAAGCACGCTCGCCGAGGTGGAAATGACACTCGCGGCCGGCGCCACGCGCGTTACGTGGGCGTTTCCGACCGTCAATCCGCAAAACATCGGCTGCTTCATCGACCTGGCGACCGCCTTTCCGAAAGCCGAACTGACGGGTCTCGTCGATTCTCGTGAAGGACTGGACATTTGGACCAGGTTGTTGGAAGGCGTGCCGCGGTCGCTGCGCCTGCGTGTCGATCTCGATCCGGGAATGGGGCGCACTGGCATACCGATGAACGAGGAGGCGCTCGAACTCGCGTGCGCGCTCGACCGGCTCGGGCGCCTTGCGGGTTGGCACGTGTACGACGGCCACATTCGCGGGCCGCGCGACGAGCGAAAGCTCGCGGTGCAAAAGCTTGGCGACAGCCTTGCGGCATTGCAGTCGCGCTTACGGGAAGAAGGCATCGATACGGACGCCATCGGGGGCTGCAGCTATACGTTCGATCTGTGGTCGCGCTCGCAGATGCGTCATGTCTCCCCCGGCACCTGGGTATATTCGAACGCTCAACACCTGAGAGAACTTGCGAATCACGACTGGATCGCCGCTGGCTTCGTGTTGGCGACTGTGGTGTCCACTCGCAACGGCACGGCGACGCTGGACGCAGGCAGCAAGGCCATTTCGCCGGACAAGCCATTACAGCAGCGCTTTGAAGGCGCAAAAGAAATCGTGATGATGAACGAGGAGCACACCGTGATCCGCAGCGATACGCTTTGCACCGGCGACCGAGTATTGCTCGTACCAGAGCACACGTGTACCACCGCCTATCTCTACAGCAACGCACTGGTTCGATCTCTCGAGGGACGATGGGAGTACCGCGCTCAGCTCGGCAGTCAACGTTTCGTTCCCGTACTGGGGAATTGAGCCCCAATTCGAATCTCGCATATGACCCAATTGAGCACACTTCCCGCCAAGGGAGGCCACTATAGTCTTTGGCGGCGCGCAGGAGAGTTGATCTTTGTGGCGGGCCAAGTCCCGCGCGATGCCAACCGAAATCTTGTTGGCGAAACGATCGAAGAGCAAACGCTTGCGGTGCTGAACAACTTGCGCGCGGTTCTCAAAGACGCCGGCACGGATTTCAGCGGACTCGTTCGCGTCCAGGTCTATCTGTCCGATATGAGCGATTTCCCGCGCTTTAACGCCGTATATGCCGAGGCGATGGGCGAGGCCGCCCCCGTGCGCACCACGATCGGCTGCTCGCTCAACGGCATTCGCATCGAAATCGACGCGATCGCAGCCGCTCCCTGAGACGGGGCGCAATGCTGTCGAAATCCCGACGCCTTTTGCGGCCGATGCACTATGCACAGTCGCGCTTAATAAGCCTGTGGACAACTGGCCCGGACCTCGGCCAATAGGCGCTCCGACCGGCGTCGCCTAAAACTTAGGCAGAGCTGGGACCCTTAACCGGTTCAGGGTGATTTCCCGGAATGCTCGACAAAAACATATCTCTTTTGGCGGAACCGGCGGGAGTCGGTCCCGTGCGATCGCCTTCGTCAACGGCGGCAAGCTGCGCGTGCACACCGAGACCGAACAGCAACTCTGGAACGAGTGCGCGCGCCTGATCGCCAACGCGATCATCCACTACAACACGGCCTTGCTCTCACGCGTCCACGAGCAGAAGCGCGCCGCGGGCGACGAGGTCGCGATGGCATTCATCGCCGGCATGTCGCCGGTCGCGTGGCGGCACGTCAACCTGTTCGGCGCCATGGATTTCGGCGCTGCGACCACGCCCGTCGACATCGACGCGCTCGCCTCGTATTACGCCGATCCCGACTACTGGGCCCGCATGCTGCAGGCGGCAGCCGAAGAGAAGGACGAGGCAACCTGAGATCCGGCTCTCAAGACGCCCAGCTCGCCAATCGTTAGCCCCGGGAAGCCTTGCCCGGCAAGGGTTTGAGGCCCGCGCGAGTACGAGGAGGTGGCCGCGCATGCGTTCATTGCGTTGCCAGTCGCGACTGCCGCCGATGTGAGGGCACGAGCCGATCGGACATGACTCTCGGCCGGATGTTACGCTTCGATGGTATGTTTTTAAGCGTCCGTCTATATAACTGGAAGGCTTAAAGGGGTTTTCTGTTCCGTTACTCCCCGTACCCCGTTTACGTTGCCAGTGGCGTTGCGGATACGTAACATTTGTTGTCGACACCATTCCGGCCATTGCTGTGACCACCTCCTTTGAAGAACTTGTCGCGTCCATCCGGGCGCGTTTTCCCGACCTCAGTCCGCAGTTTCAGGCCGGGGCTGCGTTTCTACTCGATAACCCTGACGAAGTCGCCGTTTCGTCAATGCGCAAGGTCGCTGAGCGCGCCAAAGTTCAACCGGCGGCCCTCGTTCGCCTTTCACAGCTGCTCGGCTTTCCCGGATGGAACGAATTGCGGGAAATCTTTATTGCCCGCCTTCGCACCCGTCCGGAACCCTTGAGCAGCAAGGCGCGAACGCTCGTGCAGGGTGGCCATCATGCAGCCCTCGCCCACGACATGGCGGTTGCGCAACAGCACAACCTCGCGACTACTTTCGCCCAGAATGGGGCTCGCATCGTCAATGCGGCCAGGCTGCTCAGAAAAGCGCCGCATGTCCATATCGGCGGCTTCCGTTCCTGCTTCCCGATTGCGTTCAGCCTCCTCTATGGGTACCGGCTCTTCCGCTCTTCGGTGAGCCTCGTCTCCGGGGAAGCGGGCACGCTTGAAATGCAGCTGCGCAGCATGGAAAAAGGGCATGCAGCAGTGGTCATCAGTTTCGCCCCGTATTCACGCGAGGCCGCGCGCGTTGCGGAAGTCGCCAGGGCACAGGGCGCCAGGCTCGTCGCCATCACGGACAGCGCGGTTTCTCCCATTGCGCTGAACGCCGATGAGGTGCTGCTCTTCACGCACGACAGTCCGTCGTTTTTTCCTTCGCTTGTCGCGGCGTCGGCCATCGCCGAGTCGCTTGTCGCCCATCTTCTGGCACTCGAGGGAAATACGGCCGTCCGGCATTTGTCCGAGGCGGAAGAGGCTCTGCACGCGAAGGGCGCATACGTAAGCTGACTTCGGTCAGTCGTGTCGCCATTTCCCGCGTGCCCTGACGCGGGTGCTACGGGTTTCCCCTCCCCAAATTTCTGTTGACGTCCTTTATTGGCGGAGTAGCATCTGTCGTGACAACAAACGTTGTGCAACGTATTAATTAAGCATCGTATGTTGCGCTGCATGGAGTGTTGCTGTCATTGATCCCTCCCGCGTCGTGGAGGGCGCCTTGCCAATTACTGCGGAGAGAATCATGGGACGTCGTTCCTTCCTTATGTCCGTCATTGCTGTTGCCATGTTCGGCGCGAGCATGGCGCACGCGCAAAGCAAAGAACTGGTCGTCGGCACCGACACTTCCTTCATGCCGTTCGAATTCAAGCAGGGGGACAAGTACGTCGGCTTCGACCTTGACCTGTGGGCCGAAATCGCGAAGGACCAGGGCTGGAAGTACAAGATTCAGCCGATGGACTTCTCTGGTCTGATTCCGGCTCTTCAAACCCAAAACATAGACGTCGCGCTTTCGGGCATGACCATCAAGGAGGAGCGCAAGAAGGCTATCGATTTTTCTAACCCGTATTACGACAGCGGACTCGCTGCGATGGTGCAAATCGACAACACGAGCATCAAGTCTATTGACGACCTGAATGGCAAGGTCATCGGCGCAAAAACGGGCACCGCCACTATCGACTGGATCAAGGCACACCTGAAGCCGAAGGAAATCCGCCAGTTCCCCAACATCGACGAGGCCTATCTGGCCCTGGAAGCCGGCCGTGTCGACGCGGCCATGCACGACACGCCAAACGTCCTGTATTTCGTCAACACGGAAGGCAAAGGCAAGGTCAAGGTTGCCGGCGCCCCTGTGAGCGGCGACAAGTACGGCATCGGGTTTCCGAAGGGAAGCCCGCTGGTACCCAAGGTCAACGAAGAGCTGACCAGAATCAAGGCGGATGGCCGCTACGCCAAGCTGTACAAGAAGTGGTTCGGCTCTGAGCCGCCGAAGTCGTAATCGCTCGGAAAGAGTGCGCGGTGGTGACGACCGCCGCGCTGCCTACGAAACAACCAGGAGCGGTCCGTGGAATTCGATTGGTCAGCTATTGGGGCGGCACTTCCAGACTTGCTGGACGGCGTGAAGCTCACAGTCTTTATTGCATTTGTCGGGCTCGTCGGCGGTTTCATCGTCGGCATGATTGCCGGGATGTTCCGGGCGTATGGACCCGCCGCGCTGAACGTTCTGGCTCAGCTCTACATCGAGCTGATCCGGGGTACGCCAATTGTCGTGCAGGTCATGTTTCTATACTTCGCGCTGCCGGTGCTCGCGCATATCCGGATCGATGGCCTGACAGCTGCGATCATCGCGATAACGGTCAATTCGGGCGCCTATCTTGCCGAAGTGGTGCGCGGCGCACTGTTGTCCATCTCCAAGGGCCTCACGGAAGCCGGTCTTGCGATGGGTCTGTCCATGCCGCGTGTCCTCCTGAAGATTGTCGGGCCGCTCGCCTTTCGCCGGCTGATTCCGCCGCTTGGCAACCAGTGCATCGTTAGTCTGAAGGACACGTCGCTGTTTATTGTCATCGGGGTGGGCGAACTGACACGAAAGGGGCAAGAAATCATCGCGGGAAATTTCCGCGCCGTGGAGATCTGGACTGCGGTTGCCCTTATCTATCTGGTTCTGACTGGCGTGATGACGCTCACACTGCGTCTCGTTGAAAAGAGGATGAGCATCCTATGAACATGGTCGAATTCCAGGGGGTCTCGAAGAGCTTCGGCCATGTGGCCGTGCTCAAGGACATCAACCTGAGCATTGAAAGTGGGGAAGTTGTCGTCGTCGTCGGTCCGTCCGGCTCGGGCAAGTCCACGATGCTTCGCTGTATCAACGTGCTGGAAAAAATCTCGGGCGGAGACTTGCTGGTCGACGGGCAGAGCGTCAAGGGCAGCGCATCCGTGATTCGTAACATCCGCCTTGAGGCCGGCATGGTCTTCCAGCAGTTCAACCTGTTTCCCCAGATGACAGCGCTGGAGAATGTCATGTTCGGCCCTATCCAGGTACGCGGAACCTCGAGGGCCGAAGCACGCGACCAGGCAATGGCATTGCTGGACAAGGTGGGCCTCGAAGCGCGCGCTAATCATTACCCGTCCGAGTTGTCCGGGGGGCAACAGCAGCGCGTCGCGATTGCTCGCGCCTTGGCCATCAGGCCCAAGTTGATGCTGTTCGACGAGCCAACCTCGGCGCTGGACCCGGAACTTCGCCACGAGGTCCTTAAGGTCATGCAGGACCTTGCCAACGAGGGCATGACAATGATTGTCGTGACGCATGAAATCGGCTTTGCAAAGCGTGTCGGCACGCGCCTGCTGTTCATGGATCAGGGCGGCATCGCCGAGGACGGGCACCCGGCCGCGCTTATCCACAAGCCGCCGACGCAGCGACTGAAAGACTTTTTGCAGCACGTGACTTAAGGAGGTTATGTTCTCATGCAGGTTCTAACTCCCTCCGTCATTTCCGGCTCTCCGTACGACATCGGATACGAGCTTGGTTCGCTGGCCAGGCCGGTGATGAGTGCGTACATGGGTCAAAGTGCCGCTTGGCAGGCGGTCAGCCGATGGCGCGGGCGCTCGTTTGTGCGAGATCTGCGCCAGGCTGCCCAAAATGTATTCCCCGACCATGTCGCAGAAATCGAAGGCATGGCGGCCGGTATGGGATGGTCCGCCGAGGACGTGTTCCTGTGGAATTGCCGGGGGGAGCTGATTCACAACGCGCCGGACGGTTGCACGACACTGGCTGCCAGGTCATCCAATGAACTGCTCATTGCGCATAACGAAGATGGCGACCCGTATCTGCGCGATCAGTGCGCGCTCGTGGATATTCGCCCTACCGGAAAGCCCGGGTTCGTGAGCTTCTACTACCCGGGCTCCCTGCCCGGACATACCTTCGCAGTAAACCGTGCCGGACTGGTACAGGCTATCAACAACCTGCGAATCAGACACCCCGCGGTTGGGGTGCCCCGCATGGTGCTCACCCGCGCGGTGCTCGACGTCGCTTCGCTTGACGCCGCGGTCGAGGTTCTCAACGGCGTACCGCGCGCAAGCGGCTTTCACCATACACTGGGTTGCGTAGGCGACCCGCGGCTGCTCAGCATCGAAGCAACGGTACAACGCTGCTCGGTTGTTGAGGTGACCCGCCTGTCCGGGCACGCCAATCACCTCATCCACGATGGCTGTGACAACGAGGAGCAGATTGTCACGGCATCGTCCCGCGACCGGCAGACCCGGCTTGGTGAGCTTCTTCCGGGTCTTTCCGGCGTCGGCGAGCTGAATCTGCTGCAGGTACTCTTCGACCGGGCGTCGAAAGGCCTGCCCATTTACCGTGATGACCCTGCGGACCCCGACGACGAGAACACGCTCGCGACCGCGCTGTTCGTCATTCGGGAAGCCGGTGTGGAATTCGAGGTGCGCCAGCAAGGTGAACTTCGATTCAAGCAATTCATGCCCCAGGAATGGCGGTCAAGCACCGGCTCCTGACCGCTGAGGCGGAGCATGACAACCGTATTTCATCGCGGGTATTCACACCTTTCGGCAACAGACGTTGCTTTGCGCGTTTTTGGTTGCCTGAGGCGCCACAACCTGTGAGGGATGTCCCACCAACGCGTGCGAGCTTTTCAAGTTGCAGTGACGGAGATGTTCATGGCTTTCGAAACGATTATTTACGGTGTGCAGGACGGCATTGCAGAAGTCAGGCTGAACAGACCGCATCGCCTGAACGCGGTGGTCCAGCACCTTTACGATGAGTTGGGCGAAGTGTTGAGTCTGGCGGAGGCGGACCGCGACGCACGGGTGGTCCTCATTACGGGAGAGGGACGCGCATTCTGCGTCGGCGCAGACCTGAAGGAGCACAAGGCGGGTCGCACAGCCTTCGAGCGTCGCGAGTACCTGCGAGGCGAGCAGGTAGTCTGCAAGCGATTGCTGACGCTCGCTAAGCCCGTGGTCGCAGCGGTTAATGGTTTTGCGCTGGGAGCTGGTGCAGAAATTGCGATTGCCTCCGACTTCGTTGTGGTGGCCGGGAGCGCGAAGATCGGACTGCCTGAAATCAGCATCGGCAATTTTCTTGGTGGCGGCATCACGTATCTTCTCCCCCGCCTGGTCGGTCTGGCAAAAGCCCGCGAGCTCGTATTCCTTGGCGAGCACATTGATGGGCACGAAGCCGCCCGGATCGGGCTGGCAAACCGTGTGTTTCCGGATGACGGCTTTCTGCAGAGCGCGCGCGAGTTTGCACAGAAGATTGCCAGCAAGGCACCGTTCTCAATGCGGCTGGCAAAGGAACAACTGAACTTCGCGGGCGAGCGCACCCTTGACGCCGCGCTCACAGCGGAGCTGGAGGGGATGATGTTCTGCTCCACAACCAAAGACTGGCAGGAAGGGATCGATTCGTTCGCCGAGAAGCGCTCACCGGTGTTCAAGGGAGAATAACGATGAGCAGCCACGCTCTCCATGAGATTTTCTATCCGGACTCGATTGCCGTCGTTGGCGCATCAAGGGACCAGACGAAGCGGGGCTTCCGTTCCATTCAGAAGCTGCTCGAAGATGGATACGCCGGTGCGATATACCCGATAAATCCAAAGGAATCGGAAATCCTGGGGCTCAAATGCTACGCGAGCCTAGGCGACATCCCCGGCAACGTTGACCTCGTTCTGGTATGCACGCCGGCGAAGACCCTGCCACAGGTCATCGAGCAGTGTGGCAGGAAGGGCGCAAAAGGGGCGGTTGTCCTGGCGGGCGGGTTTGCCGAAGCGGGCGATGACGGGCGGCGCCTGCAGGATGAAATGGTGCGGGTTGCCCAGAACTGTAACGTGCGTATCGTCGGGCCGAACACGTCCGGCGTGTTTAATACCCACAAAGCCTGCAACATCGTCGGCTTCAGCAATCTGAAGAAAGGTGGAATCGGCTTGCTGTCACAGTCCGGGAACATGGCGCTTTCCCTCGTGACGGAGGCCGAGGCGAATGGACACATCGGTCTGTCAACGTACGTGGGCATTGGTAACGAATCGGATATCCGGTTTGATGAGTATCTCGACTATTTCGCCGAAGATGAGAACACCAGGGCTGTCGTCGCGTACGTCGAGGGGATGAACAACGGGCGGGTGTTTCTGGACGCGCTGCGTCGGATGACACGCAGAAAGCCGGTCGTCCTCTACAAGTCGGGCCGCACCAGCGCCGGACGTAGTTCCGCGAAGTCGCACACCGGTGCGCTTGCCGGCGACTACGCGGTTAGCGAGGGCGTTCTGCGTCAAGCGGGTGCGGTGCTGGCTCGCAAGTCCGACGAGATTCTGTCGCTCGCCGAAGCGCTTTCGCTCCTCAACCCGCTCGCCTCGCGCCGCGTGGCGGTGCTGGCAGACGGTGGCGGGCATGCGACGATTGCTGCAGACGCCCTGAGCGAACAGGGCCTGACGCTGGCGTCTCTGAGCCACGAAACGCAGCAGCGCCTCTCGGCAATCCTGCCGCCGTCGGCCGCCGTTGCAAACCCGGTGGATGTGGCCGGGGGACCGGACGCGAATCCTGCGGTATTTGCCGACTGCGCGCG
>CAYPWK010000018.1:0-7499 GCA_964414365.1 uncultured Burkholderia sp.
CGAACGTGGCCGTTGGCCAACGAGTTCGCGTCGACGGCGACACGATCGTCGGTTCGGTCTGAACGACTGCGCGTCGTCGCGCCCGTTGCCGCCTTACACGCGCCGTTCCTACGGCGCGTTGTCTTTTATTGCTGCTTCGTGGAAACGCTCGGCGCGGCGGCGGTCACCGTCGAGTGGACTCCGCTATCCACTGCTTCACCCCGCACACTGATGTCGTGCCTGATGATGCTGTCGCGCAAGATCGCGCACATGGCGATGAGGAGCGCGAGTACTACCGTCCAAAGCGCACAATAGCCGACGATTTTCATTGACGTGACCCTCGATGTCGAACGATCGTTCTATGCAATGCATGCCGTTGCGCGCCAGATATATACCAATCGTGCGCGTTCTGCAATCGAAGGCGATTTGAAAGGTTGTCCGATGCTCGCTATAGAGGGGGCGACGCTCAACGTAGCTGCGCGGCCGCCACGAGCAGCACCATGCTGCCGATCGCGCCATCGAGCAGGCGCCACGCCGTCGCTTTGCGGAACCAGGGCGCGAGCAGTTGCGCCCCGTAGCCCAGCCCGGCGAACCAGATCGGGCTCACGAGCATCGCCCCGAGCGCGAACGACAGCCGGGCCCCCTCCGGTTCGCGCGCGCCCGCCGTGCCGATCAGAAGCACGACGTCGACATAGACGTGCGGATTGAGCCACGTGAATGCAAGCGTCATCAGCACGACGGACCAGGCAGTCTGCGTGTGAGGCGCCTCACCCTGATTGCGCGATTCGCCCACGTCCATCACCGCATGCCCCGATCGCAACGCGCGCCGCAAGGCCGAAAGTCCGAACCAAGCAAGATAAGCGAGACCGGCGTAGAGAACGAATTCGACGAATGTCGGATAGCGGGCAGCGAGTTCCGATGCGCCGCCGACACCGGCCGCGATCAAAATGAAGTCGGAAAGACTGCAAAGCACCACGATCTTGCCGATATGCGAGCGCATGATTCCCTGGCGCAGCACGAACGCATTCTGCGCGCCGATGGTGACGATTAGCGACGCGCAGAGGGCGGCACCGTGCGAGAAGGCGGTCCAGTTCATGATGAAAATGGGACTAGGCAATGGACGAACGATGTGAGCACGCGTAGTCTGCCTTCTCACTCGATAATAAGAGAAGCTAATTTCCTTAAACTCGATTAAGCGTTTCTAATGTTTGACTACGCTTTGCTCGACGCTCTTGCCGCCGTCGTTCGTCATGGTTCGTTCGATCGCGCCGCGAGCGAGCTCAACGTCACGCCTTCCGCAATTTCGCAGCGCGTCAAGCTGCTGGAGGAGCGCATCGGCAGCGTGCTCGTCAAGCGCGGGCAGCCTTGCGTGGCCACGGCTTCCGGTGCGTTGCTTTGCCGCCATACGGAGCGCGTCCGTTTGCTCGAAGCGGAGCTGACGGGGCGCATGCCGTTGATGCCGGGCGGCGGCGCGCTTGCCGACGTCTGGCCGACGCTACGAGTCGCCGTCAACGACGACAGCGTCGGTAGCTGGTTCGTCGATGCCGCTTCGGCATTCAGCGTCGAGCGGCGCGTCCTGCTCGACATCGTGATCGACGATCAGGACTATACGGCGCAGCGAATCCGCGACGGCAGCGTGCAAGGCGCCGTGACGACGCAGGCGGAGCCGGTACAGGGTTGCCGTTCGATGCGGCTGGGTACGATGCGCTATCTCGCCGTCTGTACGCCGTCGTTCTTCGAGCGCTATTTCGCCGGGGGCGTCAACCGTGAAACGTTGCGCCGCGCGCCATGCGTCGTCTTCAACGCGAAGGACGCATTGCAGACGCGCTTCATGCGCCGCATCACGCGCGCCCAGGTCGACCCGCCGGTGCACTGGGTGCCGCACGTGGGCGGCTTTATACGAGCCTGCATGACCGGCCTCGGCTGGGGGATGTGTCCGAGGCAGACGATCGCCGCGTCGCTCGCGGCCGGCGAGCTCGTCGAAGTGCTGCCGGGGCGGCATCTCGATGTCGACCTCTATTGGCAGAGTTGGCGGCTTTCAATTGGCTTGCTCGACGAGTTCAGCGCCATATTGAAGAAGCGCGCGGCGCAGTTTCTTCGTTGAGCGAGCGCTGCGCTACGCCCATTTCGTTACTCCCCGTGGCCCGGATTGTCGCGACCCAGCCGCTCGATGAGCGCCATGCCGGCCAGCGGGTTGCGCGCTTTAAAGCCGCTGATGACGTAGACATAGACGTCTCTCGCCGAGTTTTTGCCGGCGCGAGGTGCTTTATGCTCCCCGAACGTTTCGAGCCCCTTCGGCATGCCGCCCGATGCCCAGTTCCGAATGCGGTCAGCCCAATCGTCGAGCGCATGCTCCGAATACCCGCGGGTCTCTGATTCCTGAGTCCCCATAATCCGCGCGTAGACGAAAGGCGCCGTGACATCGGCGATCTGCGGGTATTGGCTGTCCCCTGCTATTACAATGGCAACGCCGTACTCACGCGCGAGCGCGACGAACTCGGCATTGCGAAAGCTCTCGTGCCGGACTTCCACCGCGTGACGAAGGGGTTGGCCGTCGACGCAATCCGGCAGCAGCCTCAGGAATGCTTCGAAGTCCTCGGCATCGAATTGCTTCGTCGGAGCGAACTGCCAGTTGATCGGGCCGAGCTTCTTTTTCAGCTCCATCACGCCACTCGAGAGGAAACGCTCGATCGCATCGCCGGCTTCGCCGAGCACGCGCCGATGAGTGGCGAAGCGCGGCGCTTTGACCGCAAACACGAAATCGTCGGGCGTCTCGTCGTGCCACTTCGCAAACGTCTCGGGCTTCTGCGTGCCGTAGAACGTGCCGTTGATCTCGATCGACGTCAACTTGCGGCTCGCGAATTCGAGCTCCCGCTTTTGCGCAAGCCCCTCCGGGTAGAACGGCCCGCGCCACGGTTCGTAGGTCCAGCCACCGACTCCGATGCGGATTTCGGCATGGACTTGGTGATCTGTTCGATTCATGGCCGCTTCTCCGATTCGAAAAAATCTCCTACACGTCACCCTAGACGATAGACGTCGTTCGTGAAATCGACTTGATGGCTCGCTGAGTCGGGCACCTGCACCTGGCCGCAGCATGCGAGGCCCAGAATATTTCAGCTTCGATCAGACGATGTTCGTGTATAAGCCGACCCCGCATTCGCCGCGAGCTTTATTCAACTTACATATAACGAAAAGTATTTGGCGTTAAAGCGCGGTCCGCAATCCCGCGTCGAGCGCCAATATCCCGCCCGCATCCGCCTACTACGTTAGCAATCCAACAAGACAGTACGGCTCACCCTTTCCAGAATTTTGATCATGGCCGGAGCTGAACTACGCTAACAGGGGCGCAGAAAACGTGATGAGCAGGGCGGGTCGCGCTTTTCCTTATAGGACCTCGAGAGATGAAATATGACATCTTGATTGTGGGCGCTGGCTTTGCGGGCGCAGTGTGCGCCGAGCGTCTCGCTGCTGCTGGCAAGCGGGTGCTGATCATCGATAAACGGAGCCATATCGGCGGAAATGCGTTCGATTGCCAGGATAAGAACGGCGTGACGATTCATCCTTACGGGCCACATATTTTCCACACCTCCAGCAAGCGAATCTTCGAGTACCTCTCGAATTTCACCGACTGGCGTTTCTACGAACATCGCGTGCTCGCTTACGTGGACGGAATGCTTTATCCGATCCCCATCAACCGGAAAACGATCAACACGCTATATGACCTCGATCTGGATGAGCAGGGCGTGACGACGTATCTCGAGTCGGTGCGAGAGCCCCGAGATCGCATCGCGACGAGCGAGGACGTTGTGTTAAGCAGCGTCGGCCGGGACCTTTGCGAGAAGTTCTTCCGCGGCTATACACGAAAGCAGTGGGGACTCGACTTGTCGGAACTATCTGCCGGAGTCGCTGCACGGATACCGACCCGCGCCAACGACGACGATCGCTATTTCACCGACGCGTTCCAGTTCATGCCCGCCCAGGGTTACTCGTCGATGTTCGGGAGGATGCTCGAGCATCCGAACATCGAGGTGCGACTATCGGAGGATTTTCATGCCATAAGGTCGGTCGTGGAACGCCAGCATACGGTCTATACGGGGCCCATCGATGCATATTTCGATTACTGCTTCGGCAAGCTCCCCTACCGCAGCTTGTTGTTCGAGCACGAACATCTGCGCGACGTGGGCCGCTTTCAGCTGACCGGGACGGTCAACTATCCTAACGATCATGAATACACGCGGATTACGGAATTCAAGCATCTGACCGGCCAGCGGCATAGCGGCACATCGATAGTAAGGGAGTATCCGCGAGCCGACGGTGAACCTTACTATCCTATTCCACGACCGGAAAACGAGGCGCTTTTCAAGCGCTATAGCGAGCTCGCGGAGGCCACGCCCGATGTGACATTCGTCGGGAGGCTCGCGCAATACCGTTATTACAATATGGACCAGGTCGTGGGCGCTGCGTTGAAAGCCGCGGAGGAGCTGATCGCATGAAACCGGCCAGCGTCGCGGCAATCGTTGTCTCGTTCAATCGGCGAGCCCTGCTGCAAGAATGCATGGAGGCGCTGCTCACTCAAACGTGGCCAGTGGACGCGATTTACGTGGTCGACAACGGCAGCAATGACGGTTCGCGCGAGTATTTGGCTGCCGTCGAGGCGAAGCACGACCAGGTTGTCGTCGTTCTGACGAAGAGCAACATCGGCGGAGCCGGTGGGTTTGCAACGGGCTTGCGTGCCGCGGTTTCCAAGGGCTTCGATTGGTATTGGCTCATGGACGACGACGCAGAGCCAATGGCCGATGCGCTCGAACAGCTGATGGTGTCCGAGGATGCCGCACGGGCAGACGTTGTCGCGCTGTGTGGCTCAGTACGAGGCATCGATCGACGTACGCAGCTTTGGCACCAGGGAACCTTCGATGAGCGAATGCGGCTGATTGCGCCAACGATGGAGCACCACGCCGCTGTTTCGTTCAAGACCGACTATATGTCGTTCGTCGGTGCATGCATTCGGCACGATGCGGTTCGGCAGGTCGGCTTTCCCTCCCAAGAGTATTTTCTCTGGAACGACGACGTCGAATACACGGCACGTCTGAGCCACATTGGCGAGCTGCGTTGCGTGACCGCCTCCCGCATGATTCACAAGGATGGAGAAAATCGCGATCTGACGGAGAGCCGGCATTCTTTGCGCGAGTGGTTCAACAGCAGGCGCATGCCGGCGGCTACGCAGTGGAAATATGCATGCGGGCTGCGCAACTACGTGCATATGGTGCTTCGGCATCGCGGTCCCGCGCCGTTTTGGGCTGCTTCGATCTTCGCCAGAAGGCTTGCGCGTGTCCTCGTCTTTGGCGACCGTCGTCTTAGCGTCATCTTGCTGTACGCCCGATACTTCGAACAGGCGGTCGGCCGAAGGCAGTTCGATACGGTAAGGCCAACCGATTGGAAAAAGACTCTCGGGGAGTCCTGATTCCGCCGCGTCGGCCATGTGCAGTTATCTATGCGCTGCTGATGGTGCGCCTAACGGCTGGCTTATCTCCGTAATAACCAGACCAAAACACAAGGTGCAATCGAAATAGCGGCGGACGTCGCTTTCCGGAGATACCCGAATGCAATCATTTGCGCTATACCAACTGAGACCGGCCCGTCACCATATTCAATCGCCTGATAAAAACAAGACCTTAACCGCGCGAACAAGGATAGACGCGGCTGCCACGCAGTATGAGCGTTGCGTTACTCAATAGGGACAATTCTCGGTTCGCCAAATCTTAGGTCGCAAGAGACTTTTCTTGAACTTGGTTTTTTATCGCCTAGGATTAAACCCACGTTTGCAAGCGCACGTCTCCGTCAGCACATCGCGGCTAAAAGTCGCCGATTTTGCCGTCTTTCCAATGTTAATGCGAAATCTTGACGTTCAAGAGGTGGCTTCATGTCTAACGCACGCAACAGTAACAGTGCTCCTCGACTAGTTATCGCGGTGATCCTCGCCGGCATCGTGGGCTCCGGCGCACAAGCGCAAAGCTCCAACGCGGCCCCCGCCGCGGCTTCCGCGCCGGGTCTCGCGGTAGCCGGACAAGTATCTGGGCCGGGTCTTGACATGTCCGGGCCGGCAGCCGCGCTGGGTCTTGACCTTTCCGGGCAGGCATCTGGGCCGGACCTTAACATAGTCGGGCAGCCGTCGGCAGACGTACCGTTTCCGTTCCCTCACGGAAAGCACCCGGTTGGCGGACCAAAACTCGCGCCCGCCAGCGCACTCGATGGATCGAAGGTAGATAAACAGAATGGGGGGGATAAAATCGATCCGAACAGATTCCGCGACGATTCGGGGCCCGCCGAGGATACGCCGTACCAGGCTCCCGGCCCAGCGACTGCCGCGACACTTTCCCGCACACCGGGGGCTGCCACCGCCGCCGCCTTTACGGCGACCGACTGGCCGACGTTCGGCATGAACAGACAGCGGACCGGGTATAACCCCGTCGAGACAGTGCTCAACGCGAGCAACGTGAGCACAACGTTTAAACAACACTGGCAGAGTCAAGATGCGTCTGGAAACACGATAGTTCTTGACGGCGCCATCCTCACTCAGCCGGTATTGGCTACCGGCGTGATGATAAACGGCGTGCCGACCGATATCGTTTATGTTGCGACGGAGGGGAACAGCACTTGGGCATTTAATGCCGCGAACGGGAAGTTCATCTGGAAAAGCGCCCCCATCCCTCAAGCTCAGTTGACGCCGGCATGCCTCGGGCTGTTCCAAGGCAAGATCGGTGTACAGGGGACGCCCACCATCGACCATGCCAACAACCGGATATTCATCGTGAGCGGGAAGGGGTACCTGCACTCGTACGACCTCGCGACCGGCGCAGATCTCCCGGGCTTCAACCTGCTTCTTCTTGACGCGGCAAATGCTTCTCCGAGGACAATGGTCTACGGCAGCCCGACGCTCAGTCCCGACAGCTCGTCGATCTACGTTGCGACGGCCGGCGACCCCTGCGATACCCAACCGTACCACGGACAGGTCGTCCACGCGTCGACCACCAACCCAGCCACGATTCTGCAACGCTGGTTCCCGACCGGTGCAAGCGGGCCAAACGGGGGCGGCATCTGGGGTGTGGGAGGCGTATCGATTCCACCTGACGGGACAGTCGTCTATGCACTCACGGGCAACTCATTCGGCACGCCTGAAAACGGCGGGTTTGCGGAACATGTCGTGAAGCTCACCCCGACGCTGGCGGTGGCCGCGTCGAACTCGCCGCTTAGTCCCACCCCGCCCGGCCCGGACGTCGACTTCGGCGCTACAGCATTGCTGTTCCAGCGTCCCGGCTGCCCGACGATGCTGGCTGCCTACAACAAGTCCGGCAAGCTGTTCATTTATAACCGGGCCACGATTCAGCAGCAGGGTCCGATTCAAACGTTCACGATTGCGCAGAGTTCGGCCGATGGAAGCAACATAGGCATCCCTGTGTTCGACTCGGCGCTGAATCAGCTTTACGTCGTGTCCCCGTCCGATTCGCCCGGATATCAACACG
>CAYPWK010000018.1:7509-29446 GCA_964414365.1 uncultured Burkholderia sp.
CACGGGGTCATCGCACTGTCCATCGGCAGCAACTGTACTGTGAACGCCAAACCCGTGTGGAACCAGCCGACGGACCATGCTATGAACACCCCCAATTTCAACCCGGCCATTCCGCCGGTCGCCGCAAACGGCGTGGTGTATTGGGCCGACGGGATGGGCAACGACTTTTATGCATTGGACGCGACGAACGGAAACATACTATTCAAGGCCAGTTACACGCCAGCTCAATCAGGCGAGGGTAACTTCGCGTCGCCGTCGGTCGTGAACGGGCAGGTCTTCGTCGCGGGCAGCGACCACATCCTGCGTGCCTATGGCCTGTAACTGATGAAGCTGACCGGGGCAAGTCGTGGACCGGAGGTCACGCACGCACGCCCCGGCAGCCTGGTCGTCCGCTCTCCATCCCTTGCCCCCAGGGCGACGCCCCAGCGACGCCGCCCGTGCTGCCACCCATTCGTCGACAAGAAGGCGACGACCCGTCGGCACACACATTAACAAAAAATCGCTCCGGGGGGCTTCATGACCGATCATGTCCTAAATGCTGCCTGAACTTACCTACCTAGGCGACGTCGCTTTGACTGTTCCTGTCGCTTTGACGTGCGCGATATGGCTCGCCCTGTCCAATCGGCGTCTAGCCTTCCTTTGGGCAGCATATCTGGCAGCGGGAATGACGATCGTCGGCATTTCGAAGATTCTCTTTGCCGTATGGCAAGTCGAGCTCGAACCCATAGGCTTTCGGATGATCAGCGGTCATGCGATGCTGTCAACGGCAGTCTGGACCGTTGCAGCGACGTTGCTATGCTGGGGCCGCCCCCATGGGAGATTTCTCGGCGCCATTGTGGGCTTGTTCGTTGGCGCCGCAACGGGTGCCGCTCATGTGCTCGATCACTCGCACACCATCATCGAGGCGGTGATAGGCTGGCTCGTGGGCGCAGCAGTCGCAGCGAGCTTCCTGCGCCGCTGCCGAGCGGCCGGCCTGACTCCCGTTCGGCCGATAGCAGCTGCAACCGCATTGCTGCTCGTATCGTCATTGGCTTACGGCCATACGACACCACTGGAAGCGATGATCGACAAGTACTCTCCTGCCTTGGTCTCACATCTGCTGCCCGGCGCACAGCTCAGCTGGGGCTCCATCGTGAGTTGCTCGCAGGCACAAAAGCACTATCTGCGATCGCTTACCGATGTAATCGACGATACGGTTGGAAGCACGGTAGCACGCTGCCGTCCCTGGTTAGCCTACCGGGACGGGACTTCGTCTTGAGCGCGACGCTAACAGCAGCGAGACGGCCAGAGACATGATCAAGACGTTCGACGGCGATGTCAGTCGGTGTTCCGAGCACGACATTGCAAGAAGGCATACGGCGGAAAGCTCTACGAACAAGTATCCGACGTAGTCCCGTGCCCCTTCTCGCCAGGCCCTGGTTGCACCGTCGGAAGCCCAGGCGATGAGTTGCCACATGAATCGCATCATGAGTACCAGGCCCACCAAGCCGAGCTCCGCGAGAATGTTCAAGTAGGAGTTATGCGCGTGCGAATCGGAATGAACGATATTGATATCGAGTGGCTGCCCAAACAATCCGAAATAGTCAATGACGCGCGCGATATGATCGTCGAATGAGCCGAAGCCAAGGCCGAATAGGGGACTGTGACTGAAATAAGCCAGCGCCCGCGGCCACAGCCATTCGTATCGGATATCGAGGTTGGCGACCTTTTCATCGGGATTCGCGATGTCGAAGGGAAATCCGAAGTAGTCAACCGATGGCCTGACGTGATAAGCAGCGACGGCAACAGATATGGCGATCACGCCGACGATCAGCGAAACCAGCATCCAGCGCCTTCTACCGAAGATGACGTATGGGAGTACCGCCAAGACGCCCAGCATGGACCCTCGGCTGTATGTCGATACCAACATTGCTGCGTTGAGTGCAAGCATGGCGAGAAGCGACCAGCTGCTTTTGTTCAAGTAGCACGCCAACCCGAGACAAAAGAGCATCGCCAGGAAGCCGCCCGCGGCGTTGCGTGCGACGAAATAGCTACCGAACGTCTCACCGGAGTTTTCGAGTGGGGAAAGCAAGCCGTGATGCACCAGGTACGAAGCGTACGGCGGAACGTTGGCCACCACTGCAAACACAAAGAAGCACGTTAGCAGCTTGTTCAAATTCCAACGATGGTTGTACACACACCCAGCGAATATCGGCGCATACGAGACAAAGAAATTACCGTCGCGCCTGTAGAACTCGAAATTGACAAGCGATGCGGGATCATAGATCAAAGTAGAAAGCAGTGCATAGCCTGCAAAGAGCGATAGCGATGTGACAAACGACGGATAGGTTCGCCCATAAAATCGCCACGCGCATAGCACCATTGGAGCGAATCCAATCGCGCTTATCGGCACGAAGTTCGTCACCGTGAGAAACAACGCAATCAACGAGACGTATGCCATCGCACTGACTCCTTCACGAGCGCCACCATCGCGATAACTCCGTGTGCCGTAGCAACAATGTTCGCGCGGTAGCGCGGATGCGAATCGTCGATGACCCGGCGCTCACCGCAATGAACGATCATTTTTTTCAGGGCCATGTTCGCAGCGACGAGACGGGAGTCAGCGCGAGATACGCGAGATGACGCGGCGCCTCGTCGGGCGGACCATTGGTCGATTTCGGCACCATGAAGCGAATCGACAGAGCGTTTCGCTCCCAGCCGGACACCAAGCTCTCCTTTGGGCTCCTCGCCCCGGTTATGGCGTCGATCAATGCGATGCGGAATCCGCCTGAGCAGACCGCAGGAAGATCGTCGAGATAAACGGTGCGCCAGCCCGGCGGAGCGCTGACTTGCAGCACGATGGTGTCGTCCGAACGCAACGCGCGGACGCGCGAATCGCTATCGAACCGAAGTGAAATTCGACACGGCGAGAGCGCGCCAGAAACCGTTTTGTGCAGCACGATCAGAGAACTGCCCGACGCGTTATACGTTCGCGGAGGTCCGCGGTGTGTCAGGCGGAACGATTCAAAGCCGTCCCAGTGATAGACCATCGCCACGTACTTATTCTCCTCGTTCCAATTTCGATCGAGCGCCCAGATTGCGAGCTCGAAGAGGTAGGTCGGAAGAAAGTGCGGGTCCTCCATGTACCGATCTCCGATTTCGGTCTGCCATATCCCGCGGGCATCGCCGTTGGCAACGTAGCGTTGGTAAAGCGCATCCATCTGCGGGATGCCAAGGTAGTGAATGTCGAGATAGTCGACCCAGTCGAGCATGCGAGTTCCATGTACCGCGCTTCGGTATTCGAGCCACTCGAAATAGTTATTCAAGCCACCCTGATCGGGCCACCCGCCATAGACTACGTAAGCGCCATACTTGCGAATGATTCGCGCCGCGGGAATGTGGATGCGATCCACGTAGTCCTGCATCGCATGCACGTACGGCCCCGACTTGCCGGGGTCACCGTTGAAATTCGGACCATGCCAAAACGTCGCCTGAGGAGAGCCCCCCGACAAGGGGCCGGCGGCTTCATTCCATATCTGGAAGTATCTAAGATTATAGGGCGGTGCCGAGTACGTACGCACCACTGCCTCCACATAGCGCTCCCAATACCGAACATCCTTAGGGGCCGATTTGTCGTCACCCTGACGGGAGGCGTTCCATACTGGCGTGTAAGCAAGGAGAAGCAGCGAGTTGATGCCGCCGCGGTTGTTCCGCGCGACGATGGTCGGCAGGTCGGAGGCAAAGCCGGCGCCTGTTTTGTCGACTTCGACTCTATCGCCCGGCGGACGCTCGATTCCAGGTCCCACGGAGTCTCGGCCCCAAGTAAGACCCATGGTTTGCCACACCCTTACATCCGCCGATGACATCGGCCATCCGTTGGAACCGATGAGTTCGGTCATCTTGCGACGGCCGCGCTTGGCTTCCTTGGCTTCCTTGGCGCGCGTGGCTGCGAACCCGGGAACGCCGCCAACCGCAACGCCTGCCAATGCGGCAAGCGCCATGACCGCGCTGCGCCGGCCGATTGCAATGGGCCCTCCGTGCCACAGTCCATCGCCTCGACAAAGGCGAGCGTTGCCATTTCTCATTGGCGCGATACCCGCGGTCTTCAGTTCTTGTGCTCGATCAACTCGAGAGTCTTATAACCCATGGCATAGGCATAGCCGCGATTGCTTCGGCGCAGTGGTATCGCGTTGAAGACCGCGCCCATCAGGCGGGCATTGGCGTCTTGCAATTTCTTCACTGTCTCGGCAATCTCCTGCTCCGTCTGCATGCCCGAGCGGACCACCAGCACCGTTACGCCTGCTTCGTTTGCAACGATAGCGGCGTCGGCTACCGCGAGAAGCGGCGGCGTATCCATGATGACGAGATCGAACGCGGCACTCAGTCGTCGCAGCATTTCCTTGAACCGGTCTCCCATCAGCAACTCAGCTGGGTTGCGGGGATAGCACCCGCAAGACATGAACGACAGTCCGTCGATACCGACGGTGCGGATCACGTCGCGCGGTTCTTTGTCGCCCATCAGGACTTCCGACAAACCGCGTCGATTGTATTGACCGAAAAAGTACGCAAGCCGGCCACGCCGCATATCGGCATCGATCAGCAGCACGCGTGACCCGACCTCAGCCTGAAGCACCGCCAGGTTTGCGGCAGCAAAGCTTTTGCCCGCGGAAGGCGCAGCCCCTGCAAACATCACGACATTATTCGCTGCTTGCGCGATTCCCCGATTCAGTGTCGTGCGTACCCCGCGAAGCGCCTCCACCGATTGATCGTCCGGAAATCTAGCGGCCAACACGCGTATCGGGCCATTACCGAGAAAAACAGCCTCCGAGACATCACCCGATAAGCGGGCCGCCGCTGCTGCTTCGTCGTAGTTGGGCCATGCTCCACGCGCTTCGCCCTGCGTCCTCGTAGTCATTACCGCGCGAATTTCTTCGTCCAGTCTCGCCTGATTTGCGCTGAACAGTACTTTTCCGAGCACCGGAACGCTCATGCCCTGCTCGACAAAAAGCGGGTCGGTCACACCCGTCATCACGTGATGGCGGATGAAAACAAAAAAAGTACCGGCAATGAGGCCGAGCACGGATCCGGCGGATATAACCAGCAGGCGGTTCGGCTTGACCGGACGGTGCGGACGAAGCGCATCGTCGACTATATGCACGCCGCCCGAAGTGCTGGCGCGGCGCACTGACAGTTGCTCGGCCTTGTTTTGCATCCCCAGGTAGACCGCTTCCGCCACCCGTACATCGCGAGTAAGGTCTGCGCTTCTCCGGTCGGAGGTGGGCATGTCGGCAAAGCGCGCCTCAAATGCCTGATTCGCTTGCAGCAAGTCGTCTATTTGCCTTTCGACATTCCGCACCCAGCGACTGTCCGGCTGGTAACGCTCCAGCAATTGCGTGCGCTGCAGTTGAAGCGTCGCGATCTGCCGCTTAAAGTCGATTCCGCCCTGTAGGTAGGCTTGCGCTTCGGCTGTCGGCTGAAGCGAGTTCGCTGACATTCGGTAGTCGTTGAGCGCTTTCTCCGCTTGCACCAACTCCGAATTCAAGCGCGGCAGTTCTTGTTTGATGAACGCAAGTGTCGCTGTATCGTCGCGCTGCCTATTTGTGACAGCCAATGCGACGTACTGCTTGGCAAGTGCGTTAGCGACCTCGGCCGCCATCGCGGGGGAATGGTTCATGTAGGCGATTTCTATGACGCCCGTGTCCTTGGCCTTGTCGATCACCTTCATGTGGCGCAGGAACTCGTTGAATGCGTCAATGGGATTCCAGCGAATTACCTTGAAGATCGTTCCCGGGCGAGCGACAAGCTGAGTCACTGTGATCGAGACGCCCGAAAAGGAAGCCGGCTCGCCCACAAACCCGCTCAGCAAATGCTCGCCCGAAGGTCCGCGCAGCTCGTACTCCTTATCGGAGAGCGGAACCAGTTCGAGCGACTCGTCTTCAAGCGCCGGTGGCACTTGAAGCGAGGCAATTTTGATTTGCTCGCCTCCCCACGCAAACGAATCGAGCCAGAGCCAGGGGCGTGCCGGCTTTCCAGGTGTTGCGAACTCGCTCGCGATCGCTCCGAGAATCGGAATGGACCTTGGCGTGATCGAGATATCGAACTGATAGCGCTCGATTACAGGCTCAATCACGGAGCGGCTCTGCATCACTGCGATTTCCCCGCTGGGGGACGGCGCAGCGGGAGGTTGATATACCGGGTTCTCGGATGCAATGCCGAGCGCGTTCGGTTCGGGCGCGTCCAGGCGCAGCAACACGTCGCCTGAATAGAGCGGTTCAGCAAGAAAAGCGTAGGCGACTGCCAACCCGAGCGTGACTGCAACGATCGCCGCAAACTCCGACAGGTGATCGCGCAACAGATCGAGCACCTCTCGCGCGGAGAGCTGACCTTTGTCATCGGCAGCGCGGGGGAGTCCTCTGTCGAAGCGGGAGTTGCTCACGAGCGTCGTCCTCTAGGTTTCAACGTATGTCCGCCGTTGAAGGTTGGTCACGCAACGATGTGGCTTGTAACCGCGGCTAGATACCGTTGCTACTGTTGCGAAACGACGTACGTGGTACCTGGCGCATCTTGAGAATGGGAAGTGGCGTGCTGACTCGCGATGCCCACTCCTCCGTCCGTCGCAGCTCGCTGCGAAAGCTCGCGAGCCGCACTTCGATGAACGCTCGAAACGCGGCGTTGAACTGCTCGGTCCTGAAACGCTCGGCGTTTCTGCGGCAGTCTTGGGGATCGAAAGCCCACGCATGTTGTTCAAAACAATCGAGGGCGTCCAACAACGACTCTGTCGTTTGCTTCTGGAAGAATACGCCAGTTGCATGCTCTCTCGGGTACCCCACGACCGACTCTAGCGCGCCTCCTTTTCCATAAGCGATGACCGGTGTGCCGCAGGCTTGCGCTTCAACCACCGAAATGCCGAAATCCTCTTCCGCCGCAAACACAAAGGCCCGCGCGCGCTGAAGGTGGTCACGCAGAACCTCAAATGACTGGTAGCCCATTATTTCCACGTTGGCTCCCGCTGCCGCCTTCACCTTCGCCATTTCGGGGCCGTCGCCGATCACGACCAGCCGGCGCTCCGGCGTTTGCGAGAAAGCTTTTACGATCAAATCGATCCGCTTATACGGCACCATGCGCGATGCCGTTAGGTAAAAGTCGCTCTTTTGCGTCTGCAAAGACAGCGCACTTACGTCAACGGGCGGATAGATGACCGTCGCTTCACGCCCGTACACTTTCTTGATCCGGCGCGCCACGAAGCGCGAATTCGAGATCAAGTAGTCGACCCCGATTGCCGAACGCGAGTCCCAGCCCCGGATGTAGTGCAGCAGCACCCGCGCCAATGCGGACTTGAATCCGGAGCTCAGCCCCGCTTCCCGCAGATATTGGTGTTGCAGATCCCACGCGTAGCGTATCGGCGAGTGCACATAACTGATGTGCAATTGGTCCGGTCCCGTCAACGTCCCCTTTGCAACCGCATAGGAACTCGAAATCACCAACTCGTAGCCCGACACGTCGAACTGCTCTATCGCAAGCGGCATTAGGGGTAGGTAGTCCCGGTAGTGCTTGCGCGCGGAAGGCAGCCTCTGGATAAACGATGTATGGACGGGCCTGCCCTTGAGGCACGCCCGATCCTCCAGAAAGTCGACGAGCGTGTAGATGTCCGCCTGGGGGAAGCATTCAATGATCTGTTCAAGCACTCTTTCTGCTCCGCCGTACACAACGAGCCAGTCATGCACAATCGCAACTCTCATCTCCTTATCCCCCTGCCGTTGGATTTAGGGTGCACACAGGTCCTCGAGAAAGCGCCGAGCTTTCAAAAAATTTTCACAGACATTAGATCTCAACCCCGGCAAATAAAAATTAAAGCAGACGTAATCCTCCTCGGCGTCACGTGCATCCGACTGTATAGATCGCACCGATTATTTGTTTGCTCTGATTTGTCTAACATACGCGCGGTTGTGCGCGCCATCTGACATTAGACTGTGTGCGCGCGATTATCAACCACAAAAAAAACGATTTCGCGTGGAACGGCGCGCGGTACTTCCTGCGCAGACGGCATCGCACCAGGGACGTGCGCGGCGGCCCGAGTATGACGCGATATTGCAAGCCGCCGCGAGGGGCGCATTGATTATCATGACGAAAAAGGGATTTTGATCTCCGCGGCTAGACGAACGATATTGGTCAATTACGCTGCGGAGGCACACGCAGGCCAAAGTTGCCCGCCGAATGCGTAATAATTCGCACGTGACCGCGCTTTAAGGCCAGTGACGCCAGAACAATTCCGCCACTGTCTTGGAAAAAGTGGCGAGTGATCGCTACGCTAGCACTATTCAGCCAATTTTAAGAATGGCTTTACGGTCGATTTGTCGAAACTTCATGGCGCGCTGCGCCCGCTACCCATCTGCCAAAGCCAAACGAGCCGCCGCCGCACGGCGCGTTCGACCCGTTTCGGTGTGATCCTTTTCAACCACTCCCGCTTGGACGTGGCAGGTTCAGTCAATCGCTCTTCGAGCCAGCGCAATCGCGCTTCGTTTTCCCGCTCGCGGTCTGCATAGAGCGCGAGCGGAAACGGATGTCCAAGCCGCGGGCGATAGAGTGCACGAGCCGCATCCACAATGTCGCGATTCTCCTCCCGCTGAGTAAAAAACGCGAGGTGGACGAACGGTACGCGACGCACACAGATGATCCGAAGATCGTTGCGTTCGCAATACATGTGCATCATATGCTCATCGTCGTGTCCGCCGTCATCGATCGCATCCCACAGCGACTTGCGAAACAGAATGCAGCCGATCGAATAGCGCGATTGTGCCGGCACATCGCATGGCCCGAGCGCTTGCGTGGCAGCGATGAATGCATCGGGCTGAAGGGTGGTGCGCTCGTGCAGCCAGCGTGCAATGTGCGGATAGCCCCATATGGTGCCGTTCGTACCCGTCTCTATTTGCTCCGCGGGAAGGATGCGAAGCGGAAAGCGTCCGCTGCTCCCCGCACCGACGAAATGCGGATGCGCCTGCGTAGCGAAGTACTCCTGCTCCAAGTTCATCGCTTTCATCACCTGAGGGACGCCCCAACGCCAGCTTGCTGCCGCTTCCTTGCTCAGCGCTCTCGTAGGCCTCCGCCATATGGTCGAGCCACTGATGCGTAATCGGGAACGCATCGTCATCGACCTTGCAAATCAAGTCGATTTCTGCAAACTCCGGTTTCGAAAGCAACTTCTTGATCGAGCGGTAGGGGTCGCCAGGCACGATGTCGTCGACGACCTTGACGACGCCGGGAAAAAGTCTCTCGTATCGACGAGCCACACCGAGCGTCCGTTCGGCATCGTATCCCCCGCGGCAATTTTGCAGCACGAAGAACGGCACATCGGGTGGCCGGTAAGCCATTTGGCTCGCGAGCGCCAACTCTAGTGCCGCGTAGTCGCGACACGCAAGTATCACGATAGCCGTACGCCGTGCCTTGGGGTTGAAATGCGATGTGCTCATGCGTCAACTCCTTTGGCAATCTGGTGTACTCACCATTCAGGTGGCGAGGTCCTTGTCAGAAAGACCGGGACTCTTTTCCGAATGAGGTAAAGCGTCATGCAACCCGTGACGAGGATTTCAGTCGCGAGCACGGATATTGCCGCGCCCTGCGCTCCGAGGCGAATCGCAAGCGGTACCAGCAGTGCAACATTGAATACACCGGATCCGAGCAGTATCTCGCTGAATTTCTTCTTCATGCCGAGCGGCAGCATCATTTGGAGCCCGAGCACATTGTTCAGGCTCACCAGCACGGGGACGAAGGCCATCCAACGTAACACGTGGACGGCGGGTGCATATTGAGGCCCCATCGCTATGCGAACAACCCACGGAGCGCCCACCCAGAGCATCACCGATATCGCGAGCATGATCGCGCTCATCGAGTAAAGAGCTTTGCGCACGAGCGCATAGGCCTTCGCAGTGTCCTCGGCAAACAGTGCATTGACGCGTGGATAGAGGGCGTTGCTGAGCGGCCCTATCAGCGCTTGCGCCGCGTTCCGTATCTTGTCGGCGGCACCGAAGTAGCCTAGCGTTACGTTGCCTGCCAGAAACCCTAGCAATACGCTGTTCGTGGTCGTGTAGAGGCTGACCGCAGCGGTTGAAATGAATACGTGCCAGCCTTCACGGAAGGCTCCCATGACCTCGTTGACGCTCGGCATCCAGAGCGAAATCATCCTCGCGCGCGCGATCAATGTATGCGCGATGATGCCTGCGACGACGGTGCTCATTGAATTGATGAGTGCCGCGAGCCACGTGTCATCGGGCGAGTGCACCAGCAAGTAGGTAAGGGGTATGACGAGTACGCGTGCACTGAGTGTCGACACGGTGATAAAAAACATTCGCTCGAGGCCCTGGAATAGCCATTGCGGAAATAAAACCGTGCCGACAACGAAGGGGAAGGTCGCAAGCATGATTGGCCGCAGTTCAATCAGCTTAGGCACCAGCAGCACGCCCAGCACAAGAAGCACTAGTCCGGCGCACGCAACGAGCGCTTTGGCCGCTTGCGTCCTCCAGAAGATCCTCGTAACAGCGTCACGATCGTTCTGTACCTTTGCGATGTCGCCCGTGTCGGACCAATTGAAGCCGTAATCGGCCAGCAAGACCAGATAGGCAATCACTGCCTGGGCGAAGACGTAGGCTCCGAAGTGGCTGGGCCCCAGCACGCGAAACAAATACGGTAGCGTGGCGAGCGGCAGCGCCATGTTCGCTGCTTGCAAGACTGAGAGTGCAAACATGTTCCGCAAGATTCGGTGCGCCATAGCGAGTCGGTCCGCGGTTCTTAACCCTTTTCCGAAAAAAGAACGGCGTAGCGTACACATCTGCCCCAACCCGCTACACCACCGGCGCTTCACAAATCACATCGTGGCGAGACCAATTTGCGCAGGGCCTGGCTACGTTGCCAGTTCACCCGACCGGTAGGCGCCGTGACTATCGACCTTGCTTCACAGACATACTTATCGCCGTCCAATCGACGAGAAGTCAATCGGTCAATAAAGCAGAGGCGATTTTGAAATCATCATTCGATCAGACGGAAAGCCAAGATGAAGACGAAACGCACAACGTTTGCTGAAGCGCGGAAACGGCCGGCTATGGCCGGCCTTCAGCCTGCATCGGCGGAACCTCCAGTTGCATGATCTGTGCTAGACGCTCCGCATAACGATTAGGCAAATATTCACTAACGTCGTACTGCCTGTCGGGGCTCGCGAGGTGCGCAGCAAGTTCATCGAGCGCTGCTCGAAGGCTCTGGGCACCGTCGTGATACGCAATTTTGCTGCCGACTCCATCGCCGAACGTAAATCGATAGTTGCCCTCTCGGTACAACGTGGGCAAGCCCAGCATCGCAGCCTCGACGATGACGAGCGGCGCGATTTCGGTCCCGATCGACGGCAGCACGATTGCGTCGGCGAAGCCTCGCAGTGCGGAGAATAGCCGGTCGTGCGGCAGGCTGCCAAAGAAAATGAGTTTTCTCTTTTCGACAAGCGATGCATAGCGTTGCGCGATCGCTTCGCGGGCGGGTCCGTCGCCAAAGACACCCAGGCACTCGATCCGCGCGAAATCGATCGAGTGCGCGAGTGCGATGAACTGCTCGAGGCCCTTCTCGTACGCGACGCGT
This sequence comes from uncultured Burkholderia sp., assembly GCA_964414365.1. GTDB lineage: Bacteria > Pseudomonadota > Gammaproteobacteria > Burkholderiales > Burkholderiaceae > Trinickia. The sequence continues at coordinate 19,105 of CAYPWK010000018.1, forward strand.
CCCACAAATGCAAGATTGAAGCGCTCTCGGTTGCGCACGCTCACCGGCTGCCTCGCCACTGAAACTGCCGATGGGTTGTACAGAACGACTGTGTTATCGATGCCTCTTCGGTGCAGAGCCTGCTGCATGAAATCGGATGGACAAAGTATCCGATCGAAGATGCGCTCGGGCTTGTACACCGCCCGTATGGCATGCCAGTACGCCTTTGCCAGGAGGTCATGGAGCGCACCCTTCGCACTGGCACGAAGCTTGAGCCGACGCCACGTTCTCAGCTCATCGAGCGAGACAGGCTCGATATGGCCGCGTACATGGTGGTGTAGTGTGGGGTTGTAGTAGATCAGATGGTAGTCGTGACAAGTGAGATACGCGGTATAGCCAAGCTTGTGTTTATAGCGAGCGATCACATCGAGAACTGACGCCGACAATGCGTTGTGGTAGTTGTGGACGAGGATCCGATGCGGGCGATACGTCATCAACGTTTGCTTGAGCGCGCGCGCTGCTGCCAGGTTCCACGATCGGGAGAGCACCGATGAGCTTCCGTGGAATCGACTTTCGTCGAAGCATTGCACTTCCATACCGGGCATTGCGCTCAGAAGCTCAGCGGACTGTCGATAGACGACTTCCGCACCGCCCTTTAGGAGGAAGTCGTTGATCACCAAGATCCTGTAGCGTTGCATACCTGCCCCCTTGTCCAGTGAACGCGGTGTTTGCGGGCAACGATAACTGGCGGCGCGCGAGCGGTTATGTTAGGCAGCGCACGGAGTCCTTATAACGCCTTGATGACCGATTGTACGATAAGCACTGGCTCCTCGAACATTGTCGCGAGTTCGAAGCAAAACACAAACGCAATCAAATAACAAATAGTGGGCGACGCATCGAATTGCCGAAGAATCATCGGCGCAAAATGTTTTTTTACCGCTTCCCGGGAGACAAATAAGGTGACAAGGATTCCGATCGCCGCACCACCGATAATGTCAGTGGGATAATGCAATCCGAGATAGACGCGCGGAAGACAGATGAAAATGGCCAAGTGCAGGAAAGCAAGAACGCCCAGCCAGCGCCAAATAAGGAATATTCCCGTTGCAACCGAGGCCCACAGCATGGCATGGTCGCTCGGGAAAGAACTCCATGTCCTCCGAACGAGTTCTGGTGCCTCGGACAAGGGAAATACGAGGTGCAGATCCAAGTTGTAGATCGGCCGCACGCGAAATGGCAGGAAGAACGCGAGGGTCCTTCCCACAATAACCGTCAACAAACTGCTCGCAAGCGTGACGATCACCATCTCGCGCGCCCATCTGATATCGCGACGTGTCCCGAACCAGATCGCCCACAATAGACCTGTCGGTACTACGCCCTTAAACAAGTTGAAGCTCGCGATGGCGCGCACCGAGTGATTGAAAAACGGCCAGCTCACGGCGGCGTGCGTAATGAAGTTCTCGATGGCGGTGTCGAATGTATTCATCGTCGACGAGCGTGGGAAGAGATCCATCGGCCGCCGTCCGCGGGCGTCGTGCATAGTTTCTGGCGCGGCCGTTTCCTGGTGCAGGTCGCGACATGGCCCGTGTCAGGGAGCACGTGCATTGGGGGCGATCGCGGCGAAGGTCGTCTCATGTCTGACAGGCACGGGCTTGGATCGCTTCGATGCGTGGATCGAGTCTTGCACTAATTTGCTCGGACGACCAGCGCTGATAACCCGTGACCAACGACGACGGCTTGCTTTAGGGTCGTAATATAAATCATTAAGTCAGATAATAAATACAGCAATAAGTGCCGCTTTAATCGGAGGATTCCTGCAATCAGTGAAGAAAAGACCGGACCAACTCGCGCCCGACACGCACGTAGGAAAATCCTGACGCCAAAATCGGTGATGCATTATCAAATGACATAAGTTATACTGCCCTTCACTCGAGCGGGTGCCTCGACGGCAGTACCGCGGTAGGCGCTCCCTTGAGTCGTGGGATGACCGTATTCCAAGGCTGATGCGATCGATAAGTATCGATGAAGTGATCATCGATGTCGACCGCGCAGCCGTCCGTTCGAATACCTATTAATTCATCAAAAATCGCCGCGTTTTCTCGGCGATGGATAAACTCGTCATGATTCATTGCGGATTTCTTAATGATCCGATAGCAGCATTTCATACCTGTCCGTCAACCGCTTGCCGCGGTGATGGCGCTGCAGTGTCCGGAGCCAGCGCAGACTCAATGTCACAGGTATCAGCTGAAGCCGCATCTGCACCGGCGGCATCTGACTGAGTGCCATAGCAGCAATTAGGCATTTCGGCCGGCGCTTCACGATTTCGCGCGCCAATTGTGTGCAACGCCCAGCATCAATCCTCGTGATTCCGTCCAGCTCCGGGTCCTACCGATCGGCCGGGGGGCTGAGCGCGAACGACTCCTCTCATCCAAGAATGAGGTCAAATTGACGATTAATCGAAGGCAATTTCTCAATACGCTGGCTGCGGCTGGCATCGCTAGCGTAACCGGTCTGGACGTAGCAAAAGCAGCCGGGACCGGTATGCCCCACTTCTATGGCGTGTGTGGACACTACGATTATCCACCGGATAGCGCGACCCTCGTCAAACAGCTTCAATCGATTGGCGCCAAGACGCTGCGCCTCGACACCGGTGGTTTTAACCCGACGCATATTGCGAGCGTGCGGCGGTTCGCTACCGAGATGGCGGCCATCGATCCAAGCATCAAGATATTGTGCTGTATCACTACGAGTTTCCTCGGGACGGACGAGAACTCGGCTTACAACATTGCTTTCACCAACGCGCAGACGATCGCGCAGACGCTCGGGCCGGCCGGGGTGACGGACTTCGAATGTGGTAACGAGATGACTGCCAGCACGCTGGTGTTCCGGACGCCGGGCGCACCAGGAAACAGGGTGAGCGACTACATCGCTGGCAACAACTGGAACCGTATGCGTGGCACGATGCGCGGACTCATCGATGGAATCAAATCCGTCAATGCAGCTTATCGGTGCGGCATCAACTTCACCATTGCACAGATCGCAGCTTCGGACATGCTGTGGCACGGTACGGCTCCGGACGGTAGCACCGGCCATCCTACCGTGCGCTGGGACATCACCACCTGGCACAACTATTCCGTCTATGGTGATCTGTTCAACATGAGCCTCGATGGATACACGACGAAGCTGAACGTAGTCGACTACATCAGCAAGGCTTACGGCAAGCCGATCATGATCACCGAGTGGGCGGCCAAACCGGAGGACACCGACGCGCAGAAGGCCGCGTACTGTACGAAATTCTTGACTGAGTACTACAACGCTCGCCTGCAGTACAACATCGAGAGCGTCATGAAGTATCAGCTTCTCGGTACAGCACAGTTCGGCCTGCTTGCGAACCCGCAGGAGACGGCTGCCTACGCCGGATTCTCGCGCAGCCATCCGGCATAGAGCCTAGCGGCGGTCGTTCGTTATCCCCTCCATCGAGCTTGAGCAGACCCTGCGCATACGTGCGCGGGATCGCCAAGCTCATCGCCGCTCAGCACTTCCATCAACTGACGAGCAGCTCGCTCCCAGCGATACTTGCGTGCATGCGACAAACCCAACTGCCGATAGCGCGCGCGCAGACTTTCGTCGCCCAGCATCTGCGAAATCTTTGCGGCGATATCGTCGACTGAGGTTGCGTCGCAATACAGTGAGGCATCTCCGCATGCCTCGGGTAAGGACGCTTCGCGCGATACGACCGTCGGGCAACCGCAATACATCGCCTCGAGAGGGGGTAGCCCAAACCCCTCGTATAGCGAGGGAAACGCGAGCAAGTGCGCGTTTTCGTAAAGCGCCTTCAGTTCGCTGTCAGAAACGAAGCCCGCCCATATGACCTGAGCATTTTCCTGTGTGCTCGTTGGCGATTGCGCGCCGAATACACGCGAATTTCTGCCGCCGACAACGACGAACTTGACGTCCCTCAAGTGGCCGAGGCGCTCGACCGCGGCGAGCGCGCCCCCCAGGTTCTTGCGCGGGTCAAGGCTTCCGACGAGCAGGCAGTAGGGGGACGTCGTCAATTCCAGGCGCGTCAAAATGCTTCGGTCGCTATGCACGCGCTCCATGTGGTCGGTGCCGGGGTGGATCACGAATACGCGCGACGCTGGAACCTTCAGATGCCGGCAAATGCGCTCCCTCGAAAACTCCGAGACAGTCAGTATCACCTTCGCATTTCGGTGCATCGTCGCAAAAACAAGTTTGTACCAAAGACGAAACTTTGTCGAAAATGCATAGGGCACATCGAAAATCGCCATATCATGCACCATGACGATTTGACGACGCTTGATCAGGGGACTTGTATTGCAAAGGCTGATCAGCGTTTCACCGCTTGTCGTCAACGGGAGTGCAATCTGCTCCCATACGTTGCCCATGAACCATGGGCAACAGCGCTTGGATAGAAGCGATGCGCCCGGCTCCGTGGCATTCCTGGGAACTACGATCTCGATATCGTTCGGATGCAAGTTGACCAATTGCAGCGCTCTCGTCAATTCGTAGGCGACGCGCTGCACGCCGGTAATACGCTGCGCGGTGAACTTTCCGTTGATCGCATAATCCATGGCTCGCCCCGGAAGTGACGTTCGCTTTGCGAAGCCGGACCAAACTCAACTCCGCGTTGGCGCACTTTCGGTTCGCTGCAGGTTCTCCGATCGCGACGAACCGATTTGTCGCCGCGGGAATGGCGCGGTCTTGACGGGGCAGAATTCCTCACGCAACAACGTGCGTATGTTATTCAGCGCACATTGGGCAAATGCTGCTCGATAACGTCGGATGCGCGCTGATTAAGTCTTAGGTAAATATGATAAGTCGAATCGCGCTGAATGCGGATTAGCGCGAAAATCGCCTAGTAACGTTTGAATTCGTATTTTTCACGGCCTATCGAGATTCGGCGCGGATAGTGAAATCGCATAAACGCCGGACAATCTCTTTCCTGTGCTGGTGGGCAAGATTGGGCACTCGCTCGGGCGAGTGGCCAACGCGCTGGCCGGCTACCTCATCGAGGTGGTCTGCTCCGAAATGCCATGGGGCCGTCGCGCTCACAATCGACGCCCTCTCATTGTTGATAGCTGCACACGGCAAAGCCCGCGTGCTTTGATGCGGCATGTCGCAGCCGATCCGTCACGGATTCGCGACAAACAGAAAGTTGTCCTTCCTATTCCGCCGCTCATTGCTCATGAAAGCTCTGCGTTTGTTTTCGTTCGCGGCCGCGTTGGCCGTGCCCATATCGATGTCGGCACTGGTGCCCGACTGCGCACGCGCCGTCGAAATCCCCGCCGGCGTCGAACTCGCTCCCGTTCAAGAACTGACTCGACAGGTGCCGTCCGAAGTCGAATCGCTCGATCCCGCGCATATCGAATCATGGAGCGCCAACACGATCGGCCTCGACCTTTTCGAAGGGTTGACGCGCATCGACGCGGCCGGCCACGTGGCGCCAGGCGTCGCCCAGACCTGGACGCGCACGGCGCCCGATACCTGGATCTTCGAATTGCGTGGCGACGCGCGATGGAGCAACGGGCAGCCCGTGACCGCCGACGATTTCGTCTATGCATGGCGGCGCGTCGTCGATCCGAAGACCGGCTCGAAGTACACGATCCTTGTCGAATTCGTGAAGAACGCCAAGGCAATCATCGCCGGGAAGGCGCCGCCTTCGAACCTCGGCGTACGCGCTGTCGATCCTCATACGCTCGAGGTAAGAACGGAAATGCCCGCGGCGTTCTTCCCGGAGTTGACGGCGATGGCGACGATGGCGCCGGTCTTGCGAAAGGTTGTCGAGAAGGGCGGAGACCTCTGGACGCGCCCGGGCTCGTTCGTCGGCAACGGCGCTTACGTGCTTGCCGATTGGCGGCCGAACGACCGACTCGTCGCCGTGAAGAACTACAAGTACTGGAACGCGCGTCATGTTGCGATTTCGAAAGTGACCTATCTGCCAGTCGAGGACGATCAGACCGCGATGCGAATGTATCAGGCAGGGCAGGTCGATTACACCTACCGCATTCCCTCCGGCATACACGAATTGATCCAACGCCAATTCGGCGGCGAGTTGCGCAGGGGTCTGCAAATCGCCACTTACTTCTACAGCATGAATAATGAGGATCGGGCGTTCAGGGACGCACGTGTGCGCGAAGCGCTATCGATGGTGATCGATCGCGATCTTCTGACCTCGAAGCTGCTGCAAGCGGGCGAATTGCCGCTATACGGACTCATCGCAAAGGGGACCAAAGGCGCTGCGCAGTTCCGTCCCGACTGGGCGGATTGGCCGATGCAAAAACGCGTCGAGCGTGCGCAAGTGTTGATGCGCGAAGCGGGGTATTCGGAGGCGAAGCCGTTCAAATTCACGCTCACCTATAACACTAACGACCTGAACAAGAAGCTCGCATTATTTGTGGCATCGGAGTGGCATACCAAGCTCGGCGTGAATGCGAGGCTCGAGAACGTCGAGTTCAAGGTACTGCTGAAAGAGCGCCACGAGGGAAAGGTGCAGGCGTCGCGCAACGGGTGGTTCGTCGATTACAACGATGCCATGTCGTATTTTGATCTGCTCCGCTGCGGCGGCGTGCAAAACGATCAGCGGTATTGCAATCGCCGTGTCGACGAGCTCGTCGACGAAGCCAACCGGCAACTCGACGATGGCCGCCGGACCGAGCTGCTGACGAAGGCCCATGCGCTCGCCATGCGGGATTACCCGCTAATCCCGCTCTTCCAGTATTCGGCCGATCGTCTCGTGAAGCCCTACGTCGGCGGCTACACGCTCACAAACTACGTGGATATGCGAGCCACGCAGGATCTCTACGTCATCAGGCACTGAGCAGGAGGCACCCATGCTTGCGTATGCGTTGCGCCGGATGCTTTGGGCGATCCCCACGGTACTCGCAGTCATCACGATCTGCTACCTGCTGCTGCATCTGACGCCAGGTGGACCGTTCGATTCGGAAAAGGGGTTGTCGGCGGCCGCGCGAGCGAATCTCGACGCGAAATATCACCTGAGCGAGCCCCTTTGGCGACAGTACCTGATCTATCTCGCGGCGCCCGCTCAAGGCGATCTGGGACCGTCGTACCGCTATGTCGACTGGAGCGTCAACGACCTGGTTGCGAAGGCGCTGCCCGTGAGCCTATGCGTGGGCGGCGCCTCAATTCCGATCGCGGTTGCGCTCGGCGTTTCGCTCGGCGCCATCGCCGCGGTACGCCGCAACGGGTACATCGACCGCGCCGTCATGGTGCTCGGCAATGTCGGCAACGCGCTGCCGCCGTTCGTGCTCGGGCCGCTCTTCGTCTGGGTCTTCGCCATCCTGCTGAAGACGGCCGGCGGCGAGCGCGGCTGGTTGCCCGCCGGCGGATGGGGCGATGGAGACTGGCGCTATCGCGTGTTGCCGATCGCGCTCTTGACCGCCATCAACGTGTCGACAATCGCACGCGTCATGCGCGCGAGCATGATCGAAGTGCTGTCGAGCCCATTCATTCTCACGGCGCGCGCAAAAGGGCTGCCGGCTCATCGAATCGTCGTGCGCCATGCGCTGAAGCCGGCCTTGCTGCCCGTCGTCTCGCTGCTCGGGGCCCTCGCGATTTCGTCGATCACCGCGGCTGTCGTCACCGAATCGGTCTTTTCACTGCCGGGGCTCGGTCAACTCGTCGTCAACGCGGCGATCAATCGCGACTACACATTGATGCTAGGCCTCGTCATCTTGACGACCGTCGCGGCTGTGCTTTTCAACCTCCTCGTCGACCTTGCGTACGCGATGCTCGACCCTCGCATTCGGTATTGACACACGGACTATGGCTATTTCGACTGCACCCGTGGCAAGGATCGACGACGGCTCGGCCGGTGTGCCGCCCACGCGCAGCCCCCTCGCGCTCGCGTTGAGCCGGTTCGCGCGCAACCGGGCTGCGCTCGTCAGTCTCGCTATCCTCGCGCTGATCGTTTTTGCCTGCTGTGCAGGGCCGCCGCTGATCGGACGCGATCCCGCGGCGAGCGACTGGACGGCAATCGCCGTCGCTCCGACGTTCGCCTCAGGCCACTGGTTCGGCACCGACGAGCTCGGCCGCGACTTGCTGGTGAGGACACTCGTGGGCGGCCGCGTCTCGCTCGAAATCGGACTGCTCGGGGCCCTTGTCGCGGGCGGAATCGGCGTCGGCTACGGCGCTTGTGCGGGCTACTACGGCGGCCGTGTCGACGCGGTCATGATGCGCATCGTCGACATGATGTACGCGATCCCATACATGCTGATCGCCATCCTGATGATGACGCTTTTCGGCCGCGCCTTTTATTTGGTAGTCCTGACGATCAGCGCTTTCTCTTGGCTCGACATGGCGCGCGTCGTACGCGGCCAAACGCTCTCATTGCGCACGCGCGAGTTCGTCGATGCGGCGCGCGCAATCGGGGTGCCGCCTTCGTTGATTGTCGCCCGGCATGTGGTGCCTAACCTCGTCGGCGTGGTCGTCGTCTACATAACGGTCATGGTGCCCGGCGTCGTGTTGACCGAGTCGGTGCTTTCGTTTCTCGGGCTGGGCGTTCAGGAGCCGATGACGAGCTGGGGCGTGCTGATCGAGGACGGCGCTCAAAAGCTCGAGGCAATGCCCTGGCTTCTTCTCGCGCCTGCGGCGATGCTTTGCCTGTCGCTCTATTGCATCAATTTTGTCGGCGACGGTCTTCGTGATGCGTTCGATACCAAGCCTTGAGGACTACGTCTATGTCTTTGCTCGAAATCGAACATCTGAGTGTCCGCTTTTCGCGGACGGACGGTCCTCCCATCGACGCCGTGGACGACGTCTCATTCGTTCTCGATGCCGGTCGCGTGCTCGGCATCGTCGGAGAGTCGGGCTCGGGCAAGAGCCAGACCGTGCTGTCGCTGATCGGCCTCTCGGCTGCGAATGCCCGCGTGAGCGGCGTTGCGCGATTCGAGGGATGCGATCTGCTGACGCTTGGCCAGCGCGCATTGAATCGGTTGCGCGGCAATCGGATCGGTGTGGTCTTTCAGGATCCGATGAGCTCGTTGAACCCCTTCTTGACGATCGAGCAACAGCTGATCGAGCCGTTGACCTTGCATCGGCGGATGTCGCGGCGCGAAGCGCGCAGGCGCGCGATCGAAGCGCTCGAGCGCGTGCACGTGCCCGACGCCGCGCGACGCATCGGCATGTATCCGCACGCATTTTCAGGCGGCATGCGGCAGCGCGTGATGATCGCGATGGCGCTCGTGACCGAGCCGCAACTCCTGATCGCGGACGAGCCGACGACGGCGCTCGATGTCACCGTGCAGGCGCAGATCGTCGAGCTGCTGCGCAAGCTGAATCGGGACGGTACGGCGATGATCCTCATTACGCACGATATGGGCGTGGCGGCTGGGCTCAGCGACGAAGTGATGGTCATGTACGCGGGCCGCACAGTCGAGCATGCGAGTGCGTTGGAGCTTTTCGCCGCTCCTACCCATCCTTACACGATCGGCCTCATGAACGCACTGCCGCGACTCGGCGACGAAGGAGGGCGTCCGCTCGCCGCGATAGCCGGCCAGCCGCCGCTGCCTGGAGAGGCGATGGCCGGTTGCGCATTCGCTAAGCGCTGTCCCCACGCGGCCGAGCATTGCGTCACGCAGCGCCCATTGCTCGAGCGCCGGGCCGGTCTCGAGTGGGCGTGGCGCGCCTGTCATCGGCCGGCGGCGGTCGTCGCGGAGGGGCTGACGTGAATGCACCAATAGAAGGAATTTCAACCGCCACGCGCAATTCGCTATTGGCGGTTCGCGACTTGGACGTGCAATTTCGTGTCAACCGCGGCTCCGGGCCTTGGGCTGGGTGGCGGGCCAAGGCGGTGCTGCGCGCCGTGAACGGCGTTTCGTTCACTATTGGCCGCGGCGAAACGCTCGGGCTCGTCGGCGAATCGGGCTGCGGGAAGTCGACGCTGGCGCGTGCGATCGTGGGCCTCACGCCTGTCACCGGCGGCAGCATTTGCTGGCAGGGGGTCGAGACCGTGCGCGCGGGGCAGCGCCCCAAGACCGCTCTCGCGCAGTTGCGCCGCGGCGTCCAAATGATTTTCCAAGATCCGCTCGCATCGCTCGATCCGCGCATGACGATCGAACGAATCGTTGCAGAGCCGCTTCTCGTCCAACGTCCCGACATGGCCCGCGGCGAAGTACGCGCGCGCGTGACAACGATGCTCGAGCGCGTGGGCCTGCATGCACGATATCTGAGCCGCTATCCGCATGAGTTCTCGGGCGGCCAATGCCAGCGGATCGGCATTGCGCGAGCCCTTGTCTGTGAGCCGCAGCTCGTCGTTTGCGACGAACCGGTATCGGCGCTCGACGTATCGATCCAGGCGCAGGTCATCAATCTGCTGCGCGATCTGCAG
>CAYPWK010000019.1:0-9492 GCA_964414365.1 uncultured Burkholderia sp.
CGGGCATCACCAGACGATCTCGAAACCTTCGGTCGTTGCACGCATGCTCGAGCTCGCGTCGAGCGGGCGCTTGCTCGATCGCGTGCTCGAAATCGGCACAGGCTGCGGGTATCAGGCGGCCGTGCTGAGTCAGCTCGCGCGCGACGTTTACTCGATAGAGCGGATCAAGCCGCTATACGAGCGGGCGAAGCTCAACTTGAGGCCGTTGCGCGTGCCGAACATCCGGCTGCATTATGGCGACGGCCGCATCGGCCTGCCGGCGGCGGCACCGTTCGACGCGATCGTGATCGCCGCGGCAGGCTTCGACGTTCCGCAGGCGCTCGTCGAGCAGCTTGCGGTTGGCGGCCGGCTCGTGGCGCCCGTCGCGGAGAGCGGCGACAAGCAGGTGCTGACGCTCGTGGAGCGCGTCGCGCCTAGCCAGTGGCGGGAGTCGCAGCTCGATCGCGTTTTCTTTGTCCCCTTAAAATCCGGAGTGATTTGACACCGATGTTTACGTTGCGCGCGATACGAAAACACAACATGGACGCTCGGTTCAGCGTCTTTGAACGCGCCGTTTGTGCGGTGGCCTTGTCGACACTCGCGGCATGCGCGACGCGACTCGATCAAGCGCCTGTCGTAGACCGCTCGGGCGCGCTCAGCGCGCAGCTATCCCAAGCGTCGACGCCGGCCGGGCAGGCAGCCGCCGCGCCACTCGGACCGCCGCCTCCTGGCTACTACCGAGTAAAACCGGGCGACACGCTTTACCGCATTGCGTTGGAAAACGGCCAGAACTATCGCGACATCTCCGCCTGGAACAACCTCGCAAACCCTAATCAAATCGAAGTCGGCCAATTGCTGCGTGTTGCGCCGCCGGGCCAGAACGCCACGGCGGTCACGCCGGGCGTCGCGGCTGCGCCCGTAGTCGGCGGGCCCGTGCAGAGCGCACCGCTTTCGAGCAGCCCGGCGCCCGCATCCAACGCGGGCACGGTGCAAGCTCCGCCGCCGGCCTACGCATACAACCCGTCGACGGCGACGACGATTCCGCCACAGCCGCCCGCGACGACTGCAACCGGTCCCGGTCCGGTCGTAAACGGAGGAAACCTCGCATTGACATGGCCTGTCCGTGGCCCGATTCTCGATCGCTTCGACGACTCGAACAACAAGGGAATCAACATTGGCGGGACTCAGGGCGAGCCGGTCAAAGCTGCTGCCGACGGTCGCGTCGTCTATGCAGGAAATGGGCTGCGCGGATACGGCAATCTCATTATCATCAAGCACAATGCAAACTATCTGACGGCGTATGCACACAACCGCAGTTTGATGGTAAAAGAAGGGGACTCGGTGACCAAAGGCGAGAAGATCGCCGAGATGGGCAACAGCGACGCCGATCGCGTAATGTTGCACTTCGAGGTACGCCAGCAAGGTAAACCCGTGGATCCGATGAAATACTTGCCGCCGCAATAAGCGAAGCGATACGACCATGCCGAAATCGAAGCGCCGCAAGCAGCAAGCCGAGACGGAAACGCTCAACAGTGCCGCACCTGATCTGGAGCAGGACATGGGCGCTTCGATGAACGAGGCCGACGAGGAAGCCGCCGAGACTGAGAACGATTTCGGCGCCGACAGTTCGTCGGCGGACGCCGAAGAGGGCGAGGATCGCGAGCGCGTTACCGAGCCGAGCCCCGACCCTGACGATTTCCGAGCGCTCCTGCAGGCGGAGCTCACCGCTGACACGATTCAGCACTACCTGAATCGGATCAGTGTGAAGCCGCTGCTGACAGTCGAGGAGGAGCAGCGGTATTCCCGCCTCGCGAAGGCCGGCGAATTCGAGGCCCGACAGGTCATGATCGAGCGCAACTTGCGGCTCGTCGTCAGTATCGCAAAGGGGTATTTGAATCGCGGCGTGCCGCTGCTCGATTTGATCGAGGAGGGCAACCTCGGCTTGATGCACGCGATCGAGAAATTCGACCCGACGCGCGGCTTCCGCTTTTCGACCTACGCAACGTGGTGGATTCGCCAGAGCATCGAGCGGGCGATCATGAATCAGGCGCGCACCGTGCGGCTTCCCGTGCATGTCATTCGCGAGCTGAACCAAGTGCTGCGCGCCAAGCGCCACCTCGAAAAGAATTCTGCAAATTCCGGGGATGCGAACGATCGGCGTGATGCCAGCATCGACGATATCGCCTATCTCACGGGCAAGACGACGGACGAAGTCACCGATATTCTCGCGCTGAATGAGCATACGGCGTCGCTCGATGCGCCGCTCGATCTCGATCCCGCGAGCAGCTTGCTCGACTTGCTCTCGGACGATCAAAGCCAGTCACCCGATGCAGAAGTGCAGCACCGTGAGCTGGAGACGCTGACGCGTGCCTGGCTGTCGCGGCTATCCGACAAGCACCGGCACGTGATCGAACGCCGCTTCGGGCTCAACCATATCGAGCCCGCGACGCTCGAAGAGCTGGCTGACGAAATGGGGCTCACGCGCGAGCGCGTTCGGCAGATACAACAGGAAGCGCTCGTGCGCCTGAAGCGTTTCTTCGCCTCCAACGGCGTGCGCAAGGACGCCGTGCTTTGAGCGCGAAAGGTTGCTGCGCCGAGTCCGCCACACGGTTGGGCGTGAAGCTGTGCGTCCGCCGGCTGCCGTGCGACGCTTTCGACGTGGTTTAGACAGATTTCCTGGATGACGCCTATTCTCGTTTTCGACATCGAGACAGTTCCCGATGTCGCCGGCATTCGCCGGCTCGAAGATTTGCCGGACTCACTGAGCGATGCTGAAGTGGCGGAACATGCGTTTGCTGCCCGCCGCGAAAAGACCGGCGCCGATTTCCTGCCGCACTATCTTCAGCGCGTGGTAGCCATCTCATGTGTGTTTCGCGACCGCGCAGGTTTGCGCGTGCGCTCGCTCGGCACGCCTGAGGATGGCGAGGCCGCGCTGATCCAGTCGTTTTACCGCGTGATCGAAAAGTACACGCCCCAGCTCGTCTCGTGGAACGGCGGCGGCTTCGACTTGCCGGTTCTCCATTACCGCGCGCTCGTGCATGGAATCGCAGCGCCGCGCTATTGGGACCTCGGCGAGGACGATCGCGAGTTCAAGTGGAACAACTACATCAGCCGCTACCACTCGCGCCACACGGACTTGATGGACGTGCTCGCGATGTATCAGGCACGCGCCAATGCGCCGCTCGACGCCCTAGCGAAGCTCTGCGGATTCCCAGGCAAGCTCGGCATGGACGGCGCCCACGTTTGGACGGCGTTCCGCGAAGGACGCATCGAGGAAATCCGTAACTATTGCGAGACTGACGTCGTCAATACGTACTTGCTCTATTGCCGTTTTCAACTGATGCGAGGCGCCTTCTCACCGAACGAATATGCGGACGAGATCGTGTTCGTCAAACAGTCGCTCGCGCAGGAGTCGGCCACGCATTGGGCCGAATATCTCGCGGCATTTTGTTGATCCATATCGGTCTGTCTGCGTCTCGCTTTCTCCATGCGAGGTTTTCATCGTTGAACGTAGTCGACGCCCGTCAACCTAGCTCGAGCACCACCGGCTGGTGATCGGACGCACGCGTCGCGCCGTCGATCTCACAGCGCTGGAGGCGACTCTTCAGGTCCTCGGTGACGAAGACGAAATCGCAAGCGATAGGCCCTGACGACCATTGCTCAACATCGTAGACGCCCGCCGTCGGCGGCGGCGTATGCCCGGGGTGGAGCGTGGTCCAGGCGTCGATGAAACCAGGCGCGCCAACGAGAGGTGCGACGAAGCGTTGATATGCCTCGGAGCCGAACTCGCTATTGAAGTCGCCGCAGACGATTGCACTGGCGGGGCGGGCCGTCGCGGCGAATGGGCCGGTCGCGTTTTCGGCCGGCGCCGGATGCGCGGCATGCCCAGCCGCCTCGAGCTGCAGCCGCCTCAGCTCATCGACTTGCGCAATACGCTGCTCGAGCGAATAGTATTCAAGGTGAGTGACGATGACGCGTAACGGTCCGACCGGCGTGCGCACCACGGCTTCCACTGCCACCCGCTGCATCGATGGCGCTTTTTCGTCGGCCGGCCACGGCAGCGTATGACGAATGACGAGCTCGACCGGCAATCTCGTTGCAAGCGCGTTGCCGAACTGCCGGCGCGATGCGCCGGGCGAGAGCGGTGGCAGATCAGCGCCGATTGCTTCGAGTACTGTAAAGCCGGGCAGGGCGGCGGCGAGCTCCGCGAACTGGTCGTCGGACGGTCCGCCCGGCAGCGAACGAAATCCGCGCGTGACTTCCTGTAGCGCGAGGATGTCGAAATCGACGATCCGGCGCGCTTCGTCGAGCGTTCGGCCAAGGTCGACCACGCCGCTTGCGTCGCGCCCCCATTGGATATTCCAACTGAGCAATCGCATCTTGATCCTCCGTGCGCCGTCGCGTGGCGCTGTTCGTCTACAATCTCGCCTTTCGCTATACGTCCGCCAGGAAAAAGCAGGTGTCCGACTCTCCCCGCCCTATCGTTCAGCCGCTAAAAAGCGCCATTTCGGCCTCAGCCACGCCGGCCGAATCCGTCCGTACCCCGATTATCGAGGTGGAATCCCTCGACATGGAGGCGCGCGGTGTGGGGCGCCAGAAGACGGAAACGGGCGAGCCCGGCAAGGTCATTTTCGTCGAAGGCGCGCTGCCGGGGGAGAGGGTTAGCTATTCGAGCTATCGCAAGAAGCCGAGTTTCGAGCAGGCCCAAGTCGTAGACGTGCTGCGGGAGAGCGTGATGCGCACGACGCCGCGGTGCCGCTTTTTCGGCACCTGCGGCGGTTGCTCGATGCAGCACCTCGACGAGCGCGCGCAAATCGCGGTCAAGCAGCGCGTGCTCGAGGACAATCTCTGGCATCTCGCCAAAGTGCGCGCCGAGACCGTATTCCGCCCGATTCACGGCCCGTCTTGGGGATACCGCTATCGTGCGCGTCTGACGGTGCGGCATGTCGCGAAAAAGGGCGGTGTGCTTGTCGGCTTTCACGAGAAAAGGAGCAGCTATGTGGCCGACATGACGAGTTGCGAAGTCCTGCCGCCCCATGTTTCGGCGATGCTGGTTCCGCTGCGGCGGCTCGTAGAGAGCCTCTCGATTCGCGACCGCCTGCCGCAGATCGAACTGGCTGTGGGCTCGCACGTGACCGCACTCGTGCTGCGCGTGCTAGAACCGCTCACGGCGGACGACGAGGCGCTGGTTCGCGCCTTCGCCAATGAGCACGGCGTGCAGTTCTGGCTTCAAACGAAGGGGCCGGACACTGCGGTGCCGTTTCACCCACTCGATGTCGAGCTCGACTACACGCTGCCCGAATTCGGCATCCGGATGCCATTCAAGCCGACTGACTTTACGCAGGTCAATCACGCGATCAACCGTGTGCTCGTCGGCCGCGCGATCCGGCTGCTGGCCCCTTCTCGTGCCGACCGCGTGCTCGACCTTTTTTGCGGGCTCGGCAATTTCACACTTCCGCTGGCCCGACTCGCGCGCGAAGTGGTCGGCATCGAAGGCAGCGAGACCCTGACGGCGCGCGCGCTTGCGAACGCCAAGGAAAACGGCGTTGACGGGCATACCACGTTCGCGTGCCGCAACCTGTTCGAGATCACGGCTGACGACCTGCGTGCCTTGGGCGCATTCGAGAAATTCCTGATCGATCCGCCGCGCGAAGGCGCGCTTGCCGTTTCCAAGGCGCTTGCCGAAATCGCGCAAAGCGGCGAGGGACCGCTACCCGCGCGTATCGTCTACGTGTCTTGCAATCCCGCCACGCTCGCGCGTGATGCCGGCCTGCTCGTGCACGAGGCCGGCTATCGATTGAAGGGGGCGGGTGTCGTCAATATGTTCCCGCACACGTCCCACGTCGAATCGATCGCACTTTTCGAGCGCGGCTGAGGGCGGGCGGGGAAGCGAACGCATAAAAAAACCGGCCCGAGGGCCGGTTTTTCGTTATCGAGGATCCTGGCCGCTGCGGTGCCGGAATCGGTCGATCGGTATCAGTTACGATTGCCGCCGAAAATCCCGAGCAGCGAGAGCAGGTTCACGAACACGTTGTAGAGATCGAGGTAGATCGCGAGCGTGGCCGTGATGTAGTTCGTCTCGCCGCCGTTGACGACGCGCTGCACGTCAAACAGCATGTACGCCGAGAAGATGGCGATTGCGAGCACCGACACCGTGAGCATCAACGCCGGCAATTGCAGGAACATGTTGGCCACCATCGCGAGCAGCAGCACGAGCACGCCGACGAAGAGCCACTTGCCGAGGCCCGAAAAGTCGCGCTTGCTGACCGTGGCGATCGTCGCCATCGCGGTGAAGATCACCCCAGTACCGCCGAACGCGAGCATGATCAGCGACGGCCCGTTCGAGAAGCCGAGGATGAAGGCGAGGAGCCGCGACAGCATCAGCCCCATGAAGAACGTAAAGCCGAGCAGCACGACCACGCCGACGCTGCTGTTTTTCGTCCGCTCGATAGCGAACATGAAGCCGAACGCGATCGCGAAGAACGCGAGCAGGCTCATGGCGGGGCTCGTTGCAGCAAAGAGCGAAAAGCCCGTCACGACACCGACCCACGCTCCGAGTACAGTCGGCACCATCGACAGCGCGAGCAGCCAGTAGGTGTTCCGTAGTACGCGATTGCGCGTTTCCGCCGTGGCGATGGCGCCGCCGCGGCCGAAGTTGTACGGATAGTCGTTCATGCTTTCTCCTTGCGTAAGACGCAGTAACGTTTGACGACGCCGGGGCGACAACCGTCGCCCTTTTTTCGGCATCCCGACACTAAGATAAGTACCGGCGGCCGGAGTTTCAACGTCTCGCGGGTACTTTTCAGCAATTTCCCACGAAGAGCCGACTCCTGGAGCCGTTCACTGCTTCAGCCCTTTCACGACAGAAAGGGTTCGATCGCAATCATACACCGGAACATGCTACAATTGCGGATTCCTTAAGATTCGTAACCCCTTAATTTTTTGGAGTTTTTATGGCGATCGAGCGTACCCTGTCGATTATCAAGCCGGATGCGGTGGCAAAGAACGTGATTGGTCAGATCTACAGCCGCTTCGAAAACGCGGGCTTGAAGGTCATCGCCGCTCGTATGGTGCACCTGTCGCGT
This sequence comes from uncultured Burkholderia sp., assembly GCA_964414365.1. Classification (GTDB taxonomy): domain Bacteria; phylum Pseudomonadota; class Gammaproteobacteria; order Burkholderiales; family Burkholderiaceae; genus Trinickia. The sequence continues at coordinate 7,065 of CAYPWK010000019.1, forward strand.
GCCGACGCGGAAAAATTCTACGCCGTGCACTCGGCCCGGCCGTTCTTCAAGGACCTCGTCGAATTCATGATTTCGGGCCCGGTCATGGTCCAGGTGCTCGAGGGCGAAGACGCCATCCAGAAGAACCGCGACCTCATGGGCGCGACGGATCCGAAAAAGGCTGAAAAGGGTACGATTCGTGCCGACTTCGCCGACAGCATCGACGCCAACGCGGTGCATGGCTCCGATGCCGCCGAAACGGCGCGCGTCGAAATTGCCTTCTTCTTTCCCGAGGCCAACATCTACTCGCGCTGATTCACGCGGAAAACGCGCGAAAGCGGCGGCCGGCAGCGCGTGCAAATGGGCGCTTTTTCGCACCCGCCGCGCACCGGCTCTTTGCCGCGGGTGCGACGGCATGCGCAATGCGGTACCGCGGTACTGAAACAGCAGGATCCGACATGACGAGCAGTTCAACCGTCAACCTTCTCGACCTCGACGCCTCGGGGCTCGTCGCCTATTGCGAGAGCCTCGGCGAGAAGTCGTTTCGCGCGAAGCAGCTGCAGCGCTGGATCCACCAGTACAACGCGGCCGATTTCGACGGCATGACCGACCTTGCCAAGTCGCTGCGCGAGAAATTGAAAGGTCGCGCGACGATCGCGATGCCGCCCGTCGTCAGCGATCATCTGTCGGCCGACGGCACGCGCAAATGGCTCGTCGACGTCGGCAACGGCAACGCGGTGGAGACCGTGTTCATTCCGGAGGCGACACGCGGCACGCTTTGCGTGTCGTCGCAAGCCGGATGTGCGGTCAACTGCCGCTTCTGCTCGACGGGCAAGCAGGGTTTTTCGCGCAATCTCACCACGGGCGAAATCATCGGCCAGTTGCGTATGGCCGAATTCGCGCTGCGTGCGTCGCAAGGCGGGAAGCCGGCGGAGGGCAAGGGCGAGCGCATCATCACTAACGTAGTGATGATGGGCATGGGCGAGCCGCTGCTCAACTACGACGCGCTCGTTCCGGCGCTCTCGCTGATGCTCGACGATAACGCATACGGGTTGTCGCGTCGGCGCGTGACCGTATCGACTTCCGGCGTGGTGCCGATGATTGACCGGCTCGGCGCCGATTTGCCGGTGGCGCTGGCGGTCTCGCTGCACGCGCCGAATGATGCCCTGCGCGACGAGCTCGTGCCGCTCAACAGGAAGTATCCGCTTGCCGAGCTGATGGCTGCCTGTCAACGCTACCTGCGCGTCGCGCCGCGCGATTTCATTACGTTCGAATATTGCATGCTCGACGGCGTCAACGACAGCGACGCGCACGCGCGCGAATTGTTGGCCGTGACGGCCGACGTCCCGTGCAAGTTCAATCTGATCCCGTTCAACCCGTTCCCGGAGTCGGGATTGATCCGCTCGAAGCCCGAGCGCATCAAGCGATTCGCCGAGATCCTGATCGATGCAGGCATCGTGACGACAGTGCGCAAGACGCGCGGAGACGATATCGATGCGGCCTGCGGGCAGCTTGCCGGCGCGGTGAAGGACCGGACGCGCCTTGCGCAGCGAGCGGGGCGCACAAACAGGGTCATCGAAGTGCATCGCGCGTGATCGGGTCCAATCCGGGCACGTTGAGCAACCGGCAAGCCGCTCGACCGGGAGCGGCGGGTTCGGCCGAGCCCAATAGAACGGCGATGCGGTTACAGGAACAAGCAGTACACATGAGCGGTAGGACTACCGCATTTTGTTATAAAGGTCTGCGAATCCGGAAGCGGGGGGTGACATCCGGCCGGGGCGCACAGGTGGAAAGAATCGACGCGAGGATCAGGGATGAGTGAGCCGCAGCAGCAGCCGCAAAACGAGGGCACTCAGACGAGCATGGGACGTTCGGGGGCGGTAGGCGCCGGCAGCAATGACGCACCGCGAAGCGCGCAGGCGACCGGGCCCGCGTTTTTCGACACGCTCGCCGCGGCCGGGGTGCGCTTCGCGCAACTGCGCGAGGCAAAGGGCTGGTCGATCGACGACGTGTCGGCGCGTCTCAAGGTGCCGGCGCCGAAAATGCGCGCACTCGAGGCGGGCGACATCAGTCAGCTGCCGGGCACGACATTCGCGCTCGGCGTGGTGCGCAGCTACGCCAAAATGCTTGGCGTCGATGCGACGCCGTTTGCGCAGGCGCTTCGTCGCGAAAAGGGCGAGCCCGAGCCGGATCTCTCGATGCCCGCTTCAACGGGAACGGATTTGCCGCGGGGCCGCGTGTCGGTCTCGCTCGGCGGAGCGCCGCGTCATCGATCGTGGTGGTGGGGCGTCGCGGCAGTGGTTGTCGCGCTGATCGCACTCGTCATGTGGAGAAGCGGTGGTGAATCGCCGGCCTGGCTTGCGCGACTGAAGGCGAGCGCTAACGGCGGCACGGTCAGTTCGGGCGAGGCCTCGGCCACTGCGGTGCAAGGGCAGACCGTCGCATCGGG
>CAYPWK010000019.1:9592-28730 GCA_964414365.1 uncultured Burkholderia sp.
TCCACGGTGGCGTTCAGAGTCAAGCAGGACAGTTGGTTCAGCGTACGGGACAAGAGCGGCAAGGAGCTTTTCTCGGGCATCGTTCATGCCGGCGACACGAAGGAAATACAGGGCGAAGAGCCTTTCAAGATCGTGGCGGGCAATCGCGCGGGCGTGGGATCGGTCACGCTCGACGGCAAGGAAGTGGATGCGGCCAAGTACGGGACGGGCAAGGGCAACGTGTCGCGCTTCTCGTTGCCGTGAAGTCAAGACGCGGGCGCAGCGGTGATCCGCCCGTGCGCTCGTTGGAATATGGCGCGTCTCGCGAACGCGCGGCGCAAGGGCATAAACCTGACTAATGGGTCTTTCGATGCAATCCGACAGCAGCAGCCAGATTTGTTCCTCCGAGCCGATTTTCGGCGGCGCGGCGCCGCGTCGCGCGTCGCACGCCGTCGATGTCCGCTGGGGTGGCCAGCTCGTCACGATCGGCGGCGATGCGCCGGTACGCGTGCAGTCGATGACGAACACCGACACGGCCGATGCGATCGGCACGGCGATTCAGGTAAAGGAACTCGCGCAGGCGGGCTCAGAGCTCGTGCGCATCACGGTCAACACGCCCGAGGCCGCCGCGGCCGTTCCCGCGATTCGCGAGCAACTCGATCGCATGGGCGTCATGGTTCCGCTTGTCGGTGACTTCCATTACAACGGCCATTTGCTTTTGCGTGACTATCCCGCGTGCGCCGAGGCGCTCTCGAAGTACCGTATCAATCCCGGCAATGTCGGGCAGGGCGCGAAGCGCGATACGCAGTTCGCGCAGATGATCGAGGCTGCGATCCGGTACGACAAGCCGGTGCGCATCGGCGTCAATTGGGGCAGCCTCGATCAGGATCTGCTCGCGAGGATGATGGACGAAAACGCCGCGCGAGCCGAGCCGTGGGATTCTCAGAGCGTCATGTACGAGGCTCTGATTCAGTCGGCGATCGGTTCGGCCGAGCGCGCGGTCGAGCTCGGGCTCGCACGCGACAGGATCATCCTGTCGTGCAAGGTGAGCGGCGTGCAGGATCTCATCGCCGTCTATCGCGAGCTCGCGCGCCGCTGCCGCTTCGCGCTGCACCTCGGCCTGACCGAAGCCGGCATGGGCTCGAAGGGCATCGTGGCCTCGACGGCGGCGATCGGCGTGCTGCTGCAACAGGGTATCGGCGACACGATCCGCATCTCGCTGACGCCGGAGCCGGGCGCGCCCCGCACGGGCGAGGTCGTCGTCGCTCAGGAAATCCTGCAGACGATGGGCTTGCGCTCGTTCACGCCAATGGTCATCGCATGCCCTGGCTGCGGCCGCACCACGAGCACGCTCTTCCAGGAGCTTGCGTCTCAGATCCAGAACTACCTCCGCGCGCAGATGCCGGTTTGGCGGGAGCAGTATCCCGGCGTGGAGAAGATGCACGTCGCGGTGATGGGGTGCATCGTCAACGGCCCAGGCGAATCGAAGCATGCCAACATCGGCATCAGCCTGCCGGGCTCGGGCGAGAATCCTGCCGCGCCCGTCTTTATCGACGGCGAAAAGGTGAAGACGCTGCGCGGCGAGCGCATCGCCGAGGAATTCCAGCAGATCGTGAGCGACTACGTCGAGCGCCGTTACGGCCGCGAAAGCGTCGCCGCGAACTAGCATCAACAGTCAACGAACACAGATGACCGAACAGAAACGAAAGCTCGAGAAGCTGGCCGGCGTTAAAGGCATGAACGACGTGCTGCCGCAGGACGCCGCGCTCTGGGAGTTCTTCGAGTCGACCGTGAAGTCGATGTTGCGAGCGTACGGATACCAGAACATCCGGACGCCGATCGTCGAGCATACGCAATTGTTCACGCGCGGTATCGGCGAGGTGACCGATATCGTCGAGAAGGAAATGTACAGCTTCGTCGATTCGCTCAACGGCGAGCAGCTGACGCTCAGGCCTGAGAACACGGCCGCCGTCGTGCGCGCGGCGATCGAGCACAATCTGCTTTACGACGGCCCTAAGCGCCTCTGGTACATCGGCCCGATGTTTCGGCACGAACGGCCGCAACGCGGGCGCTATCGCCAGTTCCATCAGGTTGGCGTGGAAGCGCTCGGCTTCGCAGGCCCCGATGCCGACGCTGAAATCATCCTCATGTGCCAGCGGCTCTGGGACGATCTCGGCCTCACGGGCATTCGCCTCGAAATCAATTCGCTCGGCCTTGCCGAGGAGCGGGCGCGGCATCGCGTCGAGCTCATCGCGTATCTCGAGAAGCATGTCGACGCGCTCGATGCCGATGCGAACCGGCGCCTTTATACGAATCCGCTGCGCGTGCTCGATACGAAGAACCCGGCGCTGCAGGAGATCGTGCGAAACGCCCCGAAGCTCATCGATTTTCTCGGGGACCATTCGCGCGAGCACTTCGAGGGGCTGCAGCGCCTGCTGAAGGCCAACAACATTCCGTTCACGATCAATCCGCGGCTCGTGCGCGGTCTCGACTACTACAACCTGACCGTTTTCGAGTGGATCACCGACAAGCTCGGCGCCCAAGGGACAGTCGCCGCCGGCGGCCGATACGACCCGCTCATCGAGCAGTTGGGCGGCAAGCCGACGGCCGCCTGCGGCTGGGCGATGGGGGTGGAGCGGATCCTCGAGTTGTTGAAGGAAGACGAGCTCGTGCCGCATGAGGAAGGGTGCGACGTCTATGTCGTGCACCACGGCGATGCGGCCGGCGAGCAGGCGTTCGTCATCGCCGAACGCTTGCGCGATACGGGTCTCGATGTGGTCCTCCATTGCAGCGCCGACGGCGCGCCGGCGAGCTTCAAGTCGCAGATGAAGCGTGCCGATGCGAGCGGCGCGGCGTTCGCCGTCATTCTCGGCGAAGACGAGGTGGCCAACGGCACGGTGGCCGTGAAGCCGATGCGCGACATGAGCCAATCGGGCGAAAAGGGCGAACAACGCACCATACCGGTCGAGAACTTGACCGAATTTCTAATCAATGCGATGGTTGCAACCGCCGAAGACGGCGAGGACTGACGCGGATGAGTTATCACGACGAACAAGAATCGATTGAAAGCTTCAAGGCCTGGTGGGCGCAGTGGGGGAACGCGGTAACGTGGGTCCTGCTCATTGCGCTGATTGCCGCCGCCGCTTGGAATGGCTGGAACTTTTGGCAGCGGCGGCAGGCCGCCCAGGCCGCTATTCTCTATGAGCAGGTGCAACAAGCTGTCGCGTCGAAGAACAAGGCCGACGTCGCACGTGATGCGGCCGACATGGAATCGCGCTACGGCGGCACCGCCTATGCGCAGATGACGGCGCTTGCCGCGGCGAAGGCGTTCTACGAGGCGGGCGATACGGCCGCCGCGAAGGCGCAGCTGCAATGGGCGATCGATCACGCGAAGGACGACGAGTACAAGGAAATCGCGAAGCTGCGCCTTGCCGCCGTTCTGCTCGATGAGAAGTCGTACGATGCGGGGCTTGCCCTTTTAGCCGGCACGCCGCCTGACGGATTCAAGGGCGTCGTTGCGGACCGTCGCGGCGACCTGCTCGCCGCCGCGGGCAAGCGCGACGATGCGCGCGCCGCGTATCAGCTCGCACTCGAATCGCTCGCGAAGAACGACACAGCCGGCCGCCAGCTGATCCAATTCAAGCTCGATGCACTCGGCAGCTGATTCGGCGCCGTGAGAACGACCCCGACGCTCACTCGCGTTCGCTGTCGACCGGGGTTAGCGCTTCAGCGCTTACTCGAGTCCAGATGCGAAGCTCCCGGTCCCGCAAGGCAACTTCCGCCGGGAGCCCTTAAAAGGGTGGTCCCTTCGGGACCGTGAGGCATCGAGTCGCGCCGTTTGCTCCATTGACCAACTTTTGACGATGCTTCGCCCAACGATGAATTTGCTGAAACGTTTTGCCGTGCCCGTGGCTTGCGCGATGACCGTTCTCGCGATGACGGCCTGTTCCTCGAAGGACGAGCGCCGCACTCCGACGCCGCTGACGGAGTTCAAGCCCGCCCTCACTGTCGAGCGGGCGTGGAAGGCGGACGTCGGCAAGGCGGGACGCTATCTGTTCTCGCCGGTTGCGGTCGGCGATGCGGTCTATGCGGCCGGTGCAAACGGCACCGTAGCGAAGATCGACGGCAAGACGGGCAAGGAGATCTGGCGCACGAAGGTGCATGCCCATCTGACGGCCGGCGTCGGCAGCGACGGTACGATGACGGCGGTCGGCGCGGAGCGCGGCGGCGTGTATGTGCTCGATGCGAACGGCAAGGAGCTGTGGAAGTCGAACGTCCCGGGCGAAATCGTCTCGCCCCCGCTCGTCGGTAACGGTCTCGTCGTCGTGCGGACGATCGACGGGCAGATCAGCGCGTTCAATGCCGCGACGGGCGAACTCAAATGGGTCTATCACAACCGCGCTGTGCCGCTCAACCTGCGCGTCTCGGCCGGCATGACGTTCGCGGCCGACGCGGCTGTGCTCGCGGGCTTTCCGGGCGGCGGGCTCGCGGCGATCAATTTGAAGACCGGTGACGACTATTGGCAGGCACCGGTCTCGTTCCCGAAGGGCGTGACCGAGGTCGAGCGAATCAACGACGTGACGGGAGCGCCGACGCTCGTCGGCGCCGAGACTTGCGCCGTGACATTCCAGGGCAGAATCGGCTGCTTCGATGCCAATTCGGGGCGACCCATCTGGGAGAAGCCGTTTTCGAGCGCGAGCGGCGTGGCGCAGGACAGCGGGACCGTCGCCGCGGCCGACGACTGGTCCGTCGTCATGGCGTTCGCGGCCGACGACGGCCGCCCGCTCTGGCGCAACGACAAGCTGAAGAACCGCAATCTGAGCGTGCCGTTGCTGCTGGGACCGTCGGTTGTCTTGGGCGATTACCAGGGCTTCGTGCATTTCCTCTCGCGCGATGATGGATCGTTCGTCGCGCGTGTGAAGACGGACGGCAGCGCGATCACAGCGGCGCCCGTCATCGTCGGCGATACGCTCGTCGTGCAGACGCACGACGGCGATCTCTACGGTTTGCGCCCGCGCTAATCCCGCAGCGCCCCATTTCGAGGTGCGCCTGCGGCGCGCTCGTGATAATTTGCGGCGAGGCGCAAGTCGGCTCGCCGCGCTTTGCTTTTTGTAGCGGATACCGGACTCCGGCGAATGCCGCGTACCGGCCCGCTGCCGTGCCCCTTGGCGCCCGGCGCAAGCGAATCGCGTTTGCGCGAGCAGCGCTCCGTGGGCTGCGCCGATGCTGGCATCGGCGCTTTATTTAGACGACATCATGAAACCCGTTATTGCCCTCGTCGGGCGCCCCAACGTGGGGAAATCCACGCTGTTCAACCGGCTCACGCGCTCGCGCGACGCGCTCGTCGCCGATCTGCCGGGTCTCACGCGCGATCGTCACTACGGCGAGGGGCGAGTGGGCGATCGTTCCTATCTCGTCGTCGATACGGGCGGTTTCGAGCCAGTCGCCAAAGATGGCATCCTGCACGAAATGGCGCGGCAAACGAGGCAGGCTGTGGAGGAGTCGGACGTCGTCGTCTTCATCGTCGACGGGCGAAACGGCCTCGCGCCGCAGGATAAGGCGATCGCCGACTATCTGCGCAAGACGGGCCGGCCGATCGTGCTTGTCGTCAACAAGGCCGAAGGAATGAAGTACACGGCCGTGGCCGCCGATTTCTACGAACTCGGGCTCGGCGATCCACGCGCGATCTCGGCAGCGCATGGCGACGGCGTGACCGAAATGATCAACGATGCGCTCGGGATTGCCTATGCGGGCCACCCGGAAGAAGCGGACGAGGAAAAGGCCCCGCGCGGCGTGAAGATCGCGATCGTCGGACGGCCGAACGTCGGCAAATCGACGCTCGTCAACACGCTGATCGGAGAGGACCGCGTCATCGCATTCGATATGCCGGGCACGACGCGCGATTCGATCTATGTCGATTTCGAGCGGCAGGGCCGGCACTACACGCTGATCGACACGGCAGGCTTGCGCCGGCGCGGCAAAGTCTTCGAGGCGGTCGAGAAGTTCTCGGTCGTCAAGACCTTGCAGTCGATTGCCGATGCGAACGTCGTGATTTTGCTGCTCGACGCGCGGCAGGACATTTCCGACCAGGACGCGCACATTGCCGGCTTCGTCGTCGAGCAGGGGCGTGCGCTGGTGGTTGGGGTGAATAAATGGGACGGCCTCGACGAGCACGTCCGTGCGCGCACGAAAGCCGACATGATGCGCAAGCTCAAGTTTCTCGATTTCGCCAAATTCCACTTCATTTCCGCCACCGAAAAGATCGGCATCGGCGCACTAATGCGCTCGGTCGACGACGCATACGCGGCCGCGATGGCGAAGCTGCCGACGCCGAAGCTCACGCGTGCGTTAATCGACGCTGTCGAGTTTCAGCAGCCACGGCGGCGCGGGCCGGTGCGCCCTAAGCTGCGCTACGCGCACCAGGGCGGCCAGAATCCGCCGATCATCGTGATCCACGGCAATGCCCTCGATGCGGTGACCGAAACCTACAAGCGCTACCTCGAAAATCGTTTCAGAGAAACTTTCTCGCTGACGGGGACTCCATTGCGAATAGAGTTTCGTTCGTCGACCAATCCGTATGCGGAGAAGGTCTGAGCGGCAGCGCACACAACGACTGGCAGGAAACCCTTACCTTCGCTTGGCCGGTTGGCTAGGCGGCGCGTCCCTTATCGAAAATCGGCTATAGTGTAGCGATTGGTAGCGGTTCTCTTTTTCTTCGCTACCGATCCAGATCCAACCTGCAAAAAAACGACGGAGTTTGCTATGAGCAACAAAGGGCAATTGTTACAAGACCCGTTTCTGAACGCACTGCGCAAAGAGCACGTGCCGGTCTCGATCTATTTGGTCAACGGCATCAAGCTTCAAGGGAACATCGAATCGTTCGACCAGTACGTCGTGTTGCTCCGGAATACCGTAACGCAGATGGTGTACAAGCACGCCATCTCGACAGTCGTGCCCGCCCGTCCGGTCAATTTCCATCCGGACGCCGAAACGACCTGAACCCATCAAAGCGGCCGGCATGATGTCGGGCAAGCCGGCGCCATGCCGGCCGCTTTATTTTGACGCACATCGATTTGATCAACGCAGCGCTTGTCGGTATCGACTTCGGAAAAATCGACTTCGAAGCCAGTCTCGAAGAACTCAGCCTGCTCGCGCATAGCGCGGGCGCCCATCCCGCCGTTACCCTCACCGGACGCCGCTCAAGCCCCGACGCCGCATTGTTCGTCGGCAGCGGCAAAGCGGAGGAGTTGCGTCTTGCCTGCGAGGCGAACGACGTCGAGATCGTCATCTTCAATCACGCGCTCGCGCCCGCACAGCAGCGCAATTTGGAGCGGACGCTTAACCGGCGCGTCGTCGACCGCACGAGCCTCATTCTCGATATTTTTGCGCAACGCGCCCGTTCGCACGAGGGCAAGCTGCAGGTCGAACTGGCCCAATTGCAGTACATGGCCACGCGCCTCGTGCGTGCTTGGACTCACCTTGAGCGGCAAAAGGGCGGCATAGGATTGCGCGGGCCGGGCGAGACGCAGCTCGAAACCGATCGCCGGCTCATCGGCGAGCGGATCAAGATGCTGAAGAGCCGGCTCGAGAAGCTGCAGCGGCAGCACGGCACGCAGCGGCGGCAGCGTCAGCGCAACCGGACGATGTCGGTATCGCTCGTCGGTTATACGAACGCGGGCAAGTCGACGCTGTTCAATGCGCTCTCAAAGGCGCAAGCGTACGCGGCCGATCAGCTCTTCGCCACGCTGGACACGACTTCGCGGCGCGTTTTCCTCGGGGACGAGGTCGGGCAAGTCGTCATCTCGGATACGGTCGGATTCATTCGCGAGCTGCCGCACCAGCTCGTTGCCGCATTCCGCGCGACGCTCGAGGAAACGATCCATGCGGACTTGCTGTTGCATGTGGTCGACGCATCCAGCGCCGTGCGGCTCGATCAGATCGATCAAGTGAACGAAGTGCTGCATGAAATCGGCGCCGATGCGGTGCGCCAGGTGCTCGTGTTCAACAAGATCGATGCAGTGCCCGAGCTCGCGGCGCGCAAGGAGGCGGTCGAGCGGGATGAGTATGGTAATATCTCGCGCGTCTTTTTGAGCGCGCGCACGGGCCAGGGACTCGATTCGTTGCGCGCAGCCATCGCCGAGATCGCCACCTCCGAACATCTTTCAGACACCGGGCGAGCGCCGCCGGAAGACCAGCCGGCGGGTCGCGCGCGCGAGGACGTCGATGCGATTCCTCTCGGCTCGATGCCGGGATGAGCGGCGTAGGAATTCCCCGCGACTTTGGGCGGGGCACGATGTCAAGGCTCTACTCCCAACTCGAGTGAACGAACAAGGTGAACGAACATAACGAGCGGAGCTTCCGGACGCGCGCCCGCGCGTTGCTTTCCATCAGCGATCCTCGCTGGGGGCGTGGCAACGGCAACGGCAACGGCAATACGCAGCGCCCGAACGACCCGAACGACCCGAACCGCCCGCGTGGCAACGGCAACGGCAACGGCCCACCCGATCTCGATGAGATGTGGCGTGATTTCAACCGGCGACTCTCGCGGCTCTTCGGCGGCAAGCGCCAAGGGCCGGGGCCGGGCAACCGGCGGCCAGACAACGGGCGCGCGGCGCGTGTCGGCGTCGGCATTCTCGTCGGCGTGCTCATCGCGATCTACATCGGCAGTGGCGTGTTCGTCGTACAAGAGGGGCAGACAGGCGTCGTGCTTCAGTTCGGCAAGTATCGCCGCACGGTCGGGCCCGGCATTCATCTCCGTTCGCCCTATCCGTTCGAGACGGACGAGATCGTCAACGTGGCCGAGATTCGCTCCATCGAGGTCGGGCGGAACAATCCCGTGAACGACGGTAGCGCCAGCGACGCATCGGTGCTGACACACGACGCCGACATCGTCGATGTTCGGTTCGCCGTGCGGTATCAGGTGAAGTCGCCGGCCGATTATCTTTTTCGCGCGTCAGATCCCGATCGCAGCGTCACGCAGGCCGCGCAGGCCGCGGTTCGCGAGCTCGCGGGCGCGCGCAGCACGAGCGATCTGCTCGGGAAGGACCGCGATGCGCTCACGCAGTCGCTCGCCGATTCCATTCAGCATTCGCTCGACCGCTATCGCGCCGGGCTCACTGTGGTGGGCGTGACCCTCGAGAGCATTGAGCCGCCGCAGCAAGTCCAGGCTGCCTATGCCGACGCGGCTCGTGCGAAGGACGATCGGGAGCGCGCGAAACGCGACGCGCAGGCCTATGCGAGCGAGCTGCTGCCGCGCGCCCAGGGCGACGCTTCGCGCGTGATCGACGACGCCAAGGCTTACGCCGATCGCGTGGTGGCGCAGGCCCAGGGTGACGCCGAGCGCTTCAACGAGGTCTACGCCCAATACGCCAAGGCGCCGGCTGTTGTTCGCGAGCGGATGTATCTCGATACGATGCGCGAAATCTACTCGAATGCGACGAAGGTCTTCATTGCGAGCAAGCCGGGGACGAGCGTCGTGAACGTTCCGCTCGACAAGCTCGTCGAGGCTGCCCGCCGGCCTGGCGCCGAAACCGCCGCAACGCCTGCCGCGCCGGCTTCGGTACCGCGGACGGGGGCGTCTTCGGCCGCCTCCGCGGCGAGTCAGGCGGTGCCTGCAAGCGATGCGCTGCGCTCCCGCGATACCTTGCGCAGCCGCTCGCGCGAAGACGAACTACAGCAATAAGGGCTGAAGATGAACCGTATCGTTGCGCTCGTCATCCTCGTCGTCGTATTGCTGTTTGCGGGTTCGTCTACGCTCGTCGTCGTCGATCAGCGCCATGTGGCCGTTGTCTATTCGCGTGGGGATGCCAATCCCGTCGTTCTCGGCCCGGGGCTCCATTTCAAGCTGCCCACGCCTTTGCAGGCAGCCATGCGCATGGATATGCGGATACAGACGCTCGATGCGGCGAACGCTGAACGCTATCAAACGTCGGATAAGATCGATCTGCTCGTGAGTCCCCTCGTCAAATATCGAATCGTCAATCCGCTGAAACTCTTCGCGACGACCGAAGGCGACCCGCAAAGTCTTGCCGATAGGATCGCGTCGGTGGCGCGCGAGGCGCTGGCCGGGGCGTTCGAAAAGCGTACGCTGACCGACGCGCTCGCGCATCAGTCCGACATCGCGGGCGCGGCGCGTCAAGCGATGACGGCGCAGGCCGAGACGCTCGGCATCGAGATCGTCGATGTCCAGCTCGCGCGCGTCGACTTTCCGGCGAGCGCGGCGGACACCGTCTACAAGCGCATGACCGCCGCGCAGGAACGAGCGGCAAGCGACGCACGCGCGCAGGGCGCCGCGCAAGCCGAGAAGATCAAGGCCGACGCCGAGCGGCAACGTCAGGCGGTCGCGGCCGATGCGTACGCGAAGGCGCAGGAAATCAAGGGGCAGGGCGACGCGAAGGCGGCCCAGATCGCAGCCGATGCTTTTGGTCGCGATCCCGGCTTCTATCAGTTCTATCAAAGTCTGCAGGCGTATCGCGCCGTCTTCAAGCCGAACGACGTGATCGTCGTCGATCCCGATAGCGAGTTCTTCCGCTTCATGCGCGGCCCGGAAGGCGGCGCGGCACCTGCCCCCGTCCCCGCCGCGCCCGCCCGCAAACGGTGAGCCTGCGCTGAATTTGCTCGACTTCAACGATAGACAAAAGAGGAGACGCCGCGGCCATCCGGCCGCGGCAGTTGCGAATGGACATGGCCGGCTCGTTACTGCTTGCGATTGCGCTGATGCTCATCATCGAGGGGATGTTCCCCTTCGTATTTCCGACGGCATGGCGCGAGACGTTTCGTAGAATAGCGACGCGGCCCGCGCATCATATCCGCATCGGCGGACTCATCGTCATGGTGCTCGGCCTGCTGCTGCTGTTCGCCGCAACCTAGCGGCGCGACGCACGTGGCGCGCGGAGCGCAAAAACCTTTGTCGCCGCGGCGGGCACGTTACGCCGCCTGTTGATCTGATTGATCTCTCGTAGGACCTATCGATGTCGACCTGGCTGCTTCCCGAAAATATCGCCGACGTACTGCCGTCCGAGGCGCGCAAGATCGAGGAGTTGCGCCGTGCGCTGCTCGATCGCTTCCGCGCGTACGGCTACGAAATGGTCATGCCGCCGTTGCTCGAATACCTTGAGTCGCTTCTGACGAGCGGCGGCAGCGATCTGAATTTGCGCACGTTCAAGCTCGTGGACCAACTGTCGGGCCGCACACTCGGCCTGCGCGCCGACACCACGCCGCAGGTCGCGCGCATCGACGCTCACCTGCTCAACCGTCAAGGCGTGACGCGTCTTTGCTATGCGGGCAGCGTTCTGCATACGCGGCCGCGCGGCCTTTACGCGACGCGCGAACAGATCCAGGTCGGCGCGGAAATCTACGGCCATGCCGGGCTCGAGGCCGACGCGGAGGTGCAGCAACTGATGCTCGACTCGCTGCGTCTCGCCGGATTGCATTCCGTGCGCCTCGATTTGTGCCATGCAGGCGTTCTGACCGCGCTTTTCGCGCGCGACCCGGCCGCGGCGGCCGCGGGCGAGGCCCTCTATGAGGTGCTGGCGAGCAAGGATGTGGCGCGGCTCGCGGAATTGACGCGCGATTTCTCGGCGCCCGTCGCCGATGCGCTGCGGGCGCTGCCTGCGCTCTATGGCGACGCCTCGGTGCTCGAAGAGGCGCGCCGGCGCCTGCCGTCATGGCCCGAGATCACACGCGCGCTGGAGGACCTCGCTTTCCTGGCCAGGCAAGCCGATGGCGCCGAGGTGGCCGTGGATCTCGCCGACCTGCGCGGTTACGCCTACCACAGCGGCGTCATGTTCTCGGCCTACGTGGGCGGCGTGCCGAATGCCGTTGCGCGCGGCGGGCGCTACGACCATGTCGGACAGGCATACGGCCGCGCTCGCCCGGCGACGGGATTTTCGCTCGACTTGCGCGAAGTGGCGCGCATCTCACCGATGGAGGCTCGCAGCAGTGCGATCCTCGCACCGTGGAAGCACGACGAGGGGCTGCGCGCAAGCGTGGCGGCGTTGCGCGACGCCGGAGAGGTGGTGATCCAGGCGTTGCCGGGACACGAACACGATCTGGACGAATTCGCGTGCGACCGGGCGCTCGTCGAGCGCGATGGTGCGTGGGTCGTCGAGCCGAAACCGCCGGGCGCTGTTCCGGCCAACGCACGCGTCTAGCGAGCGACTGTCGCACCGACAAGCGATCCCATGCCGTTGAAGCTAAAGGGAATTCCGGGAAAAACTCGGAAGCTTCGACGAACATGGGTAGAATACGTTTTTAACCAGCTAACGAAACAACATGTCTGCCAGTGCAGTGAACGCGGCTCCGGGACGCAACGTCGTCGTCGTCGGGACTCAATGGGGTGATGAAGGCAAGGGCAAAGTCGTAGACTGGCTGACGGACCACGCGCAGGGCGTCGTGCGTTTCCAAGGCGGTCACAATGCCGGCCATACACTCATCATCGGCGGCAAGAAAACGATTCTTCGCTTGATCCCGTCCGGCATCATGCGCGCGGACGTGGCCTGCTACATCGGTAACGGCGTCGTCCTGTCGCCCGAGGCGCTCTTCAAGGAAATCGAGGAGCTCGAAGCGGCGGGCCTCGATGTGCGACGCCGCCTTTTCATTTCCGAAGCCGCCACGCTGATCCTCCCGTATCACGTCGCGATCGACCAGGCACGCGAGGCCCGGCGCGGAGCCGGGAAAATCGGCACGACCGGGCGCGGCATCGGCCCGGCCTACGAGGACAAGATTGGCCGGCGCGCGTTGCGAGTCCAGGATCTGTTCGCGCCGGACGCTTTCTCCGAACGCCTGCGCGAGAACCTCGATTTCCATAATTTTGTGCTGACCCAGTATCTGGGTGCCGCTGCCGTCGATTTCGAGAAGACGCTCGACGCCATGCTCGGCTATGCCGAGCGTCTTGCGCCGATGGTGACCGACGTCTCCCGCCGCTTGTACGACGAGAACGCGGCGGGCCGCAATCTGCTCTTCGAAGGCGCTCAGGGCACGTTGCTCGATATCGATCATGGCACTTACCCGTTCGTGACATCCAGCAACTGCGTCGCCGGGGCGGCCACGGCGGGTGCGGGTGTCGGTCCGCAAAAGCTTCACTACATCCTCGGCATTACGAAGGCGTATTGCACTCGCGTTGGTGCAGGTCCGTTCCCGAGCGAGCTCTACGATGCGGACAACCCGCAGCGGCAGGAGGCGATCGGCGTGACGCTCGCGAACGTCGGCAAGGAGTTCGGCTCCGTGACGGGTCGGCCGCGCCGAACCGGCTGGCTCGACGCGGCCGCGCTGCGCCGGTCCATTCAAATCAACGGCGTATCGGGGCTTTGCATCACGAAGCTCGACGTGCTCGACGGCTTCGACGAAGTGAAGCTTTGCGTCGGCTACCGGCTCGACGGTAAAGAGGTCGATCTGTTGCCGCGCGGCGCAGCGGAAGTGGCGCGCTGTGAGCCCATTTACGAAGCGTTCGGCGGCTGGAAGGAAAGCCCGATCGGTATTACTCAATGGGACCGGCTACCCGCGAACGCGCAGGCGTATCTCTCGCGTGTTCAGGAAGTCGCGGGTGTGCCGATCGATATGGTGTCGACGGGCCCCGACCGCGACGAGACCATCCTGCTGCGTCATCCGTTCAAGGTCTGAGCGCCGTCATGACGCAAAACCTGCCGATGATCGCCATGACGGATCCGCGCAACGACGACAAGAACCTCTGGGTCAGCTGGGATGAATATCACCGCCTGATCGAGTTGCTTGCCCTCGCCGTGCATGATTCGGGCTGGAAGTTCGACAAGATACTTTGCCTCGCACGCGGCGGCTTGCGTGTCGGCGATCAGCTTTCGCGCATCTACGATCTGCCGCTCGCGATCCTCGCGACCAGTTCATATCGCGAGGCTGCCGGCACATTGCAAGGCGACCTCGACATCGCCCAGTACATCACGATGACGCGTGGCGAGCTCTCAGGCAATGTGCTGCTCGTCGACGATCTCGTTGATTCCGGCATCACGCTCGCTCGCGTCCAGCAGCATTTGAAGGAACGCTATCCGGCGGTGAAAGCCGTGCGCTCGGCCGTGCTTTGGTACAAGGCCTGTTCCAACGTGAAGCCCGATTACTTCGTCCAGTATCTCCCGACGAACCCGTGGATCCATCAGCCTTTCGAAGAATGGGATACCGTGCGTCCGCATAATCTCGGCGCATGGATCAAGCGCGGGACGAGGCAGGGCGCGGCCTGAAGGCATGCAAGTTGCGTTCGCCCGGGCGGTCATGCGCCATCCAAGCGGAGTCGTCGGGCTCCGCTTTTTTCATGTGCGCTGGCGCCAAGCGCAGCTAGAATAGCGCTCGCTCCCGGCCCATCGGCCACCATTTCCACGTGCTTATGACAGAAAACGGCTACGAGACCCACCGCCAGCACTCTCTGCCTGCGCTCGCGCTTGCCGCGATCGGGGTGGTGTTCGGCGACATCGGCACCAGCCCGCTCTACGCGCTGAAGGAGGCGTTCAGCCAATCGCACGGCATTCCGCTTACGGAAGCCTCGATTTTAGGAGTGATTTCGCTGCTGTTCTGGGCGATCGTGATTGTCGTCTCGATCAAATACGTGCTGTTCGTGATGCGGGCCGACAATAACGGCGAGGGCGGGGTATTGGCCCTCATGGCGCTGTCGCTGCGGCCGTTTTCGACGAAAAGCAATCTTTCCGCTGTCTTGATGATGCTCGGCATCTTCGGGGCTTGCATGTTTTACGGCGACGCGGTAATTACGCCAGCCATCTCCGTCATTTCGGCCGTGGAGGGGCTCGAGGTAGCAACGCCGCATCTCTCGCACCTCGTCGTGCCGATCACGATGGTCATTCTGGTCGCGCTCTTTTGGATTCAGCGCCACGGCACATCGCTCGTCGGCAAGCTGTTCGGACCGATCATGCTCGTCTGGTTCGCGACGCTCGCCGTGCTCGGCGTCGCCCATATCGTGCGCGAGCCGGGTGTGATTGCTGCGCTCAATCCCTATTACGCGGCTTCATTCATGGCTCGGCATTTACTACAGGCGTACGTGGTGCTGGGCTCGGTCTTTCTCGTGCTCACTGGCGCGGAGGCGCTTTACGCCGACATGGGCCATTTCGGCGCGAAGCCGATCCGAATTGGCTGGTATTGCATCGTCATGCCCTCGCTCGTCCTTAATTACTTCGGGCAAGGGGCCTTGCTGATGCACGACCCCAAGGCGCTTGCGAATCCGTTCTTTCTGATGGCTCCTGATTGGGCCGTATTGCCGCTCGTCGTGCTCTCGACCGTCGCGACCGTCATCGCCTCACAGGCCGTCATTTCGGGCGCTTACTCGCTGACGAGCCAGGCCATCCAGCTCGGGTACGTGCCGCGCATGAAGATCCTTCATACGTCGGATCTCGCGATAGGGCAGATTTATGTACCCGTCGTGAACTGGATGCTGCTTCTCGTCATTCTGATGATCGTCATCGGCTTCAAGAGCTCGGACAACCTGGCTGCAGCCTACGGGATCGCCGTGACCACGACGATGGTGATCACCACCGTCCTCGCCTGCGTCGTCATGGTCAAGGTGTGGAACTGGAACAAGCTGCTCGTGGGACTGATCATCGCTGGATTCATGATCGTCGATGTTGCGTTCTTCGGCGCCAATTTGTTGAAAGTCGCTGAAGGCGGCTGGCTGCCCCTCGGCATCGGCGCGTTGCTGTTCTTCCTTCTCATGACCTGGTACAAGGGCCGTCTGCTCGTCAAGGAGCGCACGGCTGCCGACGGTATTCCGCTCGCGCCGTTCCTGCAGGGGTTGCTCGCACACCCGCCGCATCGCGTGTCCGGCACGGCGATCTACCTGACCGGCAGCGACGAGCTCGTCCCCGTGAGTCTTCTGCACAATCTGAAGCACAACAAGGTGCTGCACGAGCGCACGCTGTTCATGACGTTCGTAACGCGCGACATCCCCTACGTCAGAGACGAAGAGCGCGTGACGATGAAGGACCTCGGCGGGGGACTCTTCGTCGTCAAGTCCGCTTACGGCTTCAACGAGACGCCGGATGTGAAGGCCGTTCTCTCGGAAATGACGCGCAGTTTCGGCATGACTTTCGAGCTGATGGACACGTCGTTTTTCCTTGCTCGCGAGACGGTCGTGCCGACGCAGCTACCCGGCATGTCGGTGCTGCGCGAGCGGGTATTCGCCTGGATGCATCAGAACGCCGCCAAGCCGACCGATTTCTTCCGCATTCCGGCGAATCGCGTGGTCGAGCTCGGCACCAAGATCGAGATTTAGTCGGCCCGCTTCGGCTCTGCGCAGCGCAGGGCTCATTCGGCAGTCAAATGCAGGGTGATAAAAAGCCCATGTTTTAGACATGGGCTTCGTGGAGCCGGCTGGCGATGCCGGCCTCTTCATGCTTATTTCGATCAACGTTGCTTGAGCTTCGCGAAGGCGGCGGCCATTGCGCTTGCAGGCTCCGCTTCGCGTTGCCGTTGCCCTCGCATCGCGCCGCCGCCGCTGTTGCGGCCCGCGCCGCGATCGCCGCCCGGGGCGCTACTGCCGCGCGCGACGGGCGCGGCATCGTCGGAGAGCCGCATCGTCAAACCGATGCGCTGACGTTTCACGTCGACTTCAAGTACTTTCACTTTAACGACCTGGCCCGCTTTGACGACCTCGTGCGGATCCTTGATGAACTTCGTCGACATTGCCGACACATGCACGAGACCGTCCTGATGAACGCCGATGTCGACGAACGCGCCGAAGGCGGCGACGTTGGTAACGACGCCTTCGAGCACCATGCCGGGCGTCAGATCGGAGATCTTTTCGACGCCCTCACGGAACGTCGCCGTCTTGAACTCGGGGCGGGGATCGCGGCCAGGCTTTTCGAGCTCGGACAGAATGTCGCGCACGGTCGGCAGGCCGAAGCGCTCGTCGACGAATTCGACAGGCGAGAGGCCGGCCAGCGCTTCTCGATTGCCGAGCACCTCGCCAACGTGCTTGCGGATCTTCGCCAGAATGCGCTCGACGACCGGATACGCCTCCGGGTGAACGGACGAGCGATCGAGCGGGTTCTCACCGCCGTTGATGCGCAAGAAGCCCGCGGCCTGCTCGAATGTCGTGTCGCCCAGGCTCGGCACTTTGCGCAGGTGCTCGCGTGAAGGGAACGGACCATTGGCGTCGCGGTAGTCGACGATATTGCGGGCGAGTGTCGCGTTGAGCCCCGACACGCGAGCGAGCAGGGCGACCGATGCTGTGTTGGCGTCGACACCAACCGCGTTCACGCAATCCTCGACGACAGCATCCAGCGTCCGCGCGAGCTCGCGCTGGTTGACGTCGTGCTGGTATTGGCCGACGCCGATCGCTTTCGGTTCTATCTTGACGAGCTCGGCAAGGGGATCCTGGAGCCGCCGCGCGATCGAGACGGCGCCGCGCAAGGAGACGTCGAGATCGGGGAACTCCTTGGCCGCCAGTTCGGATGCCGAATAGACGGACGCGCCGGCTTCGGAGACGACGATCTTTTGCAGCTTGAGCTCCGGATGGCGCGCGATGAGCTCCGCGGCGAGCTTGTCGGTTTCGCGCGAGGCCGTCCCATTGCCGATGCTGATCAGTTCCGCCTGCGTCTGACTCGCGATGCGGGCCAGCTTGGCAATCGAGCCGTCCCAATCGCGGCGGGGCTCATGCGGGTAGATGGTGTCCGTGGCAAGCAGCTTGCCGGTACGATCGACGACGGCGACCTTCACCCCCGTTCGCAGCCCCGGGTCGAGGCCGATGACGGCTTTCGGGCCGGCCGGTGCCGCGAGCAGCAAATCCTTGAGGTTACGTGCGAAAACGCGGATCGCCTCATGCTCGGCGTTCTCGCGCAGCTGCGTCAGCAGTTCGTTCTCGAGATGCGGTTGCACCTTGACGCGCCAGCACCAGCGGCAGACGTCGCCGAGCCACTTATCGGCGGGGCGGTTCTGATTCGAAATGCCGACGTGGCGCGCGATCATCGCTTCGCACGGGTGCGGTACCTGTGCATCGAGCTCAGCGCCCAATCCGAGCTTGACAGTCAGCACGCCTGCGTTGCGGCCGCGAAAGAGCGCAAGCGCACGGTGTGAAGGGACCGTCTTGAGTGTTTCGGCGTAGTCGTAGTAATCGCGGAATTTTTCGCCTTCCTCGTTCTCCTTGCCTTCGACGACGGCTGAAGAAACGATGCCCCGCTCGGACAAGTACTCGCGCAGCTTACCGAGCAGTTCGGCTGTTTCCCCGAACTGCTCCGAGAGAATGTCCCGCGCGCCGTCGAGCGCGGCTTTGACGTCCGCAACGCCCTTTTCTGCATCGACGTAGCGGGCGGCCTCGGTTTGCGGATCGAGCCGAGGGTCGGCAAGAAGGGCCTGAGCGAGGGGTTCGAGTCCCGCCTCGCGGGCGATTTGCGCCCGTGTGCGGCGTTTAGGCTTGTAGGGGAGGTAAAGATCTTCGAGGACCTGCTTGCTATCGGCCGCATCGATGGCTCTGCGCAACTCGTCGGTGAGCTTGCCTTGCTCCTCGATGCTCGCAAGAATCGTCGCGCGCCGCTCCTCCATTTCTCGCAGGTAGAGGAGGCGCTCCTCCAACTGGCGCAATTGGGTGTCGTCGAGATTGCCGGTGACTTCCTTGCGGTAACGCGCGATGAACGGAACGGTCGCGCCTTCGTCGAGGAGTTGCACGGCTGCTGCGACCTGGCGCGGCTCTACGGTCAATTCGGCGGCGATGCGCCGTACGATCTTGAGTGCTACGGTGTCCGTCATAGAGAAATGAGACATCCCACTGCGAGGCTTCGCCACCACGTCAAGCCGCGGGGCGACTCGGACGCGCGGCGCGGGCCGGGTTGCTGAAGCGGCGCATTTTGCCATAAATGGGCGGTAGGTCTTGCCCGGGTGTTAGAATTTCGCGCATGTTCCGATGCCCGCCGACGACGTTGCAGATCTCCCGTTTTGCCACTTCCTTGTGCCCCGCAATGTTGTGCGCCGCCCTCACGGTGGCGCCGCTCGCGACATCTGCACAAACCTTGCCAGCCGCTGCCGACGTGCACGCGGTACCCGATTCACCGAGGCCCGCCGAGGTTGCCCGAGCGGCTAGCGACGCCACGCCCGAAAGCGATTTCGACGCGCGTCAAAAGGTGCTCGACGATCGCGGTGCGGAAAATCAGTATCAGTACGGCGTTGCCGTTCACAACTGCTATGACCGGTTTTT
>CAYPWK010000020.1:0-6712 GCA_964414365.1 uncultured Burkholderia sp.
CGCACTGACCCTCCATTCGCTTGGCGTGATTTTCATTGCGATGTGCGTTCTGCTGGCGAGCGGCCGCGTCCTGTTTTCGGAATTCGTCGCGCTAGCACTGGTCGGCTTGATGGCCGGCGTAAGCAACGCCAAATACGCGTCGCTGCGCGAGCCGTTCGTCTTCACCGATCTGAGCCTCTTCAGCCAGTTGTTCGCGCATCCGCGGCTCTACCTGCCCTTCCTGAGCCTCCCGACCGTGGTGGCGATCGTCGTGGGCGTAGGCTTGCTGGTCGCTGGTTTTCTGCTCGACACGCCGCTCGCGTCGCGCCCCATCGGCCCGGTCGGCATCGCAGCCTGCGTCTATTTGGCCGCGGCGTCTATGCTGGCTGCGCGCCTGCCGCTTACGCTCGATCCGGTGCACGACCAAAAGCGTTTCGGCTTCTTCGCGGTGTTCGTCGCGTATCTGTTGAACGGCTTGCGGCTGGCCACGCTGCGGGCATTCGAACGCGCAGCGCTTGCCGGACCGTTCGCCGCGCATAGTGCGCCGTCGTCGCGTCCCGACGTGATCGTGATCCAGAGCGAGTCGTTCTTCGACGCACGGCGGCTGGGCGACGCGATCAATGCGTCGCTGCTCGCGAATTTCGACGCCGCGCGCCGCGAGTCGCTCGAATTCGGCGAACTGCGCGTGCCGGCCTGGGGCGCCAATACGATGCGCACGGAGTTCGCCATGCTCACCGGCTTGCGACAGGCGAGTCTCGGCTACGCGCGCTTCTATCCGTACGCGTTCGTGCGCCGCGCATGCGCTTCGCTCGCCGGGTGGTTCCAGCGCGCCGGCTACGCGACGCTCGCGATCCATCCTTATTACGCGGACTTCTTCGGGCGCGACCGCGCGTTCCCGTTGCTACGCTTCGAACGGTTTCTCGACATCAAGCATTTCGCCGGCGCGCCGCGTGCCGGGCCTTACGTCGCGGATGCCGCGGTCGCGGACGCAATCATCGAGGCGCTGGACTCGGAACACGACAAACCGCTTTTCGTGTTCGCAATGACAATGGAAAACCATGGGCCGTTTCATCTAGAATCCGTGCGGGCAGGCGAATCGGCAATGACGCACGCGCTCGGCGAAGACGACCAGTGGCGGGACCTTACGGTTTACTTGCGCCACCTTGCAAACGCTGACGCGATGATCGGCAGGCTGCTCGAACATCTGCGCACGCGAAGGCGCGATACCGTGCTTTGCTTTTACGGCGATCACGTACCGGCACTGCCGCATGTATTTGGAGCGCTTGGCGTCGAGCCCGCTCATAGCGACTATTTCATCTGGCGCAACTTCGGCAAGGGAACTGCCAGACAAAAGAATGCGCATGTTGAGGACCTCGGTTCCGCATTGATGAGGGCCATCGATGCGGGCTCCGGCAACGGGGTTGCGACGAACGCATTGCAAGAAACGACCGAACGATGAACAAGAAGATTGCGATTGTAGGGATGGCATGCCGTTTTCCCGGTGGGGTGACGGGGCCCGACGAATTCTGGAGCCTGCTGCGCGATGAACGCGATGCGGTGACTGAAATTCCCGCGGAGCGATTCGGCACGGAGTTCTACCAGCATCCATCAAAGCGTGAAGCGGGCAAGAGCTACACGTTCGCGGCGGGCGTGCTCGACGATGTCGCGGGCTTCGACGCGGCGTTCTTCGGCTTGTCTCCGCGCGAGGCGACCAAGATGGACCCGCAGCAGCGGCTGCTGCTCGAGCTCGCCTGGGAGACCTTCGAGGAGGCCGGTGTGCGTCCGCAAGACATGCGCGGACGCAATTGCGCCGTCTACGTCGGCGTGGCGGGCACGGACTACGCGCACCGGAGCACGGACGACCTCAGCTCCGTCGATCCGTATTCGGCCACCGGCAACACGCTGAGCATCGTGTCGAACCGGCTCTCCTACCTGTTCGACCTGCGCGGTCCGAGCATATCGGTGGATACCGCGTGCTCGTCGTCGCTCGTCGCGCTGCATCAGGCGGTGCAGGCATTGCAAACGGGCGAGGCGGAGCTGGCGCTCGCAGGCGGCATCAACCTGCTGATGCACCCGTTCGGCTTCATCAGTTTCGCGAAGGCGTCGATGTTGTCTCCGCGCGGACGCTGCCGCGCTTTCGATGCCTCGGGCGACGGTTACGTCCGCTCGGAAGGCGCGGCGCTCGTGCTGCTCAAGCCGCTCGAGCGTGCGCTCGCCGACGGCGACACCATCCATGCCGTCATCGCCGGCTCCGGCGTCAACTCCGACGGCTTCACGCAAGGCGGCATCAGCGTGCCGGGCGCGCAGACGCAAGCGGCCCTGTTGCGAAGCGTCTACGAGCGCGCCGGGATCGCGCCGCAATCGCTGGCCTATCTGGAGGCGCACGGCACGGGTACGGCCGTGGGCGACCCCATCGAGGCGCAGGCGCTGAGCGAGGTCGCCGGCGCGGGCCGCGCTCAGGACAATCCGCTCTTGATCGGCTCGGTGAAGACCAATATCGGGCATCTCGAGACCGCCTCGGGCATGGCCGGGCTGCTGAAGGCCGTGCTCTGCCTGAAGCATCGCGCGGTGCCGCGCTCGCTGCACTTCGAGACGCCGAACCCGAACATCGATTTCGCGGGTGGACGGCTGCGCGTCGTCGAGCGCTTCACGCCGCTCGCGGCAGGCGACGAGCCGCTCGCCGTCGGTGTGAACTCGTTCGGCTTCGGCGGCACGAATGCGCACGTGGTGCTGACGGAAGCGCCCGTCGCCGCCGCTCGCACGCCGGCCGCGCCGGCCCGCGATGATGTTGGTGCCGTGCGCGGCGCCGACGTGCCGCTGCCGCCGCTCGTGCTCAGCGCACGGGCGCCGCAGGCGCTCGCGGCGCTGGCGTCGAGCTACCTGGCGCAGCTCGACGCGGGCGTGTCGTGGCATGGACTTGCCGCGAATGCCGCGCGTCGTCGTCAATGGTTCGAACATCGCGCAATCATCGCGGCGATGAATCTGGAGGAGGCCCGAGACGCGCTGGCCGCGCTCGCCATGCCGGGCGACGAACCGGTTCCAGCCGCGGTCGTGCACGGTGAAGCGGTGCCGGACGACGCGCGCGTGGCGCTGGTGTTCTCGGGCAACGGTTCGCAGTGGGCCGGCATGGGCCGGCAACTGCTCGCGGAGGACGCCGTGTTCCGCGGCGCGCTGACCGAGGTGGATGCACTGTGGTGTGCCGACGGCAGTCCGTCGCTCGTGGATGCGCTGCGCGTCGGCATCGACGAAGCGCACCTGGCCGCGACAGAAAATTCGCAGCCGCTGCTGTTTGCGATTCAAGTGGGGATCACGCGCGCGATCGAAGCGCGAGGCGTGGGCTTCGACGCGTGCGTCGGCCACAGCGTGGGCGAAGTGGCGGCCGCGTGGGCCGCGGGCGCACTGACGCTGGCCGAGGCGGTACGAGTGATCAAGATTCGCAGCCGTTCCCAGGGGCTGACCCGGGGCGCGGGCCGCATGGCCGCCGCCGGCATCGGCGAGACGGCCGCGGGCGACCTGATCGCACAGCTGGGCCTGGACGGTGTCGTCGAAGTGGCGGGCGTCAATAGTCCGCAGTCGGTCACGCTGGCGGGCTCGCTCGCGGGGCTGCAAGCCATCGAAGCGTCGCTGCAAGCGAGCGGCCGGTTCTTCCAGTTGCTCGATCTCGACTACGCGTTTCATAGCCGGCAGATGGACCGCATCGAGGCCCCGGTGCGCGACAAGCTGGCCGACTTGACGCCGCATGCCGGCGCGCGCCTGTTCGTGTCGACGGTAACCGGCGCGCCGTTGAGCGGCACGGAACTGGATGCGCAGTATTGGTGGCGCAACATCCGCGAGCCGGTGCGCTTCGGCGACGCAATCGCCCACCTGATCGGCGACGGCGTGCGAGTGTTCGTCGAAGTGGGCCCGCACTCGATCCTGCGCACCTACGTGAAACAGACGCTCGAAGCGCTCGGCGCCGACGGCCGCACGCTGCCCACGTTGAAGCGTCACCACGACAGCGCGGCGATGCTGCATCACGCGATCATCGCGGCCGTCGCCAACGGCGCGCGCGTCGAGCTCGATCGTCTCGTGCCCGACGCGCCGCGCGTCGCGCTGCCGACCTATCCGTGGCAGCGCGAGCGCTATTGGCTCGGGCCGACCGTCGAGGGCTACGACCTAGTCAGCCGCCGCCGCGAACATCCGCTGCTGGGCTACCGCTTGCACGAGCCCGCATTCGCGTGGGAGAACGAGCTCGATCCGGTGCGTCTGGCGATGCTGGCGGACCACGTGGTCGACGGCGGCGTGGCGTTCCCGGCCGCCGGCTACGTCGAAATGGCGCTCGCGGCGGCGCGCGCGTTCTTCGGCACCGCAACCTGCGCGCTCGAGAATGTCGAAATCCGGTTGCCCGTCGTGTTCCAGGCACAGCACGCGAAGCGGTTCCGGCTGACGATCGAGCCGCGCACAGCGATTTTCACGATCGAAACACGGGATCGCATGAGCGACGAGCCGTGGGCGGTCAACGTCACGGGCCGGATGCTGGCGAGCGGCAACACGCTCGACGGCCGCGGCGCGCTGCGGCCCGAGACGCTGCAACACCTGCTCGCGCAGCCCGCGCTGAGCGGTGATGCGCTGTACGCGAACACGGCGGCCATCGGTCTCGCCTATGGTCCGGCTTTCCGCTGGGTGCTTGAGGTGCGCGTGGCCGGCGACGAGGCGCTGGCCGACGTGGCGCTGCCCGACGTGCTGGCCGGCCCGGGCGCCGCGACCGACGCCTATCTGCTCCATCCCGCGCTGACGGACAGCGGCTTTCACCCGCTGTTCGCGCTGCTGTCGCAGCCGGACTCGCAGGGCGCCTGCGACCACGCGGCGTATGTGCCGGTGCAGCTCGGCCGCATCGACTATCTGCGCGGCGACACGGTGCGCCGCGTGCTCGCGCGCATCGAGCGGCGCAGCCCGCATTCGGTGGTCGCGTCGTTCGAATTCTGCGACGCGCACGGACAAATCGTTGCACGCCTTGCCGCGTGCCGTTTCCGCCGCATCGATTTGATCGGCCGGCGGCTCGCCGCGCCGGGCAACTACGCGTATGCGCTCGAAGCGCAGCCGCTGCCGGGCGGATACGAAGCGCTGGGGCTGCCAGCGCCGGCGCAACTGGTCGACGCGGCAGCCGCCGCGCAGGCGGCGCGCGAAGACGCGACACGCCGCGAGCGCCACCTGACCGAAATCCTGCCGCTGTTCGACGCGCTAGCAAGCGCCTATGCGCTGCGCGCGCTCGACGCGCTCGACGCGTTTGCGCAGCCGGCCTTGCCGGCCGGCGAGCACGCGGCGCTGATCGCGCGCCTCGCGTCGATGCTGGTGGAAGACGGCCTCGCACAGTGGCAGGGCGGCCGCCTCGTGCGCGACGACGAAGCCTGCGCCGCGCTGCCGGCGCCGGATGAACTGTGGCGCGAGCTTCTGGCGCAATCGCCGGCGCATGTCGCGGAGCTGACGTTGCTCGCGCATTACGGCCGCGCATTGCCGGCGTTGCTGCGCGGCGAACTCGACGCACGCAACGTCGCGAGCCCGGCGAGCGCCAGCCTGGTCGAACATTTCTTCGAGGCGTCGCCGACTTGGGCGCACGTGCACGCGTTGCTGGGCGCATGTGCCGAACGCGCGGCGCATGGGTGGAGCGAGCCGCGCCGGCTGCGGGTGCTGGAGCTCGGGATGCCGGACAGCGACGTGCTGCGTCCGCTCGACTTGCAGTTGCCTGTGTCGCGCTGCGATTACACGATTGCCTGCACGCCGCAGCAACTAAGCGGCTTCGACGCCGACGCGCACGCGACGGTGCGCACGGTCACGCTCGAAGCCGGTGACCGGCTGCGGCTGCGGACCGAAGATGCTGCGCCCTATGACCTGTTGCTCCTCAACCGCGCGCTCGCGGCGCAGGCGGACCGGGTCGGCGCGTTGTCGGCGATGCGCGAGTGGCTCGCGCCCGGCGGCCTGATCGCGATCGCCGAGGCGCGCCGCAGCCGCTTCGCCGATATCGTCTTCGGCCTGCAAGCCGGCGCGTCACCGGCCGCGGCGTCGGGCGCTTGGCTCACGCAATCCGAGATCGCGCAGATGCTCGAGCAGGCCGGCTTCGAGGACGTCGTGCGCTACGCGGAACGCGGGCTCGAACTGGAGGGTGCCCCGGCGCTCGTCGTGGCGCGCGTGCCGCAAGCCGCGCCGGCTTCGCCGCGGACGACTCCGTCACGCGCGGACGAGTCCGTGCACTGGATGCTGTTGTGCGCACCGGGAGCGCGCGCGGAGGCTGACGCACTCGCCGGTGCATTGCGCGACGCCGGCTGCGCCGTATCGCTCGCCACGCCGCACGATGCGCCGCGCTTCGTTGCCGCAGCGCGAGCCGGCTTGCGGCATCGACTCGTATTCATGGCGCCCGCCGGCTCGCTCGGCGCCGATGCCGACGGAGCGGCGGCACTGCGCGCGCAGGACGACACGTCGATCGCGCTGGCGCGGCTCGTGCGCGAGCTGAGCGCGGCGGGACCGGCGCCCGCAGTCGAGCTGCGCGTCGTGACACGGGGTGGTGCGCTATTCGCGAACCCGCTGCCCGAAGCCGCGACGCTGCATCCGGAGCAGGCCACGCTATGGGGGCTGGGCCGCGTGCTTGCCAACGAGCATCCCGAGCTGCCGTGCCGCCTGATCGATGTGCATCCCGCGTGCGCGGATCCGGTAGCCGTGCTTGCGCATGTAGAGCAGCAGGTCGTTGATGAAGTCCGAC
>CAYPWK010000020.1:6722-28377 GCA_964414365.1 uncultured Burkholderia sp.
AGCCGTGCTTGCGCAAGAGCTGCTTGCCGGGGATGCGGAGGAAGAGGTGCTGCTCGCGCCTCACGGCCGTCTCGTGCCGCGCATGCTGAGCGCGCTCGACGCGGCCGCGCGCGCGCCGCACGGCGGCGATGGGCAAGCGCCGGCGGTGCTGGGGTTCGAGTCGCCGGGCTCGCTGCGAAACCTGGAATGGTTCGAGTTGCCCGAGTGCGCGCTCGCGCCGGACGAAGTGGAGATCGAGCCGGTGGCAACCGGCCTGAACTTCCGCGACGTGATGTACGCGATGGGCCTGCTGTCGGACGAAGCGGTGGAATCGGGCTTTGCCGGCGCGTCGATCGGCATGGAGCTTGCCGGCCGCGTCGTGCGCACGGGCAGCGAGATCAGCGGATTCGCGCCGGGCGACGCCGTGCTCGGCTTCGCGCCGGCTTCGTTCGCGACGCGCGTGCGCACGCGCACGGCGGCGATCGCGCACAAGCCCGCGAGCATGACGTTCGAAGAAGCGGCGACGATTCCGACCACGTTCTTCACCGCGTACTACGCGCTGTTCGAGCTGGCGCGGCTGCGCCGTGGCGAGCGCGTGCTGGTGCACGGCGCCGCAGGCGGCGTGGGGATCGCGGCGATCCAGCTCGCGCGGCATTTCGGCGCCGAGGTATTCGCGACCGCGGGCAGCCGCGAGAAGCGCGAGTTCGTGCGCCTCGTAGGCGCCGATCATGTGCTCGATTCGCGCAGCCTCGCGTTCGCGGACGAGATTCGCGCGCGCACCGGCGGCGCGGGCGTCGACGTCGTGCTCAACTCGCTCGCCGGCGAAGCGATGGTGCGCGGCATCGACACGCTGCGGCCGTTCGGGCGCTTCCTCGAGCTCGGCAAGCGCGACTTCTACGAAAACAGTCATATCGGACTGCGGCCGTTCCGCAACAACATCAGCTATTTCGGCATCGACGCGGACCAGTTGATGGGCGTGCTGCCGGAACTGACCGCGCGCCTGTTCGGCGAGGTGATGCAACTGTTCGAAAGCGGCGTGCTGCATCCGCTGCCGTATCGCGCATTCCCGGCGGCGCGTGTCGAAGAGGCGTTCCGCTACATGCAGCAGGCGCGCCAGATCGGCAAGGTGCTGGTCACGTATCCGGCCGGGACGCCGGCGCCTGCGCGCTCAGCGGCGCAGCCGGCGTTGCGGCTCGATCCGCAGGCCGCCTATCTGGTGATCGGCGGCACGGGCGGGCTCGGCTTTGCGACGGCCCGCTGGATGGTCCAGCGCGGCGCGCGGCATCTCACGCTCGTGAGCCGCGCGGGCCGGCTGGCCGAGGCGCAGCAGGCCGAAGCGCAACGCTGGCGCGACGAGCACGGTGTGCAGGTCGAAGCGGCCGCGTGCGACGTGACGGATGCCGCCGCGCTCGAACGCGTGGTCGCGGCGATCGAGGCACGCGGCACCCCGCTCAAGGGCGTGCTGCATTCGGCGATGCAAATCGACGACGGTCTCGTGCGCAATCTCGACGACGCACGCTTTGCCGCGGTGCTCGCGCCGAAGGTGGCCGGCGCCTGGAACCTGGACCGTGTCACGCGTGCCCGCGCGCTCGACTTCTTCGTGGTCTATTCGTCGGCCACGACGTTCCTGGGCAACCCGGGCCAGGCGAGCTACGTGGCGGCCAACAGCTTCCTCGAAGCGCTCGTGGCGCACCGGCGCGCGGCGGGAGTGCCGGGCACGTTCATGGCTTGGGGGCCGCTCGACGACGTCGGCTTCCTCGCCCGCAACGAGCAAACCCGCGAGGCATTGCAGGCGCGCATCGGCGGCGCGTCGATCAGCTCCGCCGACGCGCTCGCCGCGCTCGAGCGCGCACTGCTCGCGGGCAGCGCGGGCGAGGCCGTGGTGCGGCTCGACTGGCAGGCCATCGCGCGCGGCATGCCCGCCGCGAATGCCCGCCGCTACGCGATGCTGCAGACGCGCGGCGCGAACGAGCCGTCGCGCGAAGGCGGCTTGCAGCTGCGCGCGCATATTCGCGCGTTGCCCCGCGCGGAGGCCGTGAGCCTCGTCGAGGAGACGCTGCAGGCGCAAATCGCGCGGATCCTGCACATGTCGCCGGAGCGGATCGAGCCCGACAAATCGGTGCTCGACATGGGGATGGATTCGCTGATGGGCATGGAGCTCGGCATGGCCGTGGAGGAGACCTTCGAGGTCAAGCTGTCCGTGATGACGATCGCGGAAGGCGCCTCGGTGCGCGGGCTGGCGGAGCGGATCGTCGAGTCGATCACGGTCGCCGACGAGGACGGCGCGCCGCAGCCCGATTCGGTGGAAGCCCAGGTGACGATGCTGGCGTCCAAGCACGCACTCGACGGCGCGGCCCGCGAAGTGCTGGACATCGGGGGCGCGGACAGCGCCGCCGTTGCGGCCGGGAAGCGGGTCGAATGAGCGCGCCGGCCGGCTGGCACGCCAGCGTTGGGACCTTGGCGCGCGAACTCGTGCTGAGCGGTCACGGGCTGCATACGGGGCGGCGCGTTCAGGTGCGCATCCTGCCAGTGCATGCGGCAGGGCAAGCGCATGGCGTCGTCTTCAGGCGCATGCGGGCGGGACGCGAGCTGGCGGTGCTGCCGGTCGATCCAGCGCTGCGTCGCGCGCAGCCGCTGTGCACGATGCTGCGCGAGCCCGGCGGCATCGCCGTGCGCACGGTCGAGCATCTGCTTGCGTCGCTGCTCACCTGCGAAATCGATCACGCGGTGGTCGAACTCGATGCCGAGGAGGTGCCGATTCTCGACGGCAGCGCCACGCCATGGGTCGATGCGATCAGGGCTTGCGGGCGCACGGCGCTGCCCGCTCCGAAGCGCTTCATCCGCGTGCTGCGCGAGCTCGTCGTGACCGATGGGACAGGCGCCGCACGGCGCGAGATGCGCATCGAGCCGGCCCCGCGCTACGAGCTGAGCGTGCGTAACGACCTGAAGGGCTTTGGCGACATGCATTGGGAAGGCGCGCTGACGCCCGAGGTGTTCGCCGCCGAGATTGCGCCGTCGCGTTCGTATGGACGCGTGAAGTGGGCGGTGCCGGCGATCGTGGCCGGCTACCTGCGCGGCGTGCCGATTCTGCGCGGTGCGCGGCCGTCCTGCACGGCGTCGATCGTCGGCGACCGGGTGCTCGGCGGGCTGCGGCTGCCGCAAGAGTTCGTGCGGCACCGGGTGCTCGACCTGGTCGGCGATCTTGCGCTCGCGGGTGCGCCTTTGCTCGCGCGTGTGTCCGCGCTACGGCCCAGTCACGAAATGAATTTCCGGCTCGTCGAAACCCTGCTCGCGAATCGCGACGCGTGGGAAGGGGCCGAATTTGCGGCGTAGCGCCGCCTTGTCAATCAGGAATAAGCGAAGGGAACGGGGATGGGACTAGGCGAGCACATTCGCCAGCAGCTTGCTGCGAAGGCGTTGAAACGTCAGCTGGAACGCGTATCGGACGAGGCGGCCGCGCCCTTCGTGCCGAATGCCGCAAGCGCCGCGACGCCCGCTGCGGGCCCGGACGCGCGTAGCCGCTTCGAGGCGATGCCGCAGTATCAGCAGGTCAAGATCATGCGGCAAATGGGCGAAACGCTGCGCGTCGAATCGCCGTTTTTCCGCGTCCATGATGGCGTCGCGGGCGCGACGACCCGCATCGGCGGGCGCGAGTACCTGAACTACGCGAACTACAACTATCTGGGCTTTGCCGGGGACCCGGCGGTGTCGGAGCGCGCGAAGCAGGCGATCGACCGCTATGGCACATCCGCTTCCGCGAGCCGGATCGTGGCGGGCGAGCGGCCGGTGCAGCGCGAGCTCGAGCGCGGGCTCGCGTCGCTCTACGAAGTCGATGACTGTCTGGTATTCGTGAGCGGCCACGCCACGAACGTGACCGTGACAGGTTTTCTATTCGGCCCCGGCGACTTGATCGTCCACGACGCGCTCGCCCACAACAGCATTGTTCAGGGCGCACAGCTGAGCGGCGCCAAGCGCCTGAGCTTCCCGCATAACGACTGGCGTGCGCTCGACGAATTGCTCACGCGAGTGCGGCGCGATTACCGCCGGGTGTTGATCGCGATCGAAGGCCTGTACAGCATGGACGGCGACTTGCCCGAGCTGGCGCGTTTCGTCGAGATCCGCAATCGCCACGACGCCTTCCTGATGGTCGACGAGGCCCATTCGCTGGGCGTGCTGGGCGCGACCGGCAAAGGCATTCGCGAATATTGCGGCGTGGCGCCGGACGATGTCGATTTGTGGATGGGCACCCTCAGCAAGACGCTCGCCGGTTGCGGTGGGTTCATTGCGGGGTGCCAGCCGCTGATCGACATGCTGCGCCACCTTGCACCCGGGTTTCTGTACAGCGTCGGCCTGGCGCCCGCGCTGGCTGCCGCGTCGCTCGCGGCGCTCGAACGCATGCGGGAGGAGCCGCAGCGTGTCGCGACCTTGCGCGAGCGTGGGTGTCAGTTCGTTGAAGAGGCGACGGCAGCGGGCTTCGACACAGGACGAAGCGAAGGCTATGCGGTCGTGCCGGTCATCACCGGCAGTTCGCTCAAGGCGGCACAGTGGGCGAACGCCTTGTTCGAAGAAGGGATCAACGTGCAGCCGATCTTCTATCCGGCGGTCGAGGAGCGGGCCGCGCGCTTGCGCTTCTTCATCTGCTCGACGCATGAGCCGGAGCAGATCAGCCGTACCGTTGCCGCGCTCGTGCGCGTCAAGAACCGCTAGGCGAGGGCGCGAGGTGCTAGAGAGCGCGCCACGCGGCATCGAGGGGCTGCAGTTTCGCCCGGCCCGCGCAGCGGACGCCGACGCGTGCGCTCCCCTGGTATTCGCCTCCGGGCAGAGGGAGTTTGGTTTCTTTCTCGGGGTCCCGGCGGCCGAATGTATAGCGTTCCTGCGGATGGCATTCGCGCAGGGGAGCGGGCGATTTTCCTATCGGCGTCACCGCGTCGCCGTTACGCGCGACGGTACGGTTTGCGCCGTCTTGGCCATCCATGACGGACGCAGCTTGCTGCTCGACGATCCCCACGTTGCGTGGCTGCTGTTGCGTCACTTCGGTGTTGCGCACACGCTGCGTGCACTGGGCAGGGGACTGGTGCTCGAGGGGGAGTTGCCCAAGCCCTGCCGCAGGCAATCGCTGCTTGCCCACTGTGCGACAGACGAGCGGATGCGCGGCACGGGTGTCTTCAGCGCGCTCTTCGACAATGCGCTGCAGGCGGGTGCGATCGACCTTGGTGAGGGACGGCAACTCGTGCTCGACGTGCTGGTGAGCAACTCGCGGGCGCAGGCGCTGTACCTTCGGCAGGGATTTGCCCGGACTCCGCGCAGGCGCGACTGCTCGCCACGCTTGCCCGCCGAGCTGGAATCGATCCGGATGGCCTACGATTCGGCGGGGCGGCAGGGAGGACTGTCGTTGGCGTAGGCGAGGCTAAAGCCGAAGCAGCAGGGCATGGTTCGGCGCAAGCCACGCTATCAGGATCGAGGAAGCCGCTGGCAGCACGACGTCGAGCACCTTGTACTTGTCCCACTCCCACGGCAACCAGCCAACCGCCCAGACGGTGTCATGCGACTCGCCGGGCAGCTTCACTGCGTCTTCCATCTCGAGCTTCTTGCGCGACCAGTACCAGACCACCACCGCAAGCGCGCCGACGCGCAAGTCGAACAAGAGGCCGACAGGAATCTGAATCAGCAGCCCCTCGAAGCAATGCGAGAGCGACAGCCGCCAGCGCGCGGCGGCGATCCATGCGAAGAGTGCGTTCATCGATAGCCCCTTGATTGCCGACCAGGATTTCCCCTGACATGGTCTTGGACGGCGATCCGAACCGTCAGTGCCTGCCGCAGCGGGACAACGACCGCGCCGCAAATGCCGCTGGAAGACGCTATCCGCGCAATGTCGACGGCGCGCTCACGGGCTCCACCAAACCCTCCAGGACTGCAGCCGTCACGCGTACGAGAAAGGCATCGTCTCTCAGTTCCTCCCGAAGCTCGCGCAGCGCCGTGGCCTGTCGCTCATCTGGTGCGATGCGCTGCTGATTCACCCACGTCAGCGCGCCGGCCAGCAGCGACGCGTGTTTAGCGGGAACCGAGTCGATTTTGGCGAGGGCTTGGGCGAAATGGTGGGGGCTCGGAGCCGTGTGACGCGCACGCAGTAGCGCCGCCAATGCTTCCTCCGGGTCGGCGGCATCGGGCCGCATTGCGGCAGCCCGTTCCCATGCGCCGGCCCAATCGAAATCGGCGCGCGCGGACGAGCCGGCGATCGCGCCGCGCTCGAGCGCAAAGCGTCGCGCACTGAGTTCCTTGGGTTCGGCGATCAAGACGAAGGTGTCGAGGATCGCATGAAGCTCGTCGACATGGGCCTGCCTTGAGAAGAGCGGGCCTGGCAGCCGTATTCTTGAAAACTTCATCAACCGGTCGAGGACGGATTGCCCCGGTTTTTCCCCATAGACCGAGCTGTTCTTGCCGTCGACAACGGGGTGATGCATGCTACGCACTTGACCAGGCCCAGAACGATCTTGCGTTTCGTTTCAAGATCAATCGCATCCAGCTTTTCAGTGACGGTGGCTGCAAATTCCTCAAGCCGGTTAATGACGAGAAACAGCTCGCTTTGCATCGCACCGTGGCGCCGCGATTCCTGGATCTGCTGTTCAATCTGTTCGAGCCGGCTCTTCAACTGCTGCATCCTTGGCTCGAAGTCGGCCTTGTCGATGATACCGTCGGAGTAGCTGTCGATCAGCCGCGACTTGCTCTTTTCGAGCTGAAGCCGCTGCTTTTCCAGACTGCCGGTATCGAAGCCGCGCTTTTCGCTACGCTCCATCACGTCAAGTCGACGTTCATACTCTTCTTTCAGTCGATCGGGATGTCTGAGCAATTCCACAACCTGATGCCATACCAGCTCATCGAGCTTGTCTGTCCGTATCCTGTTTCAGATTTCCTGGGTAACCGAGTACGTACACTCGCTTCGTTGGCGATGGACGAGGACATCGAGCATTGCGATGCCATAACAAGGAAAAGTATAGAGGGACGTGTACCATGGACAACGGATTTCCGCATCAGAGCAGCAAACGGTAGTATTCATTGGGTGCGGGAAGTGGGCGGCGGCGTGTTTGACAGCGATGGACGGTTGCTATATCTGGAAGGTTTGATTCTGGGTGTGCAAGGGGAGCGCGCAGCCGAGCTTCGGAATCAGGAGCGGCTTGAGGCGATGACCGGTGGTACAAACCAGATCATTGCAGATGCGAACGATATTCTGCAGACAATTATGGCGTTATCAATCCGATTTCTGCTCCAATCGCGTTGAGGTGTGCCTGTGTCGAACTCAATTTCTCTGGAGTGAATGCGAGCGTGTCGCCAGGCTCCTGATTTTATGCGGCATCATGTGTCAGACTCTGCGGTTCCTTCACATCTCGCGGGATGGCCTCCACGCATCGCCACGCCGGGCTGGACTTACCAGTCGATGCGGTGCTTTTCCTCGGTCTCCCGGTGGCGCTCTTCGTCGGGCGTGTGCAGGTAGGGGTTGGTGCTTGTCAGCGACGCGTGGCGCAGGTTGTCGCGCACGGTACGCAGATCGGCGCCGCCGTCGGCCATATGCGATCCAGCGGTGTGGCGCAACCAGTGTGCGGAGGCCTGTTCGAGCAGATCCGCCTGTGCCGCGAACGCGTCGCCGCGCAGCCGGAGCCGCTCGGCCGCACCGGCAAAAATGCCCTTGACGATGGTGTGCAACGCGGCGCGGGTAAGCGGCTTCATGGATTTGCCCAGCGGTAGCACGAGCGGTGTGTCCTCATGCCTTGAAGGCAGGGCGGACAGGCCGCGCTCGCGCCGGTAGCGCCCAAGTTCCACCATCATTTCCGCCGAGGCGGGCACCAGCCCCTCCTTGTCGCCCTTGCCCAGCACTTCGAGCCACCAGCGCTCGTGACCGTCGGCATCAGCCCGGCAGAAGAAGCATCCCATCGTATTGCCGCCGACCTCCGAGATACGCAGGCCCCCGAGATAGAACAGCGTAAATAGCCACCGCGCGCGCCGGTAGCGCTCCCGCTCGCGCGACGAGTCCTTCGGCAGGCTGTCGATATAGCGCTTCACTTCGTTCCATAGCTCGCGGTCGAGGTAGCGCGTGATGCGTGGCTTTGAGCGGCGGGTGCGCTGACGGGACAGCGACAACGGGTTGCCAGCCAGATAGCCGGCTTCGACGAGCCACGCGAACAGTGCGTTGATGATCACCATGGCCTGGTACTGGCTGCTTGGCCGGAGCGCCTTGTAGAACGGCCGCCAGCGCGGGTCATGGCGCGGGTATTTGCGGCCGCCGTCGGCGACCCAGCGCGACCGCGGCTGCGGGTCTTTCAGGAATTGCCGGAACAGTTGCAGGTCTTCGTGCGTGAGCGACGACAGCGGTTTGCCGAGTTGCCCGATTGCCCACAGCAACAGACGCTCAGCCTCCTTACGGTAATTCTCGAAGGTCGTTTTCTTGTCGGCGACCCGCGCGAGCCACGCGCGCACCGCATTGAGGTCGTCACGGGCGGTGATCTGCGCGTGGCCGCGCGCCCGGTTGGTGCCGTCGCGGCCGTCGTCCTGTCCCCCGAGGCGGCGCTGGCCGCCGAGATCGAGCGCCTGAAGGCGGCGTTCCCGAAGACGCGCGAGCTGTATCGCGAGGTCTGCACGCTGATGTTCTTCCGCTTCGGCCTCACGCCGACCGCGAACCGGCTGTATCAGCTGGTGCGCAAAGGCAGCATGGGCACGCCCACCGAGGTGCTGGCCGAGTTCTGGAATACGTTGCGAGAAAAAAGTCGCGTGAGGCTCGATCGGCCCGACCTGCCGCCGGAGGTGCTGGCGGCCGCCGGCGACCTGGTGGCCGCGTTGTGGGACCGCTCGACGGCGGCCGCACACGCGGCGCTGCAGGAGCTGCGCGTCGAACTGGAGGCTGAGCGGGAGACCGGTCGGGCGGCGATCGCCACCGCGCATGAGGCGACGGCGCGGGCGGCAGCGGAGCTCGACGAACGCAGTGTCGCCCTGCTTGCCGCGCAGACGCGGGTTCGGGAACTGGAGCAGGCCCTGGCAGTGAGCGACGCGTCACGCCGCACGCTGGAGACCGACGTCGCGCGCTTACAGCGTGAAAGCGGCGACAAGGACGCGGCGCTCGCCCAGGCCCGTGCGGACTTTGCGGGGCAACTGGAAAAGCTGCGCACGGATGCTCAGCGGGCCGAGGAGCGTCTGCGCGCAGCGGAAAAACGCGCGCTGATGGAGGTCGAACGGGAGCGGACCACCAGCACGCGGCTCTTGAAGGAACGCGACGCCGCCGTGCGGCGTGCCGACGATGGCGAGGTACGGCGACACGCCGACCTTCAGGCGCTTCAAGTTCAATTGGGCGATGCACGCCAGCAGATCGGCGTGCTCGAAGGCAGTCTGGACGCAGCCCGTCGCGCGAATGCTGGATACATGGAGGAACTGAAAATGTTCCGGCAGCAAGGCGCGGCGCCTATGCCGGGCGGGGCAGCCGGTCGCGCTGGCCGACGCAAGGATGAATCCATGGCGAGCGCTGCCCGCCGCCTGGCCCGCTCGGCAGGTAAGGCCACCGTGCGGAAGCAAGCCACGTGACCAAGCCGACGATATCCCCAAGTTCCCGTAAGCTGCGTCGTCGCCGCTGCCCACCGATCGGCGCGCTGATGCGCTACGGCGAACGGATCGTGCGGGTGGTCGCCGAAGCCAGCGGTCAGCGGGCGATCATCGAATCGGTCGACGACGGCGGACGGACGTTCAGAAGCGCCGTCAAATGGGCTAACCTTGCTGAGCTGAACGATTAGCTCTTCTGATTTCATTTTTGACTCGTGCCGCGATGCAACTCGACCTGTTCGCCGATAGCCGTGATGTGATGCTGCGCAACGATGTGCTCGACGCGCTGCATCGGCGCGACGCTGCCGGTGCCCGACGGGCGTGGGAGCGGCTGGTGGAAGTCTATCCTGCCGACGACGCCGTGCCCGCACTCGCGACACTGATCGCCGCGCTCGAGGACACCTCGATGACGCGACTTACCGGGCATCAGGCGCTCGCCGCAGTCCGTCGTGTGCTGGCCGACGAGATCGTGCCGGCGGCCAGGCGGCTGTTGGGTGAACAGACGGCCCGCTCTTGGATCGCGCCGTGCTGGCGGGCACTCGCGCAGCGGGCGGTCGCGCTGCCGTTTCATGCCGATTACGGCGACGATCACGCGGCGCCGATGTGGCTGCTGGCGGGCGACCCGGCTGCGGCAAAGCAGGCGGTCGAACGGATTGCATCGTGGCATCGCATTCCGGTGCCGCTTGGGTGGATGACCGAGGCGCGTTACCGCGCTGATGGTCTGGACGCCGCCTGGCCGCTGATCGCGGAGCTGGCGTGGCTCGCACCCGCCCGGTGTGAAGCGCTGATACGCCGACTGGGAGAGCCGACGCTGGACGCGCTATGCAGGCAGTTCGACGCGGAATTCGCTGGGACCGGTGAGCCGGCCGATTTCGCGTGGTTCCCCGCGTGGCTGCTCACAGTGAAGCCAGCGCTCGCGGATCGGCTGCGCGAAGCGCGGCTGTCCCGTCAGGTCGACGCCGAGCGGGCAACATCGTTGCTGTGGCAGATCCTGAGCCTTGAGCGTCAGGGCCGTCAGCACGATCTTGTCGAGCGGCGCGGGGCATTGCGTGGCCTGCATGCGGGCCTCTATGCCGCCTACATGAAGACGCGCTGACATGGCGCACCCCCGAAATTATGGTCCGCACGAGCTCTCACTCATGGAAGCGTACAACCCCGAGCGCGAGTCTGAGCCTGCATCATGGCTCAACCTTGACGAGCAGGAGCGAATTGTCCTCGTCGAGACCTGGCATCGCGGCGCCCGGATCACGCTTCCCAACGTCAGGTTACATGCCGCGCTGCACGTGATCGTCGAAAACCAGCTGGCATTGAAGCTTGACCCCGTGGTCCGGGCGATGCATCGCCTCAGGAAAGAGGGACTCACACGACACGATGCGATTCACGCGATCGGCTCGGTCGTCGCAGAGCATCTGTTCGGCATTTTAAAGACGAATCAGGACGGCGATGCTGCTGCTTCGCAGGCGCGATATTGCGCGGCAGTGGAGCGATTGACTGCAGCGGATTGGCGCAGAGGTCAGAACTGATGCGGATACCACCGAAACTTCAGCCCTGGTTTGAAGCGAGGCAGCGTTTCAGGCTGAGCCATGCTCATATCCAGATGGCTCGTGAATTGGGATTGAATCCCCGAAAATTCGGAGCGCTGGCTAATGTGCAACAGGACTCGTGGAAGCGACCCCTGGCCGAATTTATCGCGCATTGCTATAGCAAGCGCTTTGGTCGTGCGACACCTGAACAGGTGCAAACTCTGGAAGAAGTCGTCGAGCGTGCGGAAGCCCGGCGCAACGAGCGTCGGGAGAGAAAAGCGAGTCAAGAGGTTCTGCCAGCAGGCCCGCAACGTAGCGATCGCGCCTCAGGCGAAACGTCGCCAGACCGGTACGAACCTGGCGGGTGATCAGGTATCCAGGGGGGATGGACCCGATGACCTTCCGGTGGCCTGGGCAGGCTATTCGCGCCAAGGCTGCTTCTACTTTTGCTTCCGAAACGCTTCTACTTTCGCTTCATTGCACGCTGGCCCTTGCCATCCGAAAGATGGATGACGGCCCACTCTTGCGGCTTCTGATCGCGCGGAAGCAAGGCGCCGGCGGCGCGCACGCGCTGCTGATTGGCGTCGATGGCGGGCGGATCGGTGTCGACCTGCAAGGCGGTGGCCGCTTCATAGAGCGTGCGCCTGGCCATCACGATGGCGCGATCCGTCGGCAGCAGCTTCTCCTTGCTGTGGTCCTGAATGGGCCCCATGCTTTCCTGCAGGGACGCGTCCTGCATCGCGAAGCCGAAGACGCCTGAATAAGCGCGCTTTTCCTTCTGCGCCTGGCGGTCGATCAGATAGTCGTTGTCCTTGTTCGCCTTCGGACGGAACGTGCCCGGCTCGTATTCGCAGTGAATGCCCTTGCCGGCCTTTAGGTCGTTCATCTCTTCGTCCGACAACGGACGGTCCGGACGGAAGTTGATGCTCCATGCCCAGCAACTGTGATCGTCGATCGGCACCCAGACGTGGCCCGCCAGCGAGTGATCGCCGAACGGAGGAATGAGTGTGTACCACGGGAAAAGGTACTGCGTGATCCGCCAGTAGTAGGAATCCGGCTCGCCATTGCGACGCCCGAAGAGCGTGAGCCCGAACGGCTGTTTCTCGATTTCGAAGACGACGTTGCCGTCCACCTTGATGTATTCGAGCGCCTTGGTGCCCTGGTGCATCGGGTCTTCGTCGACTTCGTAGCGATGCACGTACGAGACGTGGCTGGTATCGATGCCGCCTTCCATCGCCTGCAGATAGTTCGACTCCTGCAGACGCTTGGACACGAATACGTGGTCTGCCGGCAGGTTGCACCATTCGAGGTCCGGCGGCGCCGGTTGCTTGTCCTTCGGTCCCATGTAAGCCCAGACGATTCCTGCCCGCTCGATACACGGATATGCCGTGATGCTCATGTGCTTGCACGCCTGCGGCGCCGACGGCACTTCGATGCAGTTGCCGTTGCGGTCGAACTTGAGGCCGTGATAGGCGCAGCGGATGCCGTTCTCCTCGTTCCGCCCGAAATAGAGCGACACGCCTCGATGCGAGCAGAACTCGTCGATCAGCGCCGCATTCCCGTCCGAGTCCCGAAACGCCAGCAACTTTTCCCCGAGGATCTGCACGCGCACCGGCGGGCAATCCGGTTCGGCGATTTCACTCGCCAGCAGGATCGGCACCCAATAACGCCGCATCAGATTGCCCATTGCGGTGCCGGGACCGGTGCGCACCAGCGTTTCTGACATGTTCTTGTCCATGCTCAAACTCCAATTCGTGTCTGGTTGTCCGCCTGATGAAACTACAATTTCATTGTACGGACACGCCGCGCGAAGTTCAAGCGTGAACGCATAGGGGATTTCTCTACAATGGCGCTGACTGCATGGTCCGAAGAGGCGAAAGGGGCGGAAAAGATGGAAGAAAAGAAGGCGCACGAGAGTGTTCGTGCGGTGGAGCGGGCGTTGGAGATACTTCTAGCGTTCAAACCGGGAGACAAATCGCTAACCGTGGCGGAGTTGCTCACGCGCGTGAATCTGAGCCGCCCGACGCTGTATCGGCTGTTGAACACGCTCGAGCAAGCCGGTTTTCTGGCGTCGTCGGGGGAGCCGCAGCGCTTCCATCTCGGCAGCTCGGTCGCTCAGCTGGCTCATGTCTGGCTGAGCGATCACCGCATCGCCGAGCTCGCGCAGCCGGTGCTGCGGAGTCTCTGGGAAGCCACCTCCGAAACTGTCGCGCTCTTCGTCCCCGACGACACTTACCGGCTTTGTGTCGCGGAACTGGAGAGCAATCAGCCGCTCAGCTTTCGACGCGGCATCGGCTATCGCGAGAAGCTCGTGCGCGGTGCGAGCGGCCGCACCATCCTTTCGCAGATGCGGCTCACGCCCGAGGAATTGCGGCGCTATCTCGTCGATCCCGAGCAGGACATCGAGGCGGTGATGAGTGACATCGAACGAATTCGCGTTATGGGATTTGGCACGAGCCATCACGAACTGATCGAAGGCGCCGTAGCCGTCGCAGCGCCGTTCTTCAACGGCGCCAATCAGGTTGCGGGTTCGATATGCATTTTTGGCCCCAGTGTCCGGGTTACGGAACAACGAGTTGAACAGTTCGCGGAATTGCTCAAAGAGGCCTCCGCCAGGCTATCTCGTCTGCTGGGGCAACAAGGGCCTTCGTCGTAGAATCAGCGATCGCCCTCTCGCGGCTACTCACCTAATCGACGGCACGTCGCGAAACCGTTTTTCCTTAGCCAAAGCAATAGACTTCGCCGCCAATGCGTCGATTGATCGCACGAGAAACGACTCGTGGTCTGGCGCTCGCCCGGGACGGGCGCTTGGCGACTGAGGCTGACCCAAATGCACTCATGCGAACGCCAGTTGACCGATGAGATCTGTCTCGCGAGAGACCTCATTGTTCTCATCTTGCTTTCTGGCGGCGGTGCTCACCTTGGGACAAGCGCCAGCGGAGCAGATCGTCCGCCCCCGGACCTTCCTTGATGGCCAAATCCGCGGCGCTGATCTGCTCACCCGTCTGCTCATCGACAAAGCTCCACCGTACCTCGGCCCCGGTCTTTCGATTCACGAACTTCATCGGCGGGGCCGACGCTCCGGAAACGTCCAGGCTATCCCCG
This sequence comes from uncultured Burkholderia sp., assembly GCA_964414365.1. Lineage (GTDB taxonomy): Bacteria > Pseudomonadota > Gammaproteobacteria > Burkholderiales > Burkholderiaceae > Trinickia. The sequence continues at coordinate 20,909 of CAYPWK010000020.1, forward strand.
ATCTGTGCGAGTACAGGCATCAAAGGGGCGATCTGCCAGCCCTTCGGGGTCAACAGATATTCGTATCGCTCCGGATTTGCCTGGTAGCGCTTGCGCTCGATGAGGCCGTTGGCCTCCAGATGCTTCAGCCGGTCGCTGAGCGTCGCATTGGTTATTCCGGACGACTGGCGAAACTCGTCAAATCGGCTGAGACCGAAGACGAGATCGCGCAGGATCAGCAAACCCCATCGGTCACCGATCGCCGCCATGACGCCAGCAATCGAGCACACCATTCCGTTGAAACCCTTCGAGCGCATGCACCGTGTCCCTCGTAGCCCAGCGATCGTCGCCGGGTAAGTCTCATTATAAGAGTCGCGCTGGCGCGTCGAACAGATTCCACGAGGCAGCACCGCCGGTTCCCCAATTCCGAAAACCAGAAAGTGCTTGCCGGCTGGGCTAGTCACTCTTATCATAAGAGTGACTAGCCAGCGAGATGGGCGCTATCGGCGGCCGTCTGTTCGGTCGAACTCGAGGAAACCACCATGCCTTCCCATGCCACTTCCAATATCTTCGTCATCGGCGGTACAGGCGCGCAGGGCCTGCCTGTCATCAGCGCGCTCGTCGCCGACGGCAAATATTCTGTCCGAGCCTTGAGCCGAAATCCCGATTCCCGGCGGGCCAAGGCGCTGCTCGCGCTCGGCAACGTATCGATCCTTGAAGGCACGTTCGCCGACGAAGCGGTCCTGCGGGAAGGCTTCCGCGGCTGCGACGGGGCATACATCAATCTCGACGGGTTTAATACCGGCGAGAAAACGGAGATCTATTGGGCGATCCGTTGCTATGAAATCGCGCTGGAAGAGGGCATCAAGTTCTTTGTGTACGGCAACCTCGACTACGCACTCAAGAAGGCCGGCTACGACTCTCGCTTCCGCGCCGGCCACTATGACGGCAAAGGCCGTATAGGCGAATGGATCCTGTTCCAGAACCAGACGAACGGGGACCGCATGGGTGCGGCCCTGCTCACCACAGGGCCGTACATGGAGATGGCGATTTCGGCCATGACGCCAATGACGCCGTTCATGGAGGACGGCGTGCTGACCTGGCGCGTGCCACTCGGAAACGGCGCGGTGCCCCACGTCGCGCTGGACGATTGCGGCTATTACGCGCGCTGGCTGTTCGACCATCCCGAACGCGCGAACGGCATGGACCTCGAAGTCGCGATTGAGCAGGTCGAGTACCGCAAACTGGCCGAGGCCTTCGAACAGGTGACCGGGTATCCGGCGCGGTATATCGACACGGATCTGGATACGTACTGGAATGGGCCGCTCAAGATGGCCGCGAGCCTGCCCGCTGGATACAACGCGGATCCGAACGACAAGAGCACGATGAGCTTTCGCGATAACTTCACCGGGTTCTGGAACATCTGGAAGCACGGCGTGATCCAGCGCGACTACGCACTGCTCGATGAAATCCATCCAGACCGCATCCGGACCGTTGAACAGTGGCTCCGGCGTGAAGACGAACGCGGCCGGCAGCAAGGGAAGGGAAGCCTCTGGGAGCGGGTGCAGCCGGAAAACCTGTCCAAGTCGACACCGCTTCTGAAGCTGTCCGAAGACGGCAGAAAGGGGGTGCTGTAACGTCCGGCGTTTCATTCGCTGGCGCCGAGAAGCTGAATCCAATAATTAGTTGTACTAACGGATATTTATTATGAGCCAGGTAGTTGAAATCCGTAAAAGCGGCGAGACGCGCATCCTGTTGGGTGTGCTGATCGTCTGGGGACTGGCCGTTGCCGCCGCCGCCCAGGCCGGCCTCTATCGTGCTGCCTACCCACTGTGGTTGACGGCCCTCATCGCCTTCGGCATCGTGGCGCCCGTCGTCGTTTATGCGCTGTCCAGGGGCTTTCGCGCATATATCGAGAGCATCGGGCTGCGGACGCTGACGGCATTCCACATCTGGCGCATCGCGGCAGCGCTGGTCTTCTTCTGGTATGGGGCGCACGACCTCCTGCCGGAAGCTTTTGTCCGGAATGCGGGATGGGGCGACTTGATCGCAGGATTGCTGGCCGCTGGCGTCACGCTGTTGCCGAAGACTCGCAACCGGTATCTGGTTTTCCACCTGTTCGGATTTGCCGATTTCCTCGTGGCAGTCGGTACCGGGGTGACCTACTTCCTGCTCAACGATCCTCGCATGTCCGGCATCCAGACGCTGCCGATGGCGCTGATTCCGTTCTACGGCGTCGGCATTTCGGGGGCAAGCCACATTATGGCGTTCGACCTGCTGCGACGCAGGCCTGTCGAACGCCAAGCCCAAGTAAAGCATGCCGATGCAACGGCATGAACCGCACGCCGGCGCATACGTCTTCCTCAACCAGATAAGGAAATCATCATGATGTCTCGCCGTACCGGTGCCGCTGCCGGCGCGTTCCTCGGCTTGTTGCTGTCCGGCCCCTTGTTCGCGGGCACTGCATCGGCCCAGTCCAACGCGCCGTCCACCGCAACCGCCAATGGGGCTGCGCCGTGGGACCAGCGCGTGAATCCGGTGGCCGTCCAGGCCGATGCCTGGTTCGAGAATTACAGGTTTCGGGACGGGGAGACGCTGGCCCGGCTGAAGCTTCACTACGCAACGCTCGGCACGCCGCATCGCAATGCCCGGGGCGCCATCGACAACGCTGTCCTGGTCCTGCACTGGACCGGCGCGGACAGCCGCACGCTGCTGAGTCCGACCTTCACGAAGGCGTTGTTCGACCCGGGCCGTCCACTCGACGCGAACCGTTACTATCTGATTTTTCCCGACAACGTGGGCCACGGCCAGTCGAGCAAACCGAGCGACGGACTGAAGGCGAAATTCCCGAACTATGACTACGGCGATATCGTCGATCTCCAGCACAAGTTGGTGACTGAAACGCTGGGGATCGGGCATCTGCATGCGATTCTCGGCATGTCGATGGGCGGCATGAACGCGTGGCAATGGGCCGAGGCGTATCCCGACATGATGGATGGGGTGATGCCGGTGGTATCGCTGCCTATTACGGTATCGGGCCGCAATCTGCTGTGGCGGCGCGTGGTCATCGACGCGATCCGCTCCGATCCGGAGTGGAAGAACGGTAACTACACGCAAACGCCGCGCGGCTGGATCGATGGTTTCAGGGTACTGCGGATGATGATCGACAGCGCGCCCGCACTGCAGCAGGAAATTCCCGACGGCGCAGCGGCGGACAAGTTCCTCGCGACCAATCGTTTCCAGGCAGAGCACGTCGATCCGAACGATATCCTGTATTCGCTCAAGTCATCATTCACCTACGATCCCGAGCCCGCGCTCCCCATGATTGAGGCCAAGCTGTTCGCCCTGAATTTTTCCGACGACGAATTCAATCCCGACACACTGCGCGTCCTCGAGCGACTAGTGCCGACGCTTCAGCACGGCCGGTACGTGGTGCAGCAGGGCACGCCTTCGTCACCGGGCCATTTCACGATGACGCGCCCCGATCTCTGGGCGCAGCATGTGGGCGAATTCATGCAATGGCTGGGCGATATGCCCTCACAGGCAGGGCAGGCAAGGAGCGACGCCAGCTTAATACTGGGCTCACCGAGGTCATGACGCGAACCGTTGCCGCCGGTCGTGGTACCGACCGCATCGGCCGCTTTCAAAGATAGAGCGGCCATGCAAGCACCACTTGTGCGGTCGAACCGCCGCGGATATCCGCTGCAAATAGGCAGCTCGAAGCATGCCGGGCCGTCGAACGGATTAAGAAAAATCGCTTCGCTTGCTAACTCCGGCCTGGCCCGGTCAAGTCACATTTCCAGCTTGCCGAATCTCTGCTCGACATACGTCGGAATGTTTTCCGGAGTAACAACTACCACGGACGAAGATGCGCCGACGGCGGAGGCTGGCAAAAGCTTATGGAAATGCATTACGTGGTGACAAGCAGTCCTCATGTCCTGGCGAAGGTCATGGTGCAGAACGGCGTTAAGTTTGCGGGTGCGGAGCAGATGTACGTTGTCTCGATCCAAGTCATGTCCTATGAAGCATTCCGGCTTCTGCCCTATCGACTCTAGGGCGCGAAGTATCGCAATGTTGCCTCCGCCCATCGAATAGACCGCCACAATTTTCTTCCTGCGACCCACGGCCCGTCTCACGTGCTCCTCCGTTTGCACGTCAAGGCCGTGACCGCCACTGGCATCAACCAGGTTCAGCTTTGGATAGCACCGCTGCAATGCTTCACGAAAGCTGATTGCCCTGTCTTCTTCGCCCCTGAAGCGTTCATTGTCATCGTTATTAGAACGTTGCCTTCCTGTCGGTGAAGCCATTGACCGATAAGGTAAGCGGCTGTTGCCCCGGCCATTCGATTGTCGAGACCGGCATAAGCGACGCGTGGCGACTGCGGAATGTCGCCGCAAGCGCCGGCTGTAGCGCTATCGTTGATACCAGACGAGGAGGGCAGACACGAACAGCATTGACCCGCGGCGTCATGCGCCGGCACGCCATTGGTATCGGGAGCAGTATTGCTCGCTTCAGGACTTCCGTTCTGTGCTTAAGCCGCAGAAGGGGGACACTGCTTTGACGTTTGCCTCCGGCATCTGCCAACACGTTCCTTTATATGACTGCCGTCAGCTTCACGTTGCATATGAGAACGTGTCGCGACGAGCCGAACTGCAGGAAGAGTGGGCAACTGTGCTGAATCTTGGGGCGGGCGTTTTGGTGCTGAAAGGGGCCTATGCAGACACTTCTCCGGTTGATGAGGCAACAAAAGTTTTCGAGTCAATCATTCAAGAAGAGCGCGAGGCCGGTAGCGCGCCTGCCGACCATTTCGCCAAAGCGGGCGCGAACGACCGGATTTGGAATGCGCAGGAAAAGTTGTGCCTGCGAGCGCCTTCTGTGTTCGCGCGCTACTACGCGAATGCCGCAGTGCTCGCGATTGCCGAGGCTTGGCTCGGGCCTCATTTTCAGATGACATCGCAGGTCAACGTTGTGCGGCCTGGCGGCCAAGCGCAGCAGGCACACCGTGACTACCACCTTGGCTTCCAGACGGTGGCAGAAGCCGAACGATATCCGTGTCACGTTCATGCGATGTCCCCGTTCCTCACGCTGCAAGGTGCTATTGCGCATAGCGACATGCCCGTGGAGAGTGGGCCAACGAAACTGCTTCCCTATTCGCAGCGATATGCCGCGGGGTACCTTGCGTGGCGTCGCCAAGACTTTCGCGATTACTTCGAGGCCCACTACGTACAATTGCCTCTTGAAAAAGGCGATGCGCTGTTCTTCAATCCCGCGCTCTTCCATGCAGCCGGCTCGAATGGGACGACATCCGTGCAGCGAATGGCAAACCTCCTGCAGATTTCGTCGGCCTACGGTCGGGCAATGGAGTCGCTGAACCGAACAAGGATGCGCGAAGCACTATATCCCGTCCTGCTGGAGGGCCTTGCAACATCAAGAATGACTCAAGCGGAAGCGGATGCAGCGGTCGCCTCATGCGCGGAGGGTTACCCCTTCCCGACAAATCTGGACAAAGACCCGCCGCTCGACGGCCTTGCTCCTGAGAGCCAGCAAAGCCTCTTTTCCCGCGCGCTGAAGGAACGCTGGCCTGCGGAAAGATTCTGTGCAGCGGTTCGTGAGCAGGGCGACCGACGAGAAGCCTAGGCCGTAGGGTGGGGCGCCAATAGCGCGTAAAGTCCGCCTCGAGCGCATTGGCCATTTCGTTGATCGTATGAGCGTGGTCGGCAGGGCTCATGCCGTCTGCCGTGACAGCCATGCGAAAGGCAAGGGGCATTGTCACGCGCGTGTCGTGGACCAGCCCGGCCACAGATATCCCGGCCGAAGGGCCGCTGGCGAACAACGTCGTTTCTCAGCGGGGGGCACGCCGCGCCGGAAATATCGCGCTCGCGCCGAGTGGGGAATCCTTCGCTGCGAAGGCGATCGAGCGCCTCCCATTGACGGTGCACCGATAGCGCTATTCGGCAATGCCCGCTATGTCGCACCGCGAACTGGCGGGTTAAGCATTTGCATGAATCGCTGTCTGCCGGATCTCGTAGTCCTCACGCGCCATTTGAAGGGCCGACTTTAGGAGCAGCGTCTACACCGACTCGGGGACAATTCTTGCCGACACCGTCGGCACGAGCCGCGAACTCAGAGCGATCGACCACCTTAGCCCCGATCAAGCCGACCAGCTGCTCGGCCTCGGCCAAAGGGAGTCGACTGATCCGGCCGATTTTTTTTGCGCCCGCCACCTGGACCGGTTGCAGGTCGGCGACCGTCCGTAGCAGGTCGGGGCGGTCGGTGCTAGCGCCCGATCCACTTGAGCAAGCTTACTTGACGGCAGCCACCACAGCATTGAAGAAATCATCCCGATTGATCACTTCGAGACCGCTCGGCTTGGACTGCGCGCCCCAGAGGACGATGACGACCTTCTCTTTCGGATTGATATAAAGTCCCTGGCCTTCGATCCCGCGTCCCGCATATGCGCCATCCTGAACCGATTGGCCTGATGTCACGGGCCACCAAAAGTAGCCGTAGTTCGATATCTTGCCCGTGGCAAGTGTCTTACGAGCGCCGGCTTCCGTGGTCCAGCCGGCAGGCACAATCTGTTCGCCTCCTGCCACGCCGCCATTTTCGATAAACACGCCGAAGCGGCCCCAATCGCGCAACGTTGCGCTCAGGCCGCTGCCGCCGATCTCGACGCCATTGGGAGAATCGAGCCACCAGTTCGCATCGGCTTCCATGCCATAGCGACTCCAGATTTTCTCCGAAAGGTACTGCGAAATTGTTTTTCCCTTCAGTGCGCCATTTAGGACCTCCGCGGCGATCTGTGTCTCGCCGGTACTGTAATTAAATGTACTGCCCGGTGGCGCTGCGCGTGGCAGTTTTCTCATCAGGCCGATCGTTCCTCCCGGTTTCTGCGCCAGTTGAACCTCGAGTAGCGCACGCCGATCGGAGTTTGGGTTTGTATACGTCTCATCCCAGCGGACGCCAGACGACATCATGAGCACGTTGCGTATCGTCACGCCGTCATAGGCGGAGCCGGCGAGCCGCGGTACGTACTTGGTAACCGGATCGTCGAGGCTGGCAATCAAGCCGTCTTTGAGCGCAGCGCCGAATAGCGTCGACGTGATCGATTTGGCCAGGGACATGGACATCCAACGCGTCGCCGGCGTATTGCCGTACTGATACGTCTCGTAGACGACCTTGTCGTCTTTCAGGATCAGCAAGCCCGACACCCGGTTCACCGCAAGGAAATCGAAGAGGTCGTAGTTCTTACCGTTCGATACGAACTTGACCTGCGAGAGTTGCTTAGCGGCCTGGGGCAGAGGGGAAACGGTGTTGCCATGAGCGATGCGGCGGGTAGGAAAGAGTCTATCGATGTTGCGGAAAGTGTGGACTGCCATGTCGGGCGTGAGCGTGCCGTCATAGATCTGCCGAACGGTGCCGATCGGCTCGGCTGCATGGGGATTGGCAGTCGTGCCTTGACCGTCACTCGCACACCCGCCGAGCAGCAG
>CAYPWK010000021.1:0-27963 GCA_964414365.1 uncultured Burkholderia sp.
TCGATGAAGTCCCGCTTCGACTCGCGCCACGTGAAATACGTGTACGACTGCGAGAAGCCGATCTTCGCGAGCCGGTACATGAGACGCGGGCGCGTGAATGCCTCGGCGAGAAAGATGATCTCGGGATTGTGCGCGCGAATGTCGGCAATCATCCATTCCCAGAAAGGCAACGGCTTCGTATGGGGGTTATCGACGCGGAAGATGCGCACGCCGGCGTCTATCCAGAAGCGGATGATGTCGCGCAGCGCGAGCCATAGGGCCGGTTTCGCATCATGTGCATAAAACTCGGGATTGACGATGTCCTGGTATTTCTTCGGCGGGTTCTCGGCATAGCGGAGCGTGCCGTCGGGACGCCAGGCGAACCACGAAGCGTGCTCGGTGAGCCACGGATGATCGGGCGCGCACTGTATCGCGAAGTCGAGCGCGATCTCGAGGCCATGCTCGTGCGCCGCTCGCAGCATGCGCTTGAAGTCGTCGAGCGTGCCGAGCTCGGGGTGCACGGCCGTGTGGCCCCCTTCCGCGCTGCCGATCGCATAGGGGCTGCCTACGTCGCCCGGTTGTGCGTTCAGCGTGTTGTTGCGGCCCTTCCTGTTCGATTTGCCGATCGGATGGATCGGCGGAAAGTAGAGCACATCGAAGCCCATGTCGCGGATGCGCGGCAGCTTCGCAATCACGTCGTCAAAAGTGCCGTGGCGCGTCGGATCGTCGCTCATCGAGCGTGGGAAGATTTCGTACCAGCTTGCGAAGCGGGCGGCGGTGCGTTCGGCATCGATGCGGTAGACGGTGGTATCGCGCGAGAGGAACGGGCGATGACGCGCAAGTGCAATGACCTTAGCCGTCTCGGGCGCGAGCACGAGATCGAGCCGCACGGCCGGATTCGCATGCATGAACTGGTCGGCGAGCGCTTTCAATTGCTCGATCGCCGTTCGCTGAGTCTCATGCCCGTGATGCTCGTGGTGAACCTCTCGCTGTTCGCCGGTGGCATCGGCTGTCTCAGCTTCGGCCAATACGCGCGCGATCAGATGCCGCGCTTCTTCGAGTTCGAGATCGACGGCCTGGTTCGCGTTGAGCTTCTTGCGCATGTGATCGACGAGCGAAGCAAAATCGTCGCGCCACGCGATGACCGTGAACTCGTGGCGCCCGACCCGAGTGAGCCGGATGCGGGCATGCCAGAGATCCAGACCGGCCGGCTCGGCGGGCGTCATCGTCGTCTCGCGCCAGGCGACTTCATCGGCCGCGCGCCAGATGACAGCGGCGGCGATCTTGTCGTGCCCCTCGCCGAAGATGGCGGCGCTCACTTCGACCTCTTCCCCGACGACGCGCTTGACGACGAAGCGGCCGCCGTCGACCGACGGCGACACGCTTTCGATTGCGATGCGCGGCGCGGCGATCGCTTCGACCACGGCGGCCGTCTCGGCGCGTTTCGAGGGGTGCCGCATCGAAACGCGCGCGCTCGCGCTCGCGCGAAAGAGCCGCGCCTCGCCTGGGGCCAGCACGAACGGTTCTAGCGGCTCGGGCGGCGTCGTGCAGGCGCTCGAAAGCGGCTTGAATGCCGTGAAGTTGCCGGGGACGCCGTCGAGGAAGCCTCCGGGGTCGACGTAGGCCGGCGTGCTGAGGTCGGGGTTTGCGATCAGCAGCGCGGCCTCGCGCGCGTCGCGCAAATCACGTTGTTCGCTGCGCAGCAGCGCCGCGACGTTCGCCCCCGCGGCCGATAGCGCACGCAACTCGCCTGTCGTCTGCAGAAGCGGCGTGTTTTGTTGCAATGAGTTCGCCTGAGCGATTTCTGCGCACAGGTCGAACCTCGCCTCCGCGCATGCATTGCGATACTGCTCGGCACTGCCTGAACGGTAGGAGAGCGGTTCGCCGACACCGTATTCGAAGCCCATCGGCACGAGCCATCCCGTGCCGAGCGCAACGGCGGCCGCGATGGCGCGGCGATAAGCGCGCTCGATGACGACGGCGTCGCTAGCCGACGCGAAATCCGATGCGAGCCGCGGCCCGAACGGCGCTTCCGGAAAAGCGATCGGCGCGGCCACCTGCACGAGCGCGGCATGCTCGTCGGCGAGCCAATCGTCACGAAAATCCCACCAGCGCACGGAGGAAAACACGCTGTCGAAGCGGGCCTCCGCGAGCCGGGCGATATCGCCTCGCGCGAGCCCGGGCGTCGCGGCCAGAAAGCGCGTGTCCGGACGGCGTGCGCGCGCAGCCGCGCCGAGCTCGCGCCAGATATCGACGGGCACGTGATGCGGAGAATCGAAGCGAAAGCCGGCGACGCCAGCCTGCGCTAGCGCGACGAGCCGCTCGCTCCACCAGGCGCCGAGTTGAGAGGCCGCCGCCGGATCGTCGAAGTTCGCGTAGGCCGCGTTATCTTCGCCGCGCGCATGACGTGGGTCGAGTCGCGCGTGCTCAGACTCGAACGGCCTGAACCAATCCGGATGGTCGCGATAGAGTTCGCCGTCGGCAGCGACCCGATCGATGACGAGATCGACGAGCAGGGCAAGCCCGTGGTCGCGTGCCGCATCGGCGAGCCGACGCAGCGCTTCGTCCGTATCGCTCTCGAGCGCGAGAGCAGGATGAAGCCGCCGATGATCGGCCACGAGCTGCAGATGGCCGGCCGCCCCCGGCATGAACGGCGAGCCGATCAGGACATGATCGAAGCCGAGCGTGGCGGCGTGCTCGAATTGCGCGGGCCAGGCCTCGAACGGCCCGAGGAGCAGGGGATGGAGGAAGTAGATCCGCGGCGCATACGCTTGAGGTCGTTCCATCGGTTGGTCCCAGTGTCGGACGGCAATGTGGATGGCACGCACGGCGTGCGATCGCATCGCCGTGCAAGGCGGCGCTTGACAGCGCTCTCGCGGTGCGTCGCGGCGGGGAATGTCCGGCCTTTGGAACATTCGGCCCGGTCCACGGTGGCGGCGAGCACGAGGGCGCGAGTCTGGCAAAGCAGGTTGCATGCCGCGCCGAGCGAAGGGGCTCGTGCCGACAGGACCCTTCGGACGAAAACAAGTATGCGCGCGTCGGCGCCGGAACGTGAGCGGTTTCGCACACAGACCGATTTCCGGCGAATGGTGTAAAAGTGACACCGGGCTGCGGTCGGTTTTTACATCCGAAGCAATCAGTGCGACCGGAATGAGCGGTGAACGGGAGGCGAACCGAGCAACGATCGGTATCCGCATTCGCCGGCTCGAGGCCGAGCGTCCTGCCGACAATCGTCGTGCCAACGATTGTCTAACGGCGCGGACGTCGTTATATTTCGTCGCAGTGGGCCGTGCCCGCGCATCTCGCATAATGAAAGACCGCTAGTCGGAGGGCGGCGTTCAAGACCGGATTCGGGGCGACTCGCCGCCGGCCGCATGAGCCGGCAGGGTCAACGATACGACCTTGGAGCCCACATGACAGCAGATGCCAGGGAGAGCCGGCAGGGCGCATTGCCGCCGGCCGCGGCCCGCAGACAGTTCGTGCTCGGTGCATGCGCGTCGGCCACGGCGCTCTCGTTCGCCGCGATCGTCGGCGCGCCTTTCGGCACTGCTTCCGCTTTTGCGTTTGAGCCGCCCGCCGGCGGCGGGTTGAACGCGTTCATCGCGCTATCGCAACAATTGACGGGGCGCACGAGCCTCGATTCCACGCTTGGCAAGCGCATCTACGACGCGCTCGCGCAGTCCGACGGCGCCTTCCCGCAAAACGTCGCCGCGCTCAATAAGTGGCTGAAGTCTCATCGCGGCGTGCCGAGCGACATTGTCACGGCCGCCTTGGCGGTGGAGAATCCGCGGCTCGCGAAGACGGTCGGCGACGTCATGCGTGCCTGGTATCTTGGGCTCATCGGTGAGGTGCCGGCCACCAAGGTCGTGGCGTACGAACGCGCGCTCATGTTCGATCCCGTGAAAGACGTGCTGACGATTCCCTCCTATTGCCGCGACGTGCCCTTCTATTGGGTAAAGAAGCCAGGAGGCGGATCGTTTCCGCCCGGGTGATGCCGTCGATGCGGCCCATGCGGGCACGGCTCGCCGCCGGTCCGGCCGCTGGGAGTCCGGTAGCAGAGTGTTTTTCGCACGGCCTGCTGTTTTGCATTGTGATTTTCAAAAAAATGTCACGAGCGATGGATTTGGCTTGGCCTTCACCACATGACTAACAACACTTCCGCCGACATCGTCGTAGTCGGCTCGGGCGTGGCGGGCAGCCTCGTCGCGCATCAGCTCGCGCTCGCCGGCGCATCCGTGATCGTGCTCGAAGCAGGGCCGCGCATTCGTCGCTGGCGGATTGTCGAAAACTTTCGCAACTCGTCGGCCAAGTCCGATTTCACCACGCCGTACCCGTCGATGCGTTACGCGCCGCATCCTCTTTACGCGCCGCCCAACGGCTATCTGATCCAAAAGGGCGAGTATCGGTACGACTCGCAATACCTGCGCGTCGTAGGCGGCACGACGTGGAACTGGGCCGCCGCCGCATGGCGGCTTGTGCCGTCGGACTTCAAGCTGAAGAGCCTTTACGGCGTGGGGCGCGACTGGCCCTATCCCTATGAAACGCTCGAACCGTGGTATTACGCGGCCGAAGTGCAGTTCGGCGTTTCCGGACCCGATCTTTCGATCGATCTCGGCTCTCCGCGCGCCAAGCCCTATCCAATGCCGCAACTGCCCCTTTCCTACCTCGACGCGCGTTTTGCCGAAGTCCTCAACTCGAACGGCTTCAAAGTCGTGCCCGAGCCCGTCGCGCGCAATAGTCTTCCGTACGATCAGCGGCCCACTTGCTGTGGCAATAACAACTGCATGCCGATCTGCCCGATCGCGGCGATGTACAACGGAATCGTGCATGTCGACAAGGCCGAACAGGCGGGCGCGCAAGTCGTGCCGCAGGCCGTTGTCTATCGCATCGAGGCCGACGACAAGGGCCTCATCTCAGCCGTTCATTACAAGGACCCTTCGGGCGGGAGCACGCGCGTGACGGGCAAGCTGTTCGTTCTCGCGGCGAATGGGATCGAGACGCCGAAGCTGATGCTGATGTCGACGTCGGACAAATTTCGCCGCGGGATCGGCAACAGCTCCGATCAGGTGGGCCGCAACCTGATGGACCATCCGGGCACCCGTGTCAGCTTTTTGGCGAACGAGGCGCTCTGGCCGGGCCGCGGGCCGATGGAAATGACGTCGGTCGTCAACTTTCGCGATGGCAAGTTCCGCTCGGAATACGCCGCGAAGAAGCTGCATTTGTCGAACGGAGTGCCGACGATGGCGATCACGGCGCTGCTGCTGAAAAAAGGGGTGACGGGCGCCGAGCTCGACCGCCAGATCCGCGATCGCGCCTCGCGCACGCTGACGATCAACAGCTTTCACGAGATCCTGCCCGAGCCGCGGAACCGGATCGTGCCGTCGGCCGATCACAAGGACGCGCTCGGCATTCCTCAACCTGAGATCAACTACTCGGTCGGCGACTATGTGAAAAAAAGCGCGGCCGGCACCCACGAGCTCTACGCGCAAATCGCCGGCTTTTTCGGCGGCACCGAAGTCGCGTTCGACGATCAGTTCGCGCCGAACAATGACCTCATGGGCACGACCATGATGGGTAACGACCCGGCCGATTCGGTCGTCGATGCGGACTGCCGTACGCACGATCATCGGAATTTGTTCCTGGCGACGAGCGGCGTCATGCCTTCCGCGGGTTCGGTCAACTGTACGTTGACCGTGGCCGCGCTCGCTTTGCGGCTCGCCGACAAGCTCAAGCGCGAGCTTTGAAGAAAATGAGACCGAAACGCCTCCCGCTGCCGCTCCCCGTTCGCGTGGCGACCGTCGCCGCCGCGTTCGCGCTCTTTGCGCTTTATCTGGCATGGCATGCTGCGAACGATGCAGACGAGACGCCAGCCGACGAGATGCCGCTCTCCTCCGCGCTGGCGCAGAGCGCATCGAAGACGGCAACGAGCGACGATGCACCGGTCTCGTCGGCCACCTGGGGTTTGACGGCTGGCGCGAGCCTGCCGAGCGACGCCAACAATGCCGACCTCGTCAAGCGCGGCGCCTACCTCGCGCGCGCGGCCGATTGCATGGGATGCCATACGGCGGACAAGAGCCGTCCGTTTGCGGGCGGCGTGCCGATCACGACGCCGTTCGGCACGATCTATACGCCGAATATCACGCCGGACCCCGACACGGGCATCGGCCGCTGGACCGATGCGGATTTTGTCCGCTCGATGCACGAGGGGATCGGCAAGAGCGGCGAGCGGCTTTACCCAGCCTTTCCTTATACCGCCTACACGCGTCTCACCGAACGCGACGTGCTCGCGATCCGCGCGTATCTGAACACGCTCTTGTCGATTCACTACACGCCGCCGCGCAACGGCCTCAATTTCCCGTTCAACCAGCGTTGGCTGATGTTTTTTTGGAACTTGTTCAATTTCCGGGATGGCCGCTTCGTGCCTGATCCGAAGCAAAGCCCCCAATGGAATCGCGGCGCTTACCTCGTCGAAGCACTCGCGCACTGCGAGGACTGTCATACGCCACGCAATTTCATGCAGGGACTGAAGACGACCGATCGCTTCTCCGGTGCGGAGCAGGCCGGGTGGCGCGCCTTCAACATCACGCCCGACAAGGCCGGCGGCATCGGCAACTGGAGCGACGATGATCTCGTCCGCTACCTCGCGACGGGCGTTGCGCCCGGCCGCGCCAATGCGGCGGGGCCGATGGCCGACGTCGTCACGAACAGCACCCAATACCTGAGCAGCGAAGATCTACGTGCAATCGGCGTTTATCTTCGCTCGGTGCCGCCCGTGTCAGGCGGCGCGACGCGGCCGCGCGACCAATGGGGCAAACCCGCCGACGATGTTACCGGGCTGCGCGGCGCGGCCGTCAACGGTGTCAACGGCGCGCAGCTCTTCGTCGCCAACTGCGCGAGCTGCCACGACTGGACGGGGCAGGGCATCGGCGGCACGGCGCCGCTCGCCTATCCGGCTCTGATCCACAACAGCGTGACGGGAGCCGCCGATGCGAACAATCTGACGCGGCTCGTTCTGGATGGCGTCGAGCGGCAAACTAAGGATGCCGACGTAATGATGCCGGGATTCGGCAATCAATTGAACGACGAGCAGGTTGCCGCGATCGCGAACTATGTGACGCAACATTTCGGCAACCCGAATGCGACAGTGACGGCCGCCGATGTGGCGAAGCTGCGCGCGAGGCCGCAATGACGCTCCGCACGCGTAACCCGGAAAAGTTCCAGCCGCCTGCGGGCGCGGGACTATGATCGCGGTATGGACACGAGCCCCGAACACTTTCCTGTCGTTTGCCGCCACCCGGCCAACACGGCCGGCCGCGATTTCGTCGTCGGCGATCTGCACGGCTGTGTCGACGCGCTCCGCTATCTGCTGCGCGAAATCGAGTTTGACCCAACGCGCGACCGGCTGTTCTCGGTGGGCGACCTTGTCGATCGCGGCAGCCAATCCGAGGAGGCGTTGGCGCTGCTGGACAAGCCGTGGTTTTATCCGGTGCTAGGCAATCATGAGGAAGCGCTTTGCCTCGTGGCCGAAGGCAGCATGCGCCGCAATTGGTGGTACGGCATCGGTGGCGAATGGGCCGATTCGCTCTCGGACGAAGCGTTGCTGCACTACGCTCGGCGCCTGCGGACGTTGCCGCTCGTTCGCGTCGTGGGTAGCGGCGCCCAACGCTTCAACATTGTCCACGCGGAATTTTTCGGCAGCGATGCCGACCTCGACACCGGAGTCTTCACCGAGCGTGTGCGGCAGCAAATGCTATGGGGGCGCGAGCTTGCGCTCGGCAACGGGGACCCGGCGCGGCAAGAGGGGTTGTCGGTGACCTATTGCGGCCATACGCCGATGCGCGAGATGGGCCGTATCGGCTCGCAGATATTTATCGACACGGGCGCTTTCGCGCTGACCGGGAAGCTCACGATCACCGAGGCCTTGACGCCGCGCGCATGGTCCGTGTCGCTCGAGACGGCGCTTGCCGAAGGCGCGGCGCAGATGGCGCTGCCGTGATCGGTTATCCGACCTGCTTTAATTCGAAAACGCTATCGATTGCGCTGCCGTTCCAGTTGTATTCGAAATACGCCGCGTGACGGCAGTCGCGCAGGATCGTCGTTTTGAGTGCCGCGAGACATTCGCCGTGCGCGTCGCGCACGGACGGATAAGCGATGCCGGCGATGCCTGCCGCACGTACCGCACGCCCGAGCGCCTGGCCCGCGCTGTAATCGGTGGGGGAAAGGATCTTCGAGTCGATCGTCTCGTTGCCCCGCAAATCGACCACCTCGCCCTGCGCCATCACGGTGTAAAGCCGCATTTGCTGGCGCATCGGCGGCTCCTTGGTCGCCGCCATGAACTTCGCGGAGTGAAAGCGCGTTTCGGCGATAGCGGTGCGAGCTTCGCGTGCGCAGTAGAAGACGCCGTAGGTGCCGTCCGAGAAGCGGCTGCCGAGCGGATTCAGGTGCGTGAACGCAGCCATGATCGGCCCTGTGCCGGGGCCGAAGCGGCGCTCCTCGCGCGGCACAAGGTCGAGATCGCCGACCTCCGTGCGGATTCGATCGTTCGTCAACGATTCCAGCGCATAAAGCGCGTCGAAATCCTCGGGGGAGGCCACGCGGTCGAACAGGTTCATCGCGGGAAACCGCGTGGGGATCACGCGATAGGCGGGCGACCAGTCGATTAGCGCGAGACGCCAGGCAGACAACCGGTTTTCAGCCGTCACGCCCAGCCGCCCCGCATTGCGTCGAGATACTGCCGCACGGCAACGAGATCGCTGACATTGCCGGCGAGCATCCGATCGAGCGCGCGTGCTCCGCCGAACGGCGGTGCGCTGTTCGGGCGCTTCACCCAGGTGTCCGCCGCCGTACGTTCAGGCAGCAGGATCTGAAGCGCCTTGTAAATGCCGAGCAGCAGCGACAGACGCTCCAGCGTGTCGCGCGGCAGGCGTGCCGATTCGGGCGCGGACTTCCATTTGAAAAACGTGGATCGGCCGGGTGAGCCGAGCAGCACGAGCTGCTCGTCGATGGAAAGGTCCCAATCGCGAGCGATGTTGAAAAACGCGCGTAATCCGGCCGCCGACATCTCGGCGACCGAAGCCGGGGCGCCTGAAGGTTTGACGGCGCGCGCCGCGGATGGAATATGGTGGACGGCGGCAGGCATTGGATTCATCCAAAAACGGTCTATGAGGCCATATTAGTCCATTTCTGGATTTTTACAACCGAGCGATGGCGGTCCGGTGATGACGGGGGCGCCTGCCGCGCTGCGCTGGCCCCGGTTCGGCAGGCATTGGCAGACGATGAGGCCGGCCAACATCAGCGCGCAGCCGTAGAGGGCGCGCAGCGAAAGCGTTTCGTCGAGCACGAGCCATCCTGCCAATGCGGCAAACACGCCTTCCATGCTGAAAATGACGGCCGCATGCGCGGGGGCGGCGTCGCGTTGCGCGACAACCTGAATGGTGTAGCCGATGCCGACCGAAAAAGCACCGCTATAGAGAATGGTCGGCAACGCGTCGACGATGGCGGATCCGCGCACGGGCTCGACGAGCAGTGCGACGAGGAGGCATATGACGCCGCAAGTGGCGAACTGGACGAAGGAAAGCGCGAGCACGTCGATTGAACGCGCATATCGGCCGACGAGCAGAACCTGCAGCGACGCGATGACGGCGCACCCGAGCTGATAGAAATCGCCGCTTCGCACGACGAACGATTCGTTGACGCTGAGCAAGTACATGCCGGCCACGGCGAGCAGCGCGCCGAGCCAGGTCGCCGCCCGAGTGCGATGCCCGAGGGCCACGCCGATGATCGGGACGACGATCACATAAAGCGAGCTGATGAATCCGGCGTTGGCGACTTTCGTATATTGAAGGCCGATCTGTTGCAGCGCGATCGCGACGGAGAGTACGAGGCCGATCAGCGCACCCGGCCATGCGCGCGCGGGTGTGCGGACGAGCGCGGCCAACTCGCCGCGCGAGGCACGCGCGGAGGGGCGCAGGCACAACGCGAGGACAACCGCCGAGCCGAGCAGAAAGCGCAGACCCGTGAAGAGGAACGGGCCCATGACGTCCAGGCTCAGCCGTTGGGCGACGAATGCCGAGCCCCAGATCATGGCGGCAAACAGCATCAGCAGATTCGCTCGTGTGTGTTTGTTCCTTTCGTGCTTGGACACAGCGCAGCGCCTTAAAGACCGATCCGGCAATCCTGATCGGAGTGGGAAAGTGGGCTCCAGAGCCAAGAATGCCGAATGCCGAGCGGCAACGCTGTAGCGTGCAAGTCGTCCGCTTGTCCCCGGACGACATCCCCGGACGACATCGCTCCTTGGTGAGGGAGGGGCGCGGTCTACGCGAACCGCACGCAGTATATCGGCGGCAGATTCGCCGAAGCCTGACGCCAGCTTTCGCCGCCGTCGTCCGAAGTCCACAGGCCACCGGTCGTCGAGCCCATCGCCAGGCGCTTGCCCGTTGAATCCACGGCGAGTCCATGGCGGTAGACGAGATCGTAGGCGGGCACGTCCGGCAGTCCCTTTGAGAACGATTCGAAAGTGCGTCCGCCGTCGCGCGTACGGGTGACGACGAAGCGCGCATCGACGGGGACGCGGCAGGCGTCTTTGACGGCCGGTACGAACCAGGCGGTGTCGGGATCGCGCGGGTGCGCTGCGACGGCAAAGCCGAAGCTGGACGGTTGCGCCTCGACCCGGCTCCAATGCTCGCCGCCGTCGATCGATCGAAAGATCGCACAATGGTGCTGCACCCAAAGCACTTCCGGCTTTGCAGGACAGTGCGCGACGCGATGGGGATCCTGAATGTTGGGGTCGTGTCGCCGCTCGGGCGGCATGTAGTCCGCCTCCATGCCGCTCGCCGTCGGGCGCCAGCTGTCGCCGCCGTCGTTCGATTGCCAGACGCCGCCCGAGGAGATGCCGATCGTCAGATGCCGACTGTCGAGCGGATCGACGAGGATCGAATGGATGCCCGGATGATCGTAGCCGCCGCCCATCCATTCGCGTCGTTCGGGCCGGTCCCACAATGCGCGGTTGAGCGTCCAGCTCTCGCCGCCGTCGTCAGACCGGAAAAGGCCGCCGGGGATCGTGCCGGCCCAGAGGACACCAGGCTCGTGAGGGCCGCCCGCCTCGAGCGTCCAGATCTGCTCGAGCGTCCAGGGCGGCCCCTCCGTCACGGCTTGGTTTTCGCCTTGCGACTGAGATTGGGACTGATCGCCGCTTCGAGCATCGACCGACTGCTCCTCCGCGAGCGCGAGCGCCTCGCGTTCAGGCCGAGGCGGATAGACGGGCACCGCGCATTCTTCCCATTGCGTCTCACTGGCGCGCCGCCGATGCAGCTTCACGCCGAAATGCCCGAGATTGAGGGCGGCGTATAGCGTGCCGTCGCGCGGGTCCGGCAGCGCCATCGTGACGGGCTCGCCGAGAAAATGCGGCGTTCCCGCGCCGATACCGAATGCGCCGTTGCTCCACGTGAATTCGAAAAGGCCCTTGCGTGTACCGACGATCAGACGATCGCTCATGACGGATGTCTCCTCACTGGATTATTGGCGTTTCGTGCCGCCCTTATCCGCCCGAAAGAGCCTGCACGACATAGATGCGGCTCATGTCGCCGACCGGGTCGCTGAGACGGCGCCGGTCGCGCACCGGCCGTCCATCGACGAATACGGCGAGGTGGCGGCGCAGCTCGCCTTGATCGTCAAGGATATAGCCGCGCAGGCGCGGCTCACCGGCGAATACGGCCGCGAGCGCTTCGTCGACCGATTTCGCCGCGATCTCGCGCTCGGGAACCGAGATGTGCCGCTGGATCGACGGGGCGAAAAAGAGGTGCGCCATGACGGAAATGCGATGGTTGGGGCGAGGTTCCAGTGTAGTCCGAGCGTGCGCGCACCGAAACGTCTTCATCCGCGCTCGATCGATGCGGCGAGAATGCGCATCGCGGCGGCGGCGCGCTGATCGCGCACGCGCGAATGCATGACGATTTGCGACCTCGGAAGCCGCGGCAGCGCAGGCAGGCCATTCTTGCCGTTCACTTCCACGAGGCCTGCAGGCGCAACGCGTTTTGCCAATGCCGAGACGGCAAGGCCGGCAACGAGCGCCGCACCGACCGCCGCGATTCCGCCGCCGACGAACGTTTCCTGCCAGGCGATGTTGGCCCGTTCGAGCGCGCGGATCGCGACCCCGCGTACGCCGCAGGGCGGCGCGACCATGGCGAGCGCGAGCGGCTCGCCGGGTTCCGGCCGCCAGCTCGCGGCAGCGAGCCAGACGAGCGGCTCGACGAAGAGCGGTTCGGCGTCCGACCGTGCCGACCAGGCCGGCGCTTCATCGGCCTCATAGCGGATGATGACCGCATCGAGCCGTCGCTCGTCATATTGCGCGAGGAGCGGGAAAGACGAGCCGAGATGCATCTCGAGAATCAGTTGCGAATCGTGCCGATGCAGGTTCTCGACGATCCGGACGAGCTGCGGCCCCGCGACGTGCTCGCTTATCCCCACCTTGAGCGTGCGCCGCTCGGCTATCAGCGAGGTGAGGGCGCTCTGATGCGCATCGAGCAGTTCGCGCGCCGAGGCGAGAAACGCGTGGCCGGTCGTAGAGAGGTTGACCGAGCGCGGCGTGCGCTCGAGCAGCGCTTTACCGAGATGTGCCTCGAGGCGCTTGATTTTCAGGCTGACGGCCGACTGCGTGGTCCCGAGCGCATCGGCGGCGCGCGTGAAGCTGCGCAGATCCGCCACGTGGACGAACGCTCGCACAGCGTCGAGATCGAGCAGGGCTGTCATTTCCAATCCAAATGAATGAAATATGCGATGATGAGTTCTCATTATGACAGGCCCGCGCTAACCTGCGAGCTCCGAACCGATCAACAAGGAGGCTGCCATGCCGCTCGCTCGCATCTCTCTCGCCGCGGGGAAGTCCACCGAATACCGGAAAGCGCTGACCGACGGTCTTCAGCAGGCCCTCGTCGAGACGTTCAACGTTCCGCCCGACGATCAGTTCATGGTGCTGACCGAGCACCAGCCAGGCACGCTCGTCTATAACCGCCAATATCTCGGCATTGAGCGCAGCGACGACTTCGTCGTGATTCAGCTCACGGTCAGCAATACGCGCTCGTTAAGTCAAAAGCAGGCGCTGTACGAGCGCATCGCCGCGCGGCTAGCCGAACGACCCGGACTCCGCAAGGAGGACGTATTTATTAGCCTCGTCGAGGTGCTGCCGGAGAATTGGTCATTCGGGCTGGGCGAGGCGCAATACGTAAAAAAGTAAGTCAAAGCGCTGAGGGTTCGCGGAAATAGCAACGGCGGCCCGAATCTCGTTTCGGGCGCGCCCCGGTGCGTAAGGTCGTAGGATGTGTAACATTGACCCCATGCGCAACCCTACGAACATCAGCGGACCTGACCGCCACGCCGTCCAGGTCGTGCTCGCGATCGAGCCGGAGGCTGCGGGCGAATGGTTCAACGAGCCCGCCGACAGTGCTCGTGGCGCAAATCGGACGGCCGCTGCCCGATCGATCGGGCTTGCCGTTGTCGACGTGCTCGAGGGCTTACCCGACATGGTGATGACGACTGCGCGGGAGCCGTTGGCGGCCGGCGAGTCCGACAGCGGTGTCAAACCGGGTTCAATGGCCGCCTATCGGACGGTTTTCTGCTTGCGCACGGCAGACGGCAGGCCGGTCGACATCGAACTGCTCGATGCTATGCCCATCGAGTGCGAAACCGAGCCAACGAATCATAGTCCGACGGCCGGCAAATCCCCTTCCTCGTCGTCGTTCTGCGAGTTGCGCCTTTCGTGCGGCTTCGAAGAGAGTGCATCGGCCGCCGATTCGGGTCCCGGTTCTACCGCCGAGCAAGGAGCCGATTCCGCTCGGCAATCCGCGGCCAACGCGGTTTTTGCGGCTGCTCGGCTGCTCATCGATAAACTCCCCGCGTTTCCGGCATTCACCGATGCTCGCGCCTGTGCTGCCGGCGAGGCAAACGGCCTCGAGCCGGTCCGCGCGGCGCGCGTCGACCTGGCTCGTGCCCGCACGCCGCACGAGGCGTTGATCGCGATTGCCGAGAACGTGGCGCGCCAATGGTTCGGCAACGAACGCGGTGCGCGGGAAAGCGACGACGTTGAATTCGTGCATCAGATGCGCGTGGCATTGCGGCGCGCAAAGACGCTCCTCAAGACCTTTCCAAAGTGGGCCGACGATGCGTGGCTTGCGGGCGTCAAGCCGGGCTTGCAATGGATCGGTCAGATGCTGGGAGAAGCGCGAGATCTCGATGTGCTCGTCGATTCAACGCTGCCGGCGCTTGCCGCAGCCGACGCCGATTCGTCCATTTGGTCCGGTCTCATTGCCGAGGCCGATGCGCGCCGGTCGGCAGCGCGCGCCCGGCTGCAGCAGGCGCTACGCTCGCGCCGCTATGCGCAATTTTCGCTCGCATGGCTCGAGTGGCTGACCGACCAGCATTTTTCGCAGGGTCCGCCCGAGCACGCGCAACGCGCGCTGCGCGACTACGCCGCGAAACGTGCGCGCCGGCATTTCAAGCGTTTGACGGCCGAGCCGCCGTTGAGCTCGCTCGACGCGGCGGGCAGGCACCGTCGACGCATCGAAGCCAAGCGGTTGCGCTACACGCTCGAGTTTTTCGCGCCGCTCGTCGCGCCTGGCAGGCGTCGCAAGCTGGCAAGGCAAGTGGGCCGGATACAGTCGGTGCTGGGCGAGGCGAATGATGCCGCCGCCGCGCTTCGGTTCTTCGACGAACAACACCTTGATGTCACCGATTACCAACAAGGCTTTGCGCGGGGCTGGTGCGAGGCGGCCAACCGCGCCGCGGCGCGCGAGGCGGAGCGCCTGATAGGAAAGCTAGCGAAGCCGAAGATCGTGCGCGAGGCATGAGGCGCACGCGTCAGTGCCAAGCCTATAATGGCGCGACTTGCGCAACCGTTCCGCCTCGCTCATGAGCGTCCATCCTGAATCGTCACCTCCCGCAGGTTCCGCTGATGACGGTCGCGCCGCCCATGGCAAGCCGCTAGACCTCGCCGGCTCGCTGTGGCTGCGCACGGACGGCGAGACGTTGGCCGGTGCAGCGCGAATCGCGCTGCTGGCGGCAATTGGCGAGACGGGCTCCATCACGGCCGCGGCCAAATCGGTAGGCCTCAGTTACAAGGCCGCGTGGGAGGCTGTCGACGCGATGAATAACCTCGCCGGCGTCTCGCTCGTCGTACGCTCGACCGGCGGCAAAGGGGGCGGCGGCACGACGCTCACGCCGCGTGCCGAGCGGCTGATCGAGACCTACCGCGCGCTCGAGCGCGAGCATCGCAAGTTCATCGAGCGCGCGAGCGCGGCGATCGACGACTTCGCGGATAACTGGGCACTGATCGGGAGAATCGGCATGAAGACGAGCGCACGCAATCAGCTTTCGGGAACGGTCGAATCGATCACGCGCGGAGCAGTCAACGACGAAGTGGCGTTGACGCTGCCAGGCGGGCAGCGCATTGTCGCCGTCGTCACGCATGAAAGCAGCGAGGCGCTCGGCCTCGTTGTCGGCAAGCGGGCGTTCGCGCTCGTGAAGGCTTCATGGATCATGCTGGCCGTCGACGAATCGCCAGGCGCGTCGTCGTTACGCATTTCGGCGCGCAATCGGCTGCGCGGGACGATTGAAAAAGTGACGACGGGAGCGGTCAATTCGGAGGTTTCGCTCGTGCTCGAAAATGCGGCATCGGACGAAGCGACGCGGACGGTACTGACCGCGATCATCACGAACGAAAGCGTCTCGGCTTTAGAGCTCGACGTGGGCAAACCGGTTATCGCGGTTTTCAAGGCGTCGAGCGTGATTCTCGGTACGAACGATTAGACCAACGAGCGGCGTTTCGCGGTCGGCTCCCAGGCGAAGTCCGGCCCCAGGGCCGCGCTATGCGGGGCCAAGCTGACAGGTGCCCGGTGCGATGGTCCGAGCCCGGCTTTCCAGCGTGCGCGGATGTAGGGGTGGTCGTGGCCCGAGAGGTGCAGCGCGACGTGAGTGATCCAGCGCTGCGTCGGCACACGCACGTCATGCAGCGCTACCGCAAGCATCAGCATGCTGACGGCGACGGGCACGGCCGAGAGCTTGCCGGGCCGAGCGTCCCACGCCCACCATACGAAGACTACGGCGGCAAGCGCCCCGACGATGCAACCGGCGATGGCTTCGGAAGGCGAATGCGCCTCGAGCACGACGCGCGAGAGGCCGACCGCGACGCCAGCCGCCATGCCGAGCGCGACGCCGAGTACGCGTATGCCCGCCCGCGCCGGCAACAGCGTGAGAAAGAACCCGACCGGGTAGACGGCCGTCGAGAGCATCGCGTGGCCGCTGACTCCGGTGAAATCCCATTCGCGTACGCCGACGCCCCAGCCGAGAAACGCAATCTTCGTCAGTGCAACGACGCACGATGCTGCGGCAACAATGCCGAGCCAGCCCGCCGCGAGACGCCAGGTATAGCCGAGCGCGAGCCATAGCGCGATCGTGAGGGCGAGCGGCAGGGTAAGGCCCGGGCCGCCGAGCCGCGTAATTGAATACCAGAGATGAAGCGGAAGGTCGTGCATGTCAGTACGCGCCCCCCAGGGGGCACCCTTCTTGCGCCGGTTCGGACCCAGGCACGCCGACCGCCCGCTCGGGGCCGAGACCGCGGGCAGCGCGGGGCGTTCATTTCGGCGCGCCGCGCGAAGCGCACGGCTTGATGATACGTAACAACGCGCGGACGGCCCGGCAGGACGAAAGCACAAGCGTGCGCGAACGCACAGTATAGCGATTGAACGCGCGTCGCGGTCTTCCGGCGAAATGAGAACTTACTGATTCGAGAAACGCGCAACGCACTGACACGCGAGGAATGCCGAGGAAGGGGTATATTGTGCGGTGCGTCATGGATAAGCGGGCGCGTCAGCCTCTCCTTTCAGCGAGCTTCGTTCAATGACAAAAAGTCTGACGAAAATTTGGCTACACGGTTTCAAGCGTCTGATGTCGGGCCTGCCTGCGGCGCAGGCGGATTACCTGCGTAATGTGACCAAGAAGCGCCGCAAGGCGCGCTCGGATAGCACCCGTGCGCCGACGCGGCGGCAGGTGCGCGAGGCGCCCGAGTCGCGCGTGCGTCCGCGCGCGGCGGCCTGGGCAAAGGGGACATGGACTCGGTCGTACCACTCAGCGCCGCCGATGCCCGGCCACCTCATCAATCATCTGTCTTACGGGCTGTATATCCCCCCGACGCGCTCGACGCTGCAAATGCCGCTCGTCGTGATGCTGCATGGGTGCAAGCAGACGATCGACGAGTTCGCCGCCGGTACGCGGATGAACCTCGTTGCCGATGCGCAAGGGTTCGCGGTCGTGTATCCGGAGCAGTCGAAGCATGCTCATGCGCACCGCTGTTGGCATTGGTATGACGACCGGGACTCTGCAGGACGCGGGGAAGCCCGCGCCATCGTCTCGCTCGTCGACGCGCTCGTCGATGAATATGGATTCGACCGCGAACGCGTCTTCGTCGCCGGGATTTCGGCGGGTGCCGGGCTCGCGTCGCTGCTTGCGATGCACTTTCCCGACCGGTTCGCGGCCGTCGGACTCCATTCGGCGCCGGCATTCGGCGATGCCAATTCAGGCATGACGGCGATGGACGTCATGCGACGCGGCACAAGGCACGACCCTGTTGCGCTCGTCGACGCCGCCGTCGATACAGGCGCGTACCCGGGCATGCCGGCGGTCATCATGCACGGCGACCAGGATAGCGTGGTATCGCCGAAAAATGCCGAGCAGCTGGCGCTCGAGTTCCTGCGCGTGAATGGACTTGTCAAGGCGACAGGCGCGCCTGTTTCGGGCACCGTTCGCGAAACCCGGGAGGCGGGCACCTTGATACGCGATTACTCGGCGGGAGGCCGCCGCGTCGTGCGCCTGGTGCGCGTTGCCGACCTCGGGCACGCGTGGGCGGGCGGCGACGACGCCATCCCATTCCATTCGCGAAAAGGCCCCGACGCGAGTGCGCTGATGTGGGAGTTCTTTCGCTATCAGCGCAGACGCGAGCGCGTCGTGAAGGCGGCGTCGGTGCGTGTTGCGTCGTCGGGGCGGTGACGTCGCATGGCGCAAGGTCGCCGGCGTCACGGCTCAGTGATGCTCATTGATGCCTCAGTGCTGCGTTAGCGCCACAGTCTTGACGCACTGCGACAAAGGGCTGGCATTCGGTCAGGGTTTTCCCTATAATGCGGGTAAATGCTTAAGGGTTTACCCCTGTCGAGAGGTCCATCATGTTCCTGCTGAGCCGCCTGTTCCTGTTTCTGACGAAGTCCGCCGACGAGCGCAAGAAAGAGCGCGACGATGCCTACCTGGCGGAAGCTACCGATCTTTACGACCTTGAATACCGCATGCGCAAGCTCGACCGCGACGCGGCGACGCCTTCGACCGCCTGGCTCGGCCAATACTGAAAAGCCAGCTCGGGCGCGCTCGGCTTCAGTCGCGTCCGGGCTTATGACGGTTCCGGCGGTGTTTGCGCTTCCTGGGTGCCGAAGCACCCGCGATAGGTGGCGTAAAACGAGCAGTAAAGCATCGTCGTCAGCGTGATCGTCGCCGGAAACAGCACGGCAAACGCATAGTCGTGGGCATCGAGCGCGTCCATCAGCAACGAAAGCCCGAACGACACGACGATCGCCGTCGCGAACCAAAGCACGGCGTACACGATGAATGCGCCGCGGTTGCGCCAGCAGCTGACAAGGCTGAAAAACATCGCCTTGACAGGCGGCACGCCATGCCAGGCGGCGAGAATGGGCGCAAACCAGAAGAGCATCGCTACCGGCACGTAGCAGGCTAGCGCGACCAGCCCCGCAAGCGGCACCGTCCCCGTTTTGGCCAGCGTTTCCGGAGAGACGCCGGAGACGCCGAGCATCAGTTTGAACAACACTCCCCCGTCGGCGAGCGCCGAACCCGCGAAGACGAGCGCAATCGCCGCGACGTAGAGGCCGCCGAGTGCGAAAAGCCGCCGTGCGGCAAGCCCTCCGTACGAACGGAATCCATCGACCAGGATCGTCGGAAAGACCGGCTTGCCGGCCACCGTGTCGCGACAGGCCGCCATGAACCCGACCGCCACGCCAGGAATGAATGCGAGCGGAAGGACGCCGCCTATCATCGGCACGAGCGAGACGATCCACATCGCGAAGAGGTAGGTGAAGAAGATCGTCAGGAACGCGAGCGGGTTGCGGCGAAAGAGCCAGATGCCTTGCCGGTACCAAACGTAGCCGGTCTTTGCCGGAACTTCGATTAGTTGCATAGTGGGGAGGCGCTCGCGTCGGCGTTAGTCGCGCGTTCGCGCAGAATTCGCTCGAAATGGCTCGGATCGTGCGGCTGCAACATCGCGGCTGCGCGAGGCAGGTAGAAATCGTAAAGGCGCGAGACCCAGAAACGGAATGCGCCTGCACGCAGCATGTCGCGCCAATGCCGGTTTTCCTCGGGCGTGAAAGGTCGCACGGTCTGATATGCGCGCAGCAGCGCAGTAAGCCTCGCGCCATCGAAGCGGCCCGTTGCGAGGTCGACGCACCAATCGTTGACGGTCACCGCCACATCGAAAAGCCACTTGTCGCAGCCTGCGAAGTAGAAGTCGAAGAAGCCGCCGAGCCGCACATGATGGTTCGTCCCCGGTGCCGCGGGCGCAAACAGCGCATTATCGCGGAAAAGATCGCAATGGCAGGGGCCGCCCGGCAGCGCCGCGTAGTCGGCCGATTCGAAGAACGCCGTCTGATGGGCCAATTCGTCGACGAGCAGGTGGCGCTGCGCATCGCTGACGAATTGGACGACCTGCGGCACCGTCTCTTTCCACCACGCGAGACTGCGCAGATTCGGCTGATAGGGCTTGAAATCGCGGCCCGCCAGATGCATCCGTGCAAGCATTTGGCCGACCTCGGCGCAATGCTCGGTGCCTGGCGCGAGCTCCGCCGTGCCGTCGAGCTTCGTCACAATAGCGGCCGGCTTGCCGTGCAAGATGCCGAAAAGCGCTCCGTCGTCGCGCGGCACAGGGTCAGGGACGGGGACGCTGTGCGACGCCAGGTGGCGCATCAGGTCGAGGTAGAACGGCAGCTGCTCGGCCGTCAGCTTTTCAAAGATGGTGAGGACGAAGGCGCCCCGGGTCGTCGTAAGGAAGTAGTTGCTGTTTTCGATACCCGAGCTGATGCCGCGAAAATCGACGACTTCGCCAAGGTCATAGTGGCGCATCCACTGCGCGAGATCGGAATCGTTGACGACGGTGAATACGGCCATGCGAAGAGCTTTGAAGTCGGATTGACGAACGGCAATGGACACACTGCGGCGTGCCCCGAGCGCCTGCCGGCAAAGCCGGCGCTTGGCGGCGCGATGACGAATGCAAGCGGGTGCCGGAAGAGAGCCGCTGTCAGCCGGTCGCCAACGCATGGCGGCCGGGCGACGGGGCCCGGTCGGCAACAAATCAGTAATGTAGGTTGATCGATGGCAGGCGCGTGCTCGGCTGGCTGTTGTCGCGCGGCTTCGGCGACGTGTCTGGTGAAGCGCTCATCTGGTAATGCGTGCCGAAATTCGAGCGGACATCGATCTCGACGGGCTTGCCTTTGTCGCGGTACTCGGTGATTTCCGTGCCGTTGCCGCTTCGCTCGTAAAAGCTCGGGGTGCGCGGCACGTTGATATCCACTTTCGATGACACTTGCGCCGCCGGGCGATTGATGGCATCCAGATCGGGGAGACCGGCCGCTTCGTTGGCGGAGCGCGCTGCCGCGTGCGATTGCGCGTTGTCGGCCGGCTGGGCCGCTGCGCCGCATACCGCAAGCATCGCCGAAACGGCAATGGCGACGGAGAAATACTGCTTCATGATAGATGCCTCCTGTCCCCCAAGGTACGACCTTCGGGGCGCCTGTTCCGCCTAAGGGAGGCATCCGCCCCCTCGCGCCCCGAAGCAAACACTCTTTCGGGGGCTCCCTGAGGAAGTCCCACTGAGGGAGCGGGTAGCGAACGAAAGTGAGCTCGGGGGTACATACTCTTCTCCAAGGGAACTATGAGATTCTAGCAAATGCGTCCCCGATAACGGGACTCACTCGCGCACGCCGGGCGACTTTTTCGAGCGCCGCCGCGCGCGAGCCCGCGCCTCTCGGCCGAACGGCCAGCCGTGACGGGTCGCGCACCGTCGGGTCATGCAGTTCGTGGTAATGTCGTTGAATCGAAGTGAGGCATAAATATGAAAAACGATCTGACGACACAGCATGCGCGGGCGCTGCGCCCAAGCGACTTTCCGACCGAAGCCTTCACCGATGCGGCCGATGCCGTCGCGCGGCTTTCCGCGATCTACGAAGCCAACACGGCGTTTTTGCGCGACGCTTTCGCGCGCTACCGGCGCAACGAGGCTTTCGCCGAGCACGTGCGCGCCTGCTATCCGTTCGTGCGCGTGCAGACCGAGGTCAATACGCGGGTCGACTCGCGCCGCTCGTATGGCTTCGTTGCGGGGCCAGGCGTTTATGAAACGACAGTGACGCGCCCCGATCTATTCGGCAACTACTATCGCGAGCAACTTCGCCTTCTCGCGAAAAACCACAATGTCTGCATTGAAGTCGGCGTATCTCAGCACCCGATTCCCATCCACTTCGCGTTCGCCGAAGGCATTCATCTCGAAGGCGACCTCGGGCGCGATCGCTTGATGGCGATGCGCGACGTTTTCGATACGCCGGACCTCGCGCAGCTCGACGACCGAATCGTCAATGGCACGTACGAGCCGTCGCTCGGGGAGCCTCATCCGCTCGCGCTCTTTACGGCGCCGCGTGTGGACTTTTCACTGCATCGTCTGAAGCACTACACGGCAACTTCGCCCACGCATTTTCAGAACTACGTCCTTTACACGAACTATCAGTTCTATATCGACGAATTCACGAAGCTCGGGCATACCTTGATGTCGCCTACCGACGACGACGAATTGCGTGCCTACCGAAGCGAATACACGTCGTTCGTCGAGCCTGGCGACGTCGTCACCTACAACGCGAATCTCGGCGAGCAGCCGGACGAAGGCACCGTGCCCGCGAGGCTGCCGCAGATGCCGGCCTACCACCTGAAGCGCGCCGACGGCAGCGGCATCACGATGATCAACATCGGCGTCGGTCCTTCGAACGCGAAGACGATCACCGATCATATCGCCGTACTGCGTCCGCACGCGTGGATCATGCTCGGCCACTGCGCGGGCCTGAGAAATACGCAGCGGCTCGGCGATTATGTCCTCGCGCACGGTTACGTTCGCGAAGACCACGTGCTCGATGCCGACCTTCCGCTCTGGGTGCCGATTCCGGCGCTCGCCGAGGTGCAGGTCGCCCTCGAGCGTGCCGTTGCTCATGTGACGCAGCTCGAAGGCGCCGAGTTGAAACGCGTGATGCGCACGGGGACGGTGGCGAGCGTCGACGATCGCAATTGGGAGCTGCGCGATTATCGCGAGCCGGTGCGGCGGCTTTCGCAAAGCCGTGCGATCGCCCTAGATATGGAGAGTGCAACGATCGCGGCGAACGGGTTCAGGTTCCGCGTGCCGTACGGCACGCTGCTCTGCGTGTCGGACAAGCCGCTGCACGGCGAGGTCAAGCTGCCCGGTATGGCCGATCAGTTCTACCGTGCGCAGGTCGACCAGCATCTGCAGATCGGTGTGAAGGCGATGGAGCTCTTGCGGATGAATGGGCTCGACCGCCTGCACAGCCGGAAGTTGCGCAGCTTTGCCGAGGTGGCGTTTCAGTAACGCCAAGCGGCGGCTGTACGAATACGGCGCGTGCTTATCGACGGTTACCAGCGGCTCGCACGGGCATGGGGAATGCTAAGGCACCGTTGTGTGCATTCATCGTTTGCACCTGAATCGGCGGACGTTCGATCGGTAGACGCCGGTCGGACGCGCTCGCTCATGAAGGGACAAGCAACATTCGAGTGAAGCCGACAATCCCCCTACTCGCGGTCAGTTTCTTCGCAGCGGATGTGCAGGCGGGCGCGGGCCCCTTTCTCGGCATCTATCTGCAGGCCCACGGGTGGGGCCCCGATACGATCGGCGGCGTGCTGACGTTGGGGGCGATCGTCGCAATGCTCATCACGGCGCCCGCCGGTGCGCTAGTCGATGCCGTTTACCATCGGCGCGCAGTCGTCGTCGGCGCGAGCACGCTGACGATCGTCGCCGCGGTCGTGATCTGGTTCTCGCATGGCTACTGGCCGATCACGTCGGCGCAAATTGCAACGGCCATTGGCGGTTCGGTTATGGGCCCCGCGCTAACGGGACTGACACTCGGGATGGTCGGCCGAAAAAACTTCGCACGGCAATACGGCCGCAACCAGGTAGCGAACCATGCCGGCAATATCGCGGCAGCCGTTTTGTCCGGCGCGGCCGGCTGGTGGCTCGGCATTTCCTACGTGTTTGCGCTGAGCGCGGTATTCGGTATCGCATGCATGGGATCGGTGCTGCTGATTCCGGCGCACGCGGTGCATCGGCACTACGCGCGCGGCCTTCCCCACGAGGACGACAAGGATCGATCGCAAGTGCGAGCGGAGAGCTTGCGCGTGCTGCTGCGCAGTCGCCCGCTGGTGCTGCTCGCCATCGCGCTGGCAGCGTTCAGCCTGGGCAATTCCGCCATGCTGCCGCTTTACAGCCTTGCCGTCGCGGCCGGCCATCATGACGTTGCCAGCCAAATCACCGCGGCAAATATCGTGATCTCGCAGGTGGTGATGCTGATTGCCGCGGCTTACGCTTGTCGCATCATCCACCGCTGGGGCTTTTGGTGGGTCATCGTAGTGACGTTGACCACCCTGCCGCTCAGAGGAATCACCGCAGCTTGGCTGACGACGCCCTGGGGTATCGTACCCGTGCAGATCTTCGACGGTCTGGGCGCCGGGCTGCAAAGCGTCGCCATTCCGGCACTCGTCGTGCATCTATTGCACGGTTCGGGGCGGGTCAACTTCGGTCAGGGTACGATGCAAAGCGTCGAAGCCGCCGGCGGGTGCCTGAGTCCACTGCTCGGCGGATGGCTCGCCAGCCGCTTTGGTTTTCCCGTCGCGTTCATTGCGCTCGGGAGCCTCGCGGCCGTCTCGCTCGCCTTGTGGGTCGGGCAGGCGTCGACGATACGCCGGGCCTGCGATTCTCGCCGCGACGAATTGGAGCGGATGGGCGACCTCGACTGGCCGGGCATTGTTTCAGTGACGGCGAAGCCAGGAACCGGGAGCTTGACACGAGGCGCTGAAGACGCTACCTGATGCCGTGCCGCCGCCCTGGCACGCAGCGCCGGGCGGTATCTCCTGCTTTGGCACGTCACAGGTAGAACATCCGATCTTCTTCGGACTTCACCGTCTGCGGCTGCGGCTCCTCGCGATCCTCATAGAACGCGAGCACCGCCTCGAGCACCTGGTCAGGATCGTCGATGACCTTCATCAGGTTTATGTCGCCGGGGCTGATGAGCCCCATCGGTACCATCGAGCTCTGAAACCAATCGAGCAGCCCCTTCCAGAATTCGCCGCCCACGAGAATGATCGGCACGTGGCGCGACTTCTTCGTCTGGATCAGCGTGAGAACCTCCGCAAGCTCGTCGAGCGTGCCGAAGCCCCCCGGCATCACGATGACGGCGTCGGAGTTCTTGACGAAGGTGACCTTGCGCGTAAAGAAGTGGCGAAAGCGCAGCGAGATGTCCTGCCACTGATTGCCCGACTGTTCGTGCGGTAGCTCGATGTTGAGCCCGACGGACGGTGCCTTGCCCGCGTGCGCCCCACGATTCGCGGCCGCCATGATGCCCGGGCCGCCGCCCGAGATCACGGCGAAGCCCGCGTCGGATAGCTTCCGCGCGATTTGCATCGTCAGCTTGTAGTACGGCGAGTTCGGCTTCAGGCGCGCCGAGCCGTAGATGCTGACGGCCGGGCGGATCTCCGAGAGGTACTCGGTCGCCTCGATGAACTCTGCCATAATCGTGAACATCTGCCATGACGCGCGGGCCTTCTTGGCCGTTGCGCGTTCTTGATCTGCGAGCGATCGCAGACTCGGAATCACTTTTCTAATCTTGTTCATAATGCTTTTGGAACGAAACCTAAAAGGTAAGACCCTCGTATTGGTCGACGGATCAAGCTATCTCTATCGGGCCTACCACGCGATGCCTGACTTGCGCGGTCCCGACGGGGAACCGACGGGTGCGCTTTATGGAATCGTCAACATGCTGCGGCG
The DNA here is from genome assembly GCA_964414365.1 of uncultured Burkholderia sp. Lineage (GTDB taxonomy): Bacteria > Pseudomonadota > Gammaproteobacteria > Burkholderiales > Burkholderiaceae > Trinickia. The sequence goes on from CAYPWK010000021.1 coordinate 25,106, forward strand.
CATGCGCAAGGATGTCACGGCAGAGTATAGCGCGTGCGTGTTCGACGCCAAGGGCAAGACGTTTCGTGACGAATGGTACCCCGAGTACAAGGCCCATCGCCCGCCAATGCCCGAGGAACTGGCGAAGCAGGTTGAGCCGATCCATTTCGCTGTGCGCGCGCTCGGCTGGCCGCTGCTCATGGTGGACGGCGTCGAGGCCGATGATGTCATCGGCACGCTTGCCGCGGAGGCCGAACGTGAGGGGATGAACGTCCTCATCTCGACGGGCGACAAGGACCTCGCGCAACTCGTGAGCCCGAATGTCACGCTCGTCAACACGATGACGAACGAGAAGCTGGACCGCGACGCGGTAATCGCGAAGTTTGGCGTGCCGCCTGAGCGCATTGTCGATTACCTGTCGCTCATCGGCGATACCGTCGATAATGTGCCCGGCGTCGACAAGTGCGGTCCGAAGACGGCGGTGAAGTGGCTCTCGCAATACGAGACGCTCGAGGGCGTCATCGCGAACGCCGCGGAGATCAAAGGCGCGGTCGGCGAAAACCTGCGCCGCGTGCTCGATTTTCTGCCGCTCGGGAAGAAGCTCGTCACGGTCGAGCGCGCCTGCGACCTGACGAGCCATGTCGTCTCGATCGAAGAGAGTTTGGCGACGCGGCCCGAATCGCCACTCGATCTGCGCGAGCTCTTCATGCGCTATGGCTTCCGCACCTGGCTGCGCGAAGTCGAAACGCTCATCGAGCGCGTCGAAGAGGAGCAGGAGAGCGAGCCGGCCGCAGCCGAGGTGCTGGCGATCGCGCCGGCGCCGAAAGTCGAGGCGCCGCGCCGCTACGAAACCGTGCAGACATGGGAGCAATTCGACAAATGGCTCGCGGCGATCGACGCCGCGCCCATCACGTCGTTCGACACCGAGACGACCTCGCTCGATCCGATGGTCGCCGAGATTGTCGGCCTCTCACTTGCGGTCGAAGCCGATTGCGCGGCATACATACCGGTGGCGCACCGTGGCCCGGACCACCCTCAGCAACTGCCGCGCGATGAAGTGCTGGCGAGGCTGAAGCCATGGCTCGAGAATCCGGACAAGAAGAAGCTGGGGCAGCACCTCAAGTACGACGAGCAGGTGCTGCTCAACTACGGCATCGCGCTCGAGGGCGTCGAACACGACACGCTGCTCGAATCGTATGTACTCGAGTCGCACCGCTCGCATGACATGGATAGCCTTGCGATGCGCCACCTCGGGGTGGAGACGGTCAAGTACGAGGATGTGTGCGGCAAGGGCGCGCAGCAGCTCTGTTTCGACGAGGTGCCGCTCGCGATCGCTGCCGAGTATGCAGCCGAGGATGCGGACGTCACATTCCAGCTGCACACGGCGCTCTATCCGCGGATCGAATGCGAGCCGGGCCTCTTGCGCGTCTATCGGAATATCGAGATGCCGACTTCGCGCGTGCTGCGCAAGATGGAGCGCAACGGCGTGCTGATCGACAGCGAGCGGTTGCGCCGCCAAAGCAGCGAGATCGCCAAGCGCGTCATCGAGCTCGAAGCCGAGGCCTACACGCTCGCGGGCGGCGAGTTCAACCTCGGCTCGCCGAAGCAGATCGGGCAGATCTTTTTCGATCGACTGAAACTTCCGGTCATCAAGAAGACGCCGAGCGGGGTACCGTCGACGGATGAAGAGGTGCTGCAAAAGCTTGCCGAAGACTATCCGCTGCCGAAGCTGCTGCTCGAGCATCGCGCGTTGTCGAAGCTGAAGTCGACGTATACGGACAAGCTTCCGCGTATGGTCAACGCGCGCACGGGACGCGTCCATACGACCTACGCACAGGCTGTCGCGGTAACGGGCCGGCTTGCCTCCAATGAACCCAATCTGCAGAACATCCCTGTGCGGACGTCGGAAGGTCGCCGCATTCGCGAAGCGTTCATCGCGCCCGAGGGCCGCAAGATCGTCTCTGCCGACTACTCGCAGATCGAACTGCGGATCATGGCGCATATCTCTGGCGACGAGTCGCTGTTGCGCTCGTTCGCGAACGGCGAGGATATTCACCGCGCAACGGCGTCCGAGGTCTTCGGTGTGACGCCGCTCGAGGTGACGGACGACCAGCGCCGCATCGCGAAGGTCATCAACTTCGGCCTGATCTACGGGATGAGCTCGTTCGGTCTCGCGTCGAATCTCGGCATCACGCGCGATGCGGCGAAGCTTTACATCGACCGTTACTTTGCCCGTTATCCCGGTGTCGCGCGGTACATGGACGACACGCGCATGAGCGCTAAAAATAAGGGTTTCGTCGAAACGGTATTCGGCCGCCGCCTATGGCTGCCGGAGATCAACGGCGGCAGCGGCCCGCGCCGACAGGCGGCCGAGCGCGCTGCGATCAATGCCCCGATGCAGGGCACGGCTGCCGATCTCATCAAAATGTCGATGATCGCGGTGCAGGACTGGCTCGAACGCGAAAACGCGGCGAGTCTCATGATCATGCAAGTTCACGACGAGCTGGTGCTCGAAGTGCCCGAAGACGAGCTACCGACCGTTCGCGAGAAGCTGCCTCAGCTGATGTGCGGCGTCGCCGAGCTCAAGGTGCCGCTCGTGGCGGAAGTGGGCGTCGGGGCCAATTGGGAAGAGGCGCACTGATCTATGCCACAACCCTGAGCACTTGGCGATCCGCATCGCGTCGTGCGCCTGCAAAAAGAATCAGCAACGGCAAATACGGAGAATCAGCATGCATCGTTTTATCGTTGTAGGGGGTGGGGCGGGGGGACTCGAGCTGGCGACGCGCCTGGGCGATCGCTATGGCGGCCGTAAGCGCGCAGCGGCGCAGCGCGCGATCGTCACGCTTGTCGATCGTTCTCCGACGCATATCTGGAAGCCG
>CAYPWK010000022.1:0-27484 GCA_964414365.1 uncultured Burkholderia sp.
ACGGACCAATCGCTGCCGGCGTCAAGTCGATCATTCGGACGCCAGGCTTGAGCCGACGTAAGAACGCGTCGTTCTTCACATGCGCGGCGGCGCTCGTCGCATCGAATACAATATCGATTTCGTCAAACACCGGCAGACGAGTGAGCCCTTCGACGCCCTCGTATGTCGTGGCTACGCCCAAGCGCGAAGCACGTGCGAGCCCGTCAGATGCACGGTCGATGCCGACCACCGCCCCCATCTCGAGATGCTCGCCATGTCGCATAATCTTGATCATCAAGTCGGTGCCGATATTTCCGGATCCGATGATCGCAGCCTTCAGTTTCTTTGCCATTGCTCGTCCTTCGCTAGTGCGTTCAATGAGTGTTGGTGGCGGGAAAGATGACCGAGGCGCCCCCGCCAAATAATCGCTCGACCTCGTGCGCGCGCAACGTCAACACTCTCCGTTGATTGATGTATCCCTTGTCCGTAATCTCGCCCCTCTCCTGGTTCGGCGGACAGCCGATGATGATTGCGCGTGCGACTCGGCTAGCAGAGCCATGACCTTCGTTGAGCGAGGAGAGCGCGATTGCAATCCTTCTTCGGACCTCTGCATTGGCCGCCAATTGCTCGCCTGTCATCGCACGCGCGTCGTCTCCGACCAACGTGTGCAACGCTGGTGATGGAAAAACGAGCAGGCCAACTTCATCGCGATCATGTCCGGCCACAACAACGTCCTGCGCGTACGGCATCAGGGCGGCAACGGCACGTAGGCGCAACGTGCCGACCGATACCCAGCTCCCCGTGGTCAGCTTGAAATCTTCCGAGATTCGTCCGTCAAACAGAACGCCAGCGTTCGGATCTGCGGGATTGGCCAAGCGCCCTGCATCTCCTATCAAATAAAACCCTTCCTCATCGAATGCCTTGTCTGTTAGCTCCCGCGCATGGAGGTAGCCGCGGAAAACGTGTTGGCCGCGCACTCGCATTTCGAGCTTGTCACCGTTCGGTACGAACTTGATTTCTGCGCCCGGAACCGGCACACCGAGATTGCCGGGCTCGGGATAATGGAAGTGCAGGCTGGTGATGACCGGTGAAGTTTCCGTCGAGCCCCACGCCGAACTGAACAGTGGCGGCGCATCACGATGGCGTTCAGCGGCCGATTTCAGGCGATCCCATAGCGGCTTTGGCAACGCAGCGCCAGCGAAAAAGATCGCCCGCATATTCTTGAAGAAATGCCGTGCAAACGTGTCGTTTTGCTCGAGATGGGGCAGCAACATATCGAATCCGCGCGGCACGTTGAAATAGAGCGTCGGCGACAGTTCGATTAAATTACGCACCGATTTTTCGATCGACCCAGGCACGGGCCGCCCATCATCGATATAGAGGGAGCCGCCATTGCGCAGGATCATGTTGAAGTTGTGGTTGCCGCCAAATGTATGGCTCCAAGGCAGCCAATCCACGACGATCGGTGCGGCGGAGTCGACAAACGGCCAAACCTGAGCGATCGCCTCCTGGTTTGCACAAAGCATTCCGTGCGTATTGATTACAGCTTTCGGGATGCCAGTCGAGCCTGACGTCAGCAGGTATTTCGCGTGCGTATCCGGCGTGACGCGTGCGTGAGCCTCCATGATGGCTGCCGTTTCCCGCGTCTTGCGTAGCCAGCCGAGATCGATCCCGCCGTCCGGTACATTCCGCGAATACACGAGCTGGCATTGCCTGCCGCTAGCCTGCATGGCCTTGCCATAAACTTCTCCGTCGTCGGCATACATCAGACCCGGATCCAGCACGTTCAGAAGCGCGTTCAATTTGCTGAAATCGTGCGCTGCCCTCGAATAGGCTGCCGATATGAACGACACCGGCAAGCCGATATGCATCGCGGCCAGCGCCACAAGCGCAGCATCTATGCTGTTATCCGAGAGAACGACAATGGGCCTCCCCGATGCCGGGCCGATATCGAGCAGGCCTTGGGCGATCGCGCCCACCTCTGCACGCACTTGCGCATACGTCAAACGGCGCCAACCCGCGCCGTCGTCAGTACGCTCCGCTAGGAACACCTGGCCAGGCGTGGTGCGGCTCCAGTATTCAAGCCAGCTGCCGATGCACCGAGCGTGCGGCCTTGGCGGCATGCGCGAACGCAGAATGAAGCTGCCGTCCGGAGCGTCAATGCGTTCGATATCGGGCGTTGCCAAAGCAAGCCTCGCTGACGCCTGATTCCGGCCAAGCCCGTCGGGTACATCATGCGCCGAGTTCATCACGTCACTCCAGCGCGCAGCTCACGCGGCCCAGGCCGCTGATCTCAACGTCGACGCGATCGCCCCTCGTCACCGGCACCATCGGCCCGAGCGCGCCCGACATCACGACGTCACCGGCGCGCAGGGGTTGGCCGAGTTCAGCCATCTTTTTGGCAAGCCAGTACGTCGCGCTCAGCGGATTTCCGAGGCAAGCCACCCCTGACCCGACGGAGACAGTCGTCCCGTTCTTCCTGAAGTCCATCCCGCATCCGGCCAGCGAGAGGTCGCCTATACGGCGCGGCTCGAGGCCGAGAACGTAGAGCCCGCACGACGCATTGTCAGCGACGGTATCGACAAGCGTAATCTTCCAATCGTCGATCGCACTGTCAACAACCTCGATCGCCGGCAACGCGTATTCCAAACCGATGAGAAAATGCCCCCAGCTCAAGTCCGGGGCATCGAGATCGCGACCAACAACGAACGCGATCTCCCCTTCGGCCTTTGGCTGAATCAGCTTTTGCGCCGGCAGTTCAGCACCGCTCAAATACTCCATGTCCGCGAACAGTACGCCGTAGTCGGGCTGATCGACCCCAAGCTGCTGTTGCACAGCTTTCGATGTCAAGCCAATCTTTTTTCCACAGACTCGTGCGCCCGCCGCAAGGGCGCGGTTGACGTTGACCGCGGCGATCGCGTAGGCATCCTGCACCGTTTGAATGTCGAAGGTTTCCGACACGCGAGCGATAGTCTTCCGTTCGGAGCGCGCCTGCCACAATGCTTCGGCTGCTCCCTCAATGCCTGGCTTCATGCCTCTCTCCTCGTAATATTGATGGACCGACGCGTGTCACGCGGATGCCCCTCGCCAGCGGCCCAACAGTGCACCGGTCTGTTCCCGTTCAGTTGTCAGCATTTCGAGGTATTCGCATTCGAGCTGCCTTACCAACTCAGCGACACTGCTCAAGCGCTCGATTGCGCCTAGCCCTTGTCCCGCCGACCACACGTCCTTCCACGCCTTTTTCCCGGCACTGATGTCGCCCGAAAAATCGATCCGTTTGCCTTCACTATCCAGAGACGCATCGATGCCGGCCGCATGCAGCGTGGGTTTGAGCCAATTGGCAAGAACACCAGACACGGCTTTCGACTCAACTAAATCCTCAATCCGGCTACTGACCACCAGATCGCGATACTCGGCCGACGCCATGCTTTCGCGAGTCGCGATGAAGCGTGTGCCGGCCACGACGAAGTCGGCGCCGATCAATTGGGCGGCGCGGATATCGCGTCCGCTCGTAATGCATCCAGCGAGCCCAAGTGGTCCGCTCCAGAATTGGCGGACCTCGGCGACGAACGCGAAAGGGTTGTAATAACCCGTGTGCCCGCCCGCGCCATGGGTAACAAGAATCAACGCATCGACGCCTGCATCGACGGCCTTGCGCGCCAGCGTGGGCGTGACAACATCCGCCATCACGATGCCGCCGTAGCTATGCACATGCTCGCGCACGCGTGCAGGGCTGCCGAGCGCGGTAGAAACGATGCGGGGCCGATATTTCATGACCAGTGCCAACTCACGCTCGAAGCGATCGTAGGTGCTATGCACGATCATATTGAGCGCCCAGGGGGAAGCGCCCGGCATATCGCGCAAAGCGGATGTCACCTGCGCGAGCCATGCCTCCAGGAGATCGACATTGCGAGCATTCGGGGCGGGGAAGCTACCGACAATGCCGGCTGTTGCACAGGCGATCGCAAGCTCCGGTCCGGAAACCAGAAACATTGGCGCCGCCATTAACGGCAACCGACCGGCAGCGAACAGCTCGTCCAGGCAGCCGCGGTTTGTCGCACCGTCCATCTTCGTCACGCCTCCCATATCCGTCATGCTTTGCGCGGGGGACGCCCGCGCACCTCCCACCCGCCATCGCTTTGAATGATGTTCGCCGTCGTCGCGCATGAATTGGTGTGCGAGGCGAGCAGCACGTAATGTCCCGTGTGGTCTTCCGGTTGGGCCATAAAGCCGAGCGGTACGGCGTCCGCCACGGCATCCGAGAATCCAGGGATCTCGGATAGCCGCGCGTCATGCTTGCCTAGTGACTCCGGGCCTTTGAGCGGGGTCGCGGTGCCGCCCGGGGCCACGCCGTTCACGCGAACGTCCGGCGCGAGTTCATAGGCGAGTTGCCGAATCATCCCGACGCAAGCGTGCTTCGAAGCCACATAGACGGGACCGCCACCACCCGCATAAAAACTCGAGTTGGAGAGCGTAAAGATCATGCTGCCCCTCGTCTCACGCAATACTGGCGCCGCCGCGTGCGCGGCAAGCAAATACCCCATTACGTTGACCTCGAACACTTCGCGGAAAGTGTCGGCGAGCTGCTGTCCGTCGGCAAACTTCCGCAGCGATGCGAAGTAGTCCCAAACGCCCGCATTGCCAACCAACGTATCGAGTTTGCCGAATGCGCTCAGCGTCGCAGCGACAGCCTCTTCATTGGCCGTGGCGGAGCGAACGTCACCAACAGTCACCGCAACGCGGTTGCCGAACTCCTGACGCAAGGCATCCGCGCCTTGAGCACTCCGCACCAACGCCCCGACGCCCTTCGCGCCCTCCTGGAGGAAACGCCGCAGCACGGCGAGCCCGATCCCGGAATTGGCGCCCGTAATCAGCGCTACATCGTTGTCTAGCCAGCCCATGGTCAAAGGAACGTATTAAGGTTCTTGGACATCAGCAGTGATTGCGTGATGACGATCTTGCGGCTCGCGATCTTGAAGCTGCCGTCGAATTCGCGGAGTAGATCCTCGCGTCTGCCGAGTAGCAGGTCGTTGTCCGCCTCGCCGCGGCTGCGGTAATTGACAAAGACGGAATGGACCACATACTCGCCAGGCCGAGAACCGGGCAACGCCTCCACATTGCTGATCACATGCACATGCCGGGTTGGCGGATCCTCGGCCCATGCCGACGGTTGCTTGAACCTTGCAATGCGGCGCGCCAGATCGAAGTGGTTGTCGTCGAAGTAAGCGGCGCGACCCGGGGCATACGCGCCGAGTTTGTCTGCGCGCCTGCGGTTCTCGATGGCAGGCATCCAATAATGGATATCCTCTGTCATGAGCGAGAGCCAGTCGTCCCATGCCTCCGTATCGAGCAGCCGTGCCTCACGGAAGAGGAACTGCTCGATGCGATGGGCAACCTCCCGATCCACCGTGCCATCCGCCGGGCCGACGGATACGAGCGTAGGTACCGCACTCATGCGACCTCCTTTGCTGCCTGCCCGTGGACAAATGCACTCTCATCAAGCCTCGCCGAGTCGCGCTTCGGCACTTCACTCCACGAGCGGGCCTGCATTAGATCGAGCCAGCGCCGATAGAACGCACGGTGGTTGGCCTCGTTGACCTGATTCCGGTAAACATTGCCAGGCAAGTCGCTGTCCTCGAGACGACTGCCGCGACCAAGCCCCATGTACAAATCCTGTTGCCGCGTGACGAAGCCCGCATTGGTACGCGTCGAAAACTCAAAATTTTCGCCGTCGTCCATCTCAAACACACCCGTCGGCGAGAACGTCATCATCGTCCCCTTAAGCCACTTGTCCTTGATCTCCTGCGGCGCGCTCTTGTTGACGATGGTCCACGTATGCAGTTCGATCTTGCCCGGTCCTCGCGGATGCCAAACGCGGAAAGTGTTCTGCCCCGGCAGGAACGACAGGTTCGGAAAGACGCTGACTGACGAAATCGAACCGATCATCTTGGAGCGAAACTCGCCAAGTCGCTCTGCAACTTTCGGTTGAATGCCATACAGATATTTGCGAATTTCCTTTTCGCCCAACGTAGCCGCGTTGCCGATGATGTCGAGATTGAACTCCCAGCCGTGGCCGTTGAAGTTCACATGGTACGAGTCGGGATCCTTATAAACTTCCGCGACCGGTCCGCCCAGCATTGCGCGTGCCGCCGAGTCGTGCGTCCAGAGCGCGTGGTAGATATCGCCGATGAAGTTTTCCGTCGGAATCTTCCAATTGCAGTTGATCACCGACTTGACGCAGCCGCCGACAAACTCGGTGCCCTCCCCGTCCATATCGAGGATCACATCGAGGTAATACCGGAAATCGCCAAGGTATTCGTTCAACGAGGGCGCATCCGGATCCATATTGCCGAATACCAAGCCCTTGTAGGTTGCGACCTGAGCGACGGGGTGCAGGCCGTGCTCGGCACGATTCATTCCACTTTCGTCGAACAATTCCTGGCCGGCCATGCCGCGCAGCGCACCGTCGATGCCGAAAGCCCAGCCGTGATAGTTGCAGACAAAACTGCGTGCGTTACCGGCGTCCGTGAAGTTCAGCTTGTTGCCACGATGCGGACAGGTGTTGAGGAACGCTTTTATGGATCCGTCCTTCTGGCGAACGACGATGACGTTGTCTTCGGCCATATAGGTCGTTAGATAATCGCCGGCCTTGGGAATCTGTGACTCATGCGCGAGAAACAGCCAACTCCGGGCAAAGATCTTCTCGAGTTCCTGCTCGTAGATGCGCTGATCCCAATAGACCCTGCGCGACAGGCGCCCGGCGTCGAGATCGATCAGCCGGTCGAGGCCGGCAAGCGGCTCGCTAGCCGGATCCTTGCGCAGCCGCTCGCAGCTTCCAGTGCACTCGTGTGTCATTTCTTCGCTCCTCAGATTGCCGACGCCGCCGCGTCCGCTTCCTGCTCAAGGTCGGCGTAAATATCGTCGCCTTCCTCGATCACCTTGTAAGTCCGCAGATCCACCGTGCATGGGAACGCCATCGCTTGCCCGGTCGGAATATGAAATTGCCCATCGTGGAGCGGGCAGGCGATCAGGTCGCCGTCTACAATTTCGCCTTCCGAAAGCGAAGCGGTCGCATGCGTGCACATATCGGACGTCGCATAGAAAACACCGTCGACGTTGTAGACCGCAAGCGGGCAGCTCGACTGCTCAACCTTGCACACCTGTCCTGGTTGCAGCTGGTCTCGTTTGATCAAGAAAATCTTTTTGCTCATCTCAGGAGTCCTTCTCGCTTCACTGCGGATGCAGCTGTACGAAACCCAGCCCGGTCACCCACTCCGGCACTGCCTCGTAGGCAATCGTTTCTCCGCGGGAGCCTTCGAGCGCTCCCATGGCGCAGGCCCAATTGCGGATTTCCATTCCACCCTCACCGCCGTGCTCGAGGATGTACTCGTCCGACAACGCGCATAGCGCATCGAGATCGCCTGCCTCGGCGTACCCGATGATTTCGCGATCGAACACGGCATTCACTCGCCCCATTTGGGCAGAGCCTACCCAGTGACTTATTCCACCGCTGCCGATTACGACGACGCGCTCATCGATTGGGAAGGCCTCCACGGCGCGCCTGATCTGTTCGCCCAGCTCCGCCGATCGCCGTAATGTGATGTACGGATCGACGCCGCACGCCAGATAGACCGGAATGGTTTTGACATCGGCGCCCATCGTGCGCAACGGATCAACGACAAGCTGCTGAGGAATCGCCACCGAATGGTCGACCGTGAACGCGCGCGCCACCGCCCAATCGAATCCGTTTTCACGTCCGTACGTAGCGATATGTGTCGCCAGCACCTCGTTATTGCTGAACGCAGCGCGCTTGAGTCCGGGTAGCTGATCGATGGGGCCGTCGACGTCTCCGGTCGCTATCAGGTAGCTCGGCAGACACTGCGGACCGAACAAGATGTAGTGATCGCAGCCGATGATGATTACGGTGGTCGGCGCTAGCTCTTGCAGGCGCTGCGCGCACGCCGCATAGGCCTGCCAGACCGCATCGCGCTGCTGCTTCGCCGGCGCCTCCGGCGCCACATACATGACGGGATCATGCGGAACCAGAAACGCTCCTACGATTTTTCCCATAGTTGATCTACCCCTTCAGTGCCGCTGCAAATACCGCTTCCCCGTCCATCACATCACGCAGACGCGACAGATAGGCCCTCATGTCGCGATTCGGCGAGAGCTCCTGCCAAAAACCCATGGTCAACATGCTGTTCACGCCGTATCGCTGAAGGCCTTTCACGTCGAACGACAAGATCATCGCGCGCTCGGCATCAGTCAGCGGCAAGCGCTCGAGGAACTGCTCCGCGCCCTCTTTGAACCGCTGTTTAGCGCCGCGATCGATACACAGCTGATGCAGCACACGCTCCACGCTGTTGCGGCTCATGATGGCTGTCCAACGAAATCCGTGACGAGCCGGAGGAAATCGTCTCGGCGCTCCGTTTGCACCCAGTGGCCGCACTTGGCGAACTGGTACAGATCGGCGTTGGGAATGTGCTGAGCGAGCAACGCACCGCAAGCAGGCGGCACGACTCTGTCCTCGCGCCCGTGCAGCACGAGCGTCGGCGCTTCGATGCCGGCAACGGCGGACGCGGGAAATCCCTTGACGATCGTCGGCCCGTCGTCATTCGGCCTCGGAATCAGCTTACGCAAAGCGTCTTGCGCACCAGGACGAGCGCTGGCCTCATAACGCGTCCGGACCATCTCATCGGTGATGATCGACTGGTCATAAGGGAACAAGCGCATCGTCTGCTCCATGTTCTCGAGCGACGGTTCATACGTCCATGCCGACCTCAGGCCGGGGGTCTGTTCGAATTCGCCTGCAGGGGTGCCGAGCAACACCAGCCGGTCAACGCGTTGCTTGTCGAAAAGGGCGAGACCCATAGCCAATGCGCCGCCGAACGAATTACCCACGAAAGAGGCCTTTTCGATCGCGAGTGCGTCCATGATCCCCGTGAGATGCCGCACCCAAAGCTTGATGTCGTACTTACTTCCTTCCTTGAACTCGGTGAAGCCGAAACCGGCAATGTCCGGCACGATCACATGAAAATGTTCGCCGAGCTCGTTCATCACGCCCTTCCAGTTGGTCCAGCCGGACACCCCGGGACCGGAGCCGTGCAGCAAGAACAGTGGTTTGCCCCGCCCGAGCTCGTGATAGTTCGTCCGATGATCCGCCGCCACTAGCGTCTTGCCGACGCCCGCCAACTCGCCCATTCTTTGCTCTCCTCGTCCGTTCCATACACATACGTATGTGTATGGAACGGATCGTAGAGCGTGGATTGCCAGTTGTCAATCCGATATGGCGTCTCGAGAACTAGCGTTAACGATGATTCCCTCATCCATACACATATGCATGCTCGACTAAGGTAGAATGCCCCTTTTCGTTATCCGAAGCCCAGATGCCACGCTCTTCCCCCCCACCTGCGATGGACTCATCGAGCAAACCCCAGCTCACCCCGGACGACTGGATTCGCGCAGCTGCGGATGTCCTGGTTGACAAGAGCGTGGATGCTGTTCGCGTTGAGGTTTTGTCGAAGAATCTCGGCGTCACACGAGGCAGCTTCTACTGGCATTTCAAGGATCGAGACGATCTCTTGAGTCACTTGCTGACATGGTGGCGCGATACGGCGACGGAGCAAATCATCGATCGCTTTGAAAAGCGCAACGTTAAGGCGCGGCAACTGCTGCGCGATTTGCTCGCGCTGCCGTTTCACGGCGAAGCGGCGCAGGCTGCCGCGGCGACGGAGCTTGCGATCCGGGGCTGGGCAAGGCGGGACGAAATGGCCCGCCGATTCGTAGATGAAGTGGATGGAAAACGGTTGTCGTATATTGCCCAATGCTTCAGTGCACTTGGCTTCGACATCGCCGAATCACGCAAGCGCGCGTTCGCGCTCTACAGTTACGAATTAGCCGAGTCGCTTCTATCCAATCAGGGGACCGGCAAACAAAAGGAAGAGCGGCGCCTTTTCATGGAACAGATGCTGCTGAGCGACGCCAACGAAGACTGAGGTGCAACGGCTACCGAATCACTTCGCTCGAAGGCCAGAAAGCACTGTGTCCCGAGACGCTGGACCTCGCTCTCTAACCGAGGCTTCGGCACCGCACATTCTTCAAACGAGGCGACTCAGCACTCGTCGCAAGTTGAAACGGGCGAACTCACCCTCAGACTTCTCGGGCTAACGCCAAATGCTTGCTTGAACGTGCGGCTAAAGTGAGCCGCGTCGTTAAACCCCCACCGATAGGCAACATCGGTCACGGTCTTTGTTCCAGCCGCGGCACAAAGCTCGCGGTAACAGACCTTTAACCGTCTGTCGCGAATCCATCGGCCAACCGTCGTACCCGTGCCCGCGAAAGCGATGTGAAGCGTGCGCACTGAAATCCGATGCGCCGTTGCAATTGAAGCAGCGCACAACTCTGGGTCATCCAGGTTGTCCTCAATGTACTGTCGGATGGAATTTAGCAGCGACGCCTTTGACGACGGGCGATCGGCGTCGACCGTGAGGGACGCGTCGAGCAAGTCGAAGAACGACTGGCACGCAAGCGCCAGGGCACCGTCGGACAGTCGATCCAATTCCTGAGAGATGGCGCGAAGTTGCTCTGCGGCTACAGCCGGAAGTCCGGAACCGGGGGCCGCAGGCACTGCGCCGCGCAGATTCGCTGCCGCCCTCGCGACCATCGACGGAACTCGCTCACGGGGCAGGAGCAAGTAAACCTCCCGATGCGCCTCCTCGACGTCAAAGTCGAACCCTAATTCGCTATCCCAAATCAACAGATGATTGGGCGGCAACACGACTTCACGTCTACCTTCGTACCGACATTTCAATTGGCCGCTAAGGTTCACCAGTACACCCAGCAACGGCGCTTGATTTACTGCCATGCGTTGCCCTGCGAGTGGGCCGCTGTTCAATTCCCCGATTGTTAGCCGATCCAGTTTCCGGTATCGCACCGATGCGTCAAAACCTCGCGGCTCTGGAATCGATAACGCCCATGTCACATGCAGATCGGAAAGCTTGCTAGCGAACGCATCCTGCACAAGCCTTTGAGGCAACCCGTGGGTCGACCAGGTAACAGCTGCCATGGGGTCCCTCTCCATCGTGAAATTACCAGTAAGACAATTACCGATCCTGTGGACAAGACGGCGCGGCGTCAAGCACGTGAAAACCCCGACCCAAGCACGTGCTGCACAAATCGACAAGTCGTATGCGCTCATGTGCAAGCGCGCGATGTCCGCCCCCCCGTACATTCAGTCATCACCAACAGTAACCAAACTATTAAATAGGAGGAGACGATGAGCGAATTGCGTCCTGTCGTCATCTATGGCGCCAGTGGTTATACCGGACGGCTGGTGGCTGAGTACTTGCGTGAGTACAGCATTCCCTTTGTCGCCGCGGGGCGGAACAAGGCCAAGCTCAAGGAAGTCATGGATTCCGTTCCCGGGATCGAGACTGCCGACTACGAGATTGCCGAAGTCGACGGCTCTGTCGAATCGCTAGTAGCGCTTTTCAAAGGCCGAAAAGTCGTCTGCAATATGGTCGGCCCCTTCCTGCGATATGGCCCCGCTGTCCTCGAGGCGTCGCTACGTGCCGGTTGCCACTATCTCGATACCGCTGGCGAACAGCAACACCATCTGCAACTGCTGGACCACTGGGGTCCGAAATTTGCCGCGGCCGGACTGGTTGTCTCCACTGCGGTATCGATGCAGTACGCAGTGCACGACATCGCTGCCCGCATCGTGTTGGAAACACCTGGAATCGACACCCTTGAGCTCGGCGAATACGTCAGCGCCATCCCGACGGTTGGGTCGAGCCAATCGATGTTCGACGTGATTCGTACCGACTCGTACTATCTGCAAGACAACGTCCTGAAGAAGTACGACGGAATCGTGCAGCAGGACATGGTCGTACCGGGCACTGCATACGTCGTGCCCGGTCTTCAGTGGGGCGGCACCGCATTGCCCGTGTTCTTCCGCGACGATCGACGGGTGCGCAACTGTCGCATGTTCGTCGCGATGCGCAACGACAAGGGCGACATTCCTCAGCGCGTTCGAGCCGCGGAGCGCATGTTCAAGGTCCTGTTCCAGTGGCTACCCGAGGACAAATTGCACCCCGTGCTGGATCGTGTTGCGGCCAGTATGACGCCGAACACTCCTCCCCGAGAAAACCGGCAGGTACATCGTTCTATTGACTGGTGTATCGGTCGGGGCAACAACGTCACGGCGCGCACCGTCATTCACGGCACCTCCGGCTATCAGATCACCGGCTTGTTGCAAGCCTACGCGGCAATGCGATTGATCGGCAATACCTTCAGCGGAGTCGGCTTCCGCTCCCCGGCACAACTGCTGGGACATCGCGAGCTTATGGGGGCGTTGGAAGCCTACGGCCTGGCTCGCGTGACCGAGGAGACAGTGGCATGACCCACCTGCCCGTTTGGGTCGCCGGCGTCGGCATGACCGAATTCGGTGTTAGGCCGGACGTGTCGGTCAAGGAACTGACGCGGGCCGCGGTCCTCGACGCTCTCACCGATGCCGGCGTCAATCCTGCCGCCATCGAAGCCGCATACTTCGGCAATACCTGCCAAGACGTCCTGGAGGGTCAAGTCGTAGTGGCCGGTCAGATGGCGCTTCGGTCGATGGGCTTCGAACGTATCCCGATCGTCAATGTCGAGAACGCGTGTGCGACGGGGGCCACGGCATTACATCAAGCCATCATGCATGTGCGCTCTGGCGCCGCCGACATTGTCTTGGCGGTTGGCGCCGAAAAGCTCAGCATCGGCGACAAGACGAAAGCACTCGGAGTCTTTGACGGCGGTGTCGACGTCAACGATCGGCAAGGCGTCCGTGCCGTGCTCGAGGAACTCGGTGGTGCGCTTCCGGATGACGGGAAGCCTCATAGCCTGTTTATGGACATCTATGCGGCGCTTGCGAGAGCGCATATGAACGCGTTCGGTACGACTCGGGAACAACTGGCTCTGATCGCCTCGAAGAACCACGAGCATGCCGTACACAACCCGCTCGCGCACTTCCGCGCCGAGATGTCTGTAGAGGAAATCCTCGCTGCACGCCCGGTGTCGGGCCCGCTCACCGTTCCAATGTGTGCACCGCTTACGGACGGAGCCTCGGCAGTCGTCGTGTGCAACGCAGCGGGTTTGAAACGTCTCGACGGTAGCCGACCAATTCGCATCCTTGCGGCCGTTCTGCAAAGCGGGACCGTGCGTCCGTTATCCGCATGGGACCGTTCCGTCACCCGCCTGGCCGCGCAAGCTGCCTATGAACAAGCGGGCGTCGGGCCACAGGACATTTCCGTAGCGGAAGTCCACGACGCATCGTCCTTCGGCGAACTCTTGCAATCGGAATTGCTTGGATTTTGTGAGATCGGTTCCGGTGGCCGGTTCGTGGAGTCCGGCGCGTCCAAGCTGGGCGGCCGCATGCCCATCAACCCGTCCGGCGGCCTCGAGTCCAAGGGACATCCCATGGGTGCCTCGGGCCTCGCGCAGATTTACGAGCTCGTGCAGCAGCTTCGCGGCAATTGTGGAGCGCGCCAGGTCGCCGGCGCCCGCATTGCACTCGCAGAAAACGGCGGCGGGCTCTACGCCGGTGAAGAGGCCGCCGCTGCAATCACCATTCTCGGCTCCTGAGTCGTCCGCATCCCACCCCGGAGGAGACTATGACCTACCAGACACTTAACATTCGGCGCGACGGCCGGACTCTCTTCGTCGACTTCAACAATCCGCCGTTGAATCTCATCAACGCTCAGATGATCGGCGAGTTGTTCGATCTCGCTGGATCACTGGCCTTTGACCGTGAGACCGCAGTCGTCGTCTTCGGCAGTGCCAACCCCGAATTCTTTGTCGCTCACTTCGATCTGAACGATCTGCTTCGGCTGTCGAACGATCCGACTGCACCGCGCAGCCGCTATGACGACATCAACGTGATGCAGGCGCTCGCAACAGCATGGCAGATCCTGCCTCAAGTGACTATTGGCGTGGTTGACGGAATTTGCCGCGGCGCTGGCCTCGAATTTCTTCTCGCGTTGGACATGCGGTTCAGCACGCCAAAAAGCAAATTCTGCTTGCCTGAGGCCAGCGGCGGAATCCTGCCGGCCGGCGGCGGTACTACCCGGCTTGCGATGCTGATCGGTCCCGCTCGCGCCCGCGAGGTGATTTTGTCGTCTCGCGATTTCACGGGTGACGAAGCCGCAGCCTACGGCTTTGTGAACCGCTCGCTTGCGCGCGATGACCTGAACGCCTATGTGAATACGCTCGCCCATGATGTTGCAAAGCGCCCTGCCGGCTCGGTCGCCGCGGTGGACGAAGTCATCAAGAGCGTCTTTGGATCCGCCGTCGACGCACAGTTTGCAGGGTTTGCGAGCGAAAACGCGGCATTCATGAAGCTCGTCGATATTCCCGCCGTTCGCGAGGGCCTTGAAAGAATGGCTCAAATGCAGGATGTCGAGCACGAACGCGATCTCCCGGCGCACCTCGCCGCCGCGAAGTAGCAGAAACCACCGTAAAGAAACGAAACGGAGACGCCGAAAATGATTCAGCAGACGGAACGCGATACACCGGCTTCAGTGCGGCCCGGACTCCCGTATATAGAACTAACGGGATTTGAAGTGCTCAGCGACGAGGAAAGAACCGTCCAGCACGCCATGCACAGATTTGCACGTGACGTGATGCGCCCGGCGGCGATCGCAATCGACAAGCTCAGTGCCGAGGAGGCGATTGCGCCCGGCTCGCCATACTGGGAATTCATCAAGACGGCCGCCTCATCGGGGATCAGTTTCGACACCGACGCCGGGGACGTTCCGCCCGAGACGCTAGCCCGGCTTCAGGCTATCGTCATTGAGGAATTTGGTTGGGGTGACGTAGGACTTACGGTGTCGCTAGCCGCTGCAGCGTTCCCGAACATGATGGCCAAGCGAGCCGCCAACCAAGAACTGATCGAGTTGACGGCGAACAACTTGGGGTGTTGGATCGCCACCCAGCCGGATCGCGGCTCGGACGGGACAATGCTCTATCCGGGGGAGCGGCACCCTCTCGCGCCGCAAGGCAACAAGGGCAACCTCACGGCGAAGGTCACCGGCGGTGACATTGTCATCAACGGGCAAAGCTCCGCGTGGGTTTCCAATGGCTCGGTCGCTCAAGTTGCGATTTTGACGATCGTTGCCGATTACGGCAAAGGGTTCTTCGACGAGGACGGTCACCCACACGGTATCGAAGTCATTGTGCCCTTGGACCTCCCGGGGGTAAGCCGAGGCAAGCCGCTCGAAAAGCTGGGACAACGGGCTTTGCCCCAAGGCGAAATTTACTTTGACAACGTCAAGGTGCCCTTGCGCTATGCGGTGTCGTCCGGGGACGAATATTGGCGTGGTCACGCAAGCACCTGGTCTACAGCCGGCGTTGGCATGGGTCAGATGGCAACGGGCATGGCCCGGGCAGCATTTGAGCTTGCAATCGAGTACATCCACGAGCGGCGCCAGGGCGGTGCGCTTCTCGCCGACCATCAAATGGTCCAGTACCGGCTCGGCACGATGGCTCGAAAGGTGGAAACCATGCGTGCCGTGGCTCGTCGCGCCACCGAGTACACGCTGCTTTCGCCGGCTAAGCATCCGTACTTCACGGGCGGGTCCAAAGTCACCTGCACCGACCTCGCCTTCGAGGTAGTCGATGAAGCCTTGCAACTCTTCGGCGCATACGGTCTGACCCGCGAGTACCCGCTCGAAAAGCTCTTCCGCGACGCGCGGGCCGCGCGGATCGAGGACGGCGAAAATCATCTGCTCAACATGAAATTTGGATATCTGAACTCGCTGCTTTATCGCGGCAATCGAATCGGGTTTTGAGATAGGAACTTGTATGGCTATTACTGATTTCTTCGATCGCGGATGGCGAACGGCGCCGGATAAGATTGCCTTTATCGCGGATGATCGCAATTTCACTTACAAGGAGATTGGCGAGCTGTCCTGTCGTGTTGGCAACGCTCTACTGAGCCGCGGTCTCGAGCGCGAAGCAAAGGGCGCGGTACTGGCGAGCAATGACCCCACGGCCTGGGGGTGCGTGCTTGGAATGTGGCGTGCAGGGATGGCTTGGGTCCCGGTCAATCCAGCCAATCCGCCGGAGGAGATCCAGCGTCTGCTGGATGGATTCGACTGCGAAGTGCTGTTCTGCCACGAGCAGTTCCTCCCGCTAGTCGAAGGAATCCGTCCGGGCCTTACGAAATTGCATACCGTGATCTCGTTGGGTCAAAGTCCCGAAGCGGCATCAACAGCCGGCGCAATTACGCTTTCTTCTCTCACGGAAGGTGCATCCGATTCAGTTCCGGGCCACATCCCCGAGCAGGACTCCCTGGCCGGAGTCATGCCAACCGGTGGAACAACAGGTGCACCCAAAGGGGCAATGAACACCCACCGAAGTTTGTCGGTGAGCGCCTTGCACCAGATGTTCGCAGCCCCCTACGCGTCCGACGAGCCGATCGTAAATCTTGTCGCGGCGCCGATGACACATGCCGCTGGCACGCTCACCCTGCCGTGCACCGCACGCGCGGGTACGATCGTCGTGATGAACCGAATGGACCTGCATCTCCTGGTGGACCTGATCGAGAAGCATCGCGTCACGGAGTTGTATCTCCCGCCCACGGTCATCTATCGCCTATTGGAGATGCCCGGAATCGAGACGCGAGACTTCTCATCGTTGAAGTACTTTATTTATGGCGCAGCGCCCATGTCGACGGAGAAGTTGCGCCGTGCCATTGAAGTATTTGGTCCTGTGATGTTTCAAGGATACGGCCAAGCCGAAGCACCTTCGGCGATTGCGTTCATGCGCCCCGAAGAACACTTCCGTGACGGAAAAATCGCCGAGGATGCGCGCTTGTCGGCCGCCGGACGCCCCGCACCCTTTGTGCGAGTGGAAGTGCTCGACGAGAGCGGCAAGATCCTTCCCGTTGGCGAGACCGGTGAGATCTGCGTGCGCGGCGACTTGTTAATGGCTGGCTATTACAAGGCACCCGACAAAACCGCCGAGACGATCATCGATGGCTGGCTGCACACCGGTGACGTCGGTTATCTGGACTCCGAGGGCTTTCTTCATATTACCGACCGCAAGAAGGACATGATCATCAGCGGGGGATTCAATGTCTACCCGAGCGAGGTCGAACAAGTCATTTGGACGCACCCAGCGGTTCAAGACTGCGCCGTTATCGGTATCCCCGACGCCGACTGGGGCGAGGCAGTCACAGCGGTGATCGAGCTCAATCAGGGTGCCCAAGCAACTGCGGACGAAATCATTGCATATTGCCGCCCAAAGTTGGGGGGAATCAAAACGCCGAAGAAGGTCGTCTTTATCGACGCACTTCCTCGCAGTCCGAATGGCAAGGTTCTGAAAAAAGACGTACGCGAGCCGTTCTGGCAGGATAAATCGCGAAAAATTTGACGAGACATCGGCTATTCAATAGTGCTTCTACGAAACTGATCCATCCGCAACCGGATATGTCAATTTTCAGGAATATGAATTATTTCTTTGAATAGCTCCCTCACCTATTGATATCGGCGCTCATTAATACGACACCATCGTATGTCAAGTTTCGAGATGTTCAAAACGCCAAGGGCGTTTCGGACATCTCTGTCTCGCCGGTGAATGAGTTGTTTACGGCACATCGTGATGCCGGAAGGACATGACGTGTTCAAAGACCAGGTTGTAGTCATTACCGGCGCCGGCTCGGGCATTGGTCGTGCATTAGCGATAGAGCTAGCGCTTAGGGGCGCTCGTCTCGCGTTGTCAGACATAAGCGAGAGCGGGCTAGCGCAGACACTTGCGCAACTGCCCATCGGCGTCTCGGTCGGTTCATATGTGCTAGACGTTTCAAACCGGGACGCAATGCTCCGCCATGCCGATGACGTTGTCAGAGACTTCGGTCAAATAGACTTCGTTATTAATAACGCTGGTACCTCGGTGCTAGCCACAGTCGAACACGCGACGCTCGAGGAATTCGAGAAAGTCATCGGAATCAACCTGTGGGGTGTGATCTACGGCACGAAGGCGTTTTTACCAATGATGTTAGCCAGACGTCAAGGCTGCATCGTAAATGTGTCCAGCGTTTTCGGATTGGTGGCAACACCATGCTCAGCTGCTTACACGATCTCCAAGTTCGGCGTACGCGGGCTAACAGAGACACTGTGGCAGGAACTTGAAGGTACCGGTGTGAGAGCTGTCCTCGTGCATCCCGGCGGCATTGACACCGGTATCAGCAAGGTACCCAAAGCCGTGCACGAGACGGAATTCGAGCGCCGGCTATTGGCTGCCAACAAGCGGCAGATGACCACCACACCCGAGCAGTGTGCGCGCGAGATCGTGGCGGGCCTCGTGCGAGGAAACAAGCGACTGCTGGTGGGAAATGGCGCTCGCTCATTGCAATGGATTGCTCGACTGTTTCCAGACAGCTACGGCACGCTCGTGCGTCGGAAGTTGGGCGTCTAGCAATTCTTTTGCGTCGTTCAACTTCGTATTACGCAGCTCGCGACCGGTGAAAAGAGGTCGCGCGCAGCGCTCTCGAACGACTGTACCAGACGGGACAACGACTGGCGTTTCAATCATCAAGTATGAAAACAATAAATGGAGACAATTATGTGGAATTTGAAAGGCGCTGGAACTTCAAGCCTGGCTGGGCTGATGTTGATTGCCGCGTCGATCGACGGAGCCTACGCGCAAGCAGCCGGCAGCAACGTTCTTAGCCTTGGTTGGGCGCATGTTGCGCCTCAAACCGGCAGCGGCCCGCTTACTGTGAGTAGCATCGGTGGGATGCCCGTTAATTCCCCAATAGAGGGTTCGGGCGCTGGCGCCAGAAGCTCTGATTTACCGGCATTCACCTTTGAACACTTTTTCACCGATCAAATCGGCGTTGCGTTTCTCGGTGGCTGGCCGGGCCGCATGCAGCTCGAAGGTCGCGGCGTGATGAACGGATACGGCGTGCTGGGCGATACTCGAACATGGGCGCCGGAACTGGTCTTGCGCTATCACTTCGGCCAGGCAGACGGTCGGTTTCGACCTTTCGTTGGCGTTGGTGTCAACTACACGTGGTTCACCAACACACGGGTCACAAACGGGGCATTTGTCGAGCAAAGCTTCGGGCCCGGTGGAACCGCCACCGCCTCGGCATCCAGCTCATGGGCACCCGTAGTCCAGGCTGGACTCGACTATCAGATAAATCGCCGATGGTCCGTCGGTGTATTGCTCGCGTATATCCCGACCGATACGAACGTCACGTTAACTGGCAGAACCGCAAACGGGCAGGAGATCGTCAGTCATGCGAAGGTACGCCTACGGCCGCTCGTCACTTACCTTGGTCTCGCATACAAATTCTAGTATTCGACAGAAGTAGGAAAACTCTACGGTGCTGCAACCCTGGAGCTTGACTGCAATCTTTTTCGATCCAGGTTGACCGATTTCCACATCGTTACAAGATCAAAGCTGGAGATCGGTCGAGGCAGGCCGCTGGCGTCTTGAACTCGCGTTTCTGTCAACTATTCAATAGATTCGCGAGCCTGGCAAATGCACTGCAAATCGAAGACGGGAGAGGCACCCATGCGTATGAAAGGGAAGGCTGTGCTCATTACAGGCGGCAGTAGTGGAATCGGATTCGCAACCGCCAAGCGCCTCGCAGAGGAAGGGGCAAGAGTCGCGATCACGGGACGCAACGAGGAAACCCTAAGCGCGTGCCAGGCAGCGCTCGGCGAGCAGGCAGTCGCTTTTTGCTTGGATGCGACGGACTTCGCCGGTCTAGAGAGCGGGATCGCTCGTATAGTGGCACGGATGGGTGAACTCGACGCAATTTTTCTGAATGCCGGCGACGCCAGCATCACCCCTATCGGAGCGACGACTGAAGAACAGTTCGACCATTTAATTGCGACGAATTTAAAGAGCCCGCTATTTTATCTTCAGGCGCTTCTGCCGCATTTGCGAAACAATGCGTCGGTCGTTTTCAATAGTTCAATCGGGAATACCATTGGATTGCCTGGCATGGCTGTCTACGCCGCCAGCAAGGCTGGACTGGTTGGAATGGCACGGTGCCTGGCCTCGGAGCTATCCGGGAGAGGTATTCGCGTAAATGTGGTTTCGCCCGGCAACATTCGCACGCCGTTCTGGCGGACTGTAGCGGATGACGCTCATATCCCGGCAGTTCATGAATTCGCCGCGCGATCTGTGCCGATGGGCCGCTTGGGCGAGGCTGAGGAAATCGCCAATGCCGTACTTTTTCTATGCTCAGATGAATCGTCTTACGTGCAAGCCGCAGAGTTGTATGTCGATGGCGGCGTAACTGGCGCGATGATGGGGGCGCCAGCATATCGCCGAAATTGAGCACAAATTCCGTGTGTCGTGACATCAGCTGTGCGATTCATGGACATCGTTTCACTTCTTATGGCGCCGTTTTCGTTGCGTGGCGGAGCTTGCGGTTCCGTTAGGAGACGCGAGCTCCACCACGCGCCGGTGATGTTCGGCGAGGGCCTTGTCGACGCCATTCGCGGTGCCGGATTCGCTCTTTCGTCTCGTCGTAGGCACTGTCCACATCCTCCGCGAGAGGTGTGCTTTCGGTCAGCTTCGCGATACGATCGACGGGTGTCTTGCCACCAAGCGAGCCGGCGGGCGCCGCCAGTTGGAGTCGAACTGCCACTCCTCAATTCGTTGGTCGATCGCTTCCTCGGTCGGCGGATAATGCGACCAGAATTCGTTGAGGTCGGCGAGCTGTGAACGCTCGACTTTGCGTACATGTCGTCTCTGCCAATCGGGGGATGTTCACCAGCGCCAGCGTTCTCCGCCAATCTCACCCCCGGCCTCGACGGCCGATGGCTGGATGAGGGTCGTCGCTCCGGGGCCTGAGGACTGCATCATCGTTGCCGCCATTCGTTCACAGGGCAAAACATTTGCCGGCTTGGTCGCGAAGATCAATCCGTCGCTTACGTCCCGAGAATGCACGCTACGCGGTCGCCTGCTCTCGAAGCGAAGATAACCCGCGGGCCGATCGCAATGCTGCAATGGAGTGATCTGAGGGATGCCTGATCGGCTCGCCGGAGTGGCCGATTTCCGGACGTTGCACCCTGTTTGCCGAAGACTGGCTTCATATCCGCTATTCCGAGACGTCGCGCCTACGTCGCAGGCCCGAAACTCCGGAAGCATTTCCATCCGACACCAGGCTATCGACAAGCAAAATATAATAGCCAAACACGCTCAAAATGGTGCACCGAACAACGCTTTTTCGCGATGCTGCATACTTTGGTGTCTCTGAAACCGCTCTACCTTGTTACTGCAGACTTTGTTGTGCCCCGATAGAAGGGCAAAAAAAAGGCGCCACCGAAGTGGCGCCGTAAAGAAGTTCTAGCCATTCCGAGGGCCGTGCTAGAACCTGAGAGACGGTACTTCGGAGCCACGCGCTTCGGCCTCGCGAGGCGTCGCTCCGAAATGAGATTCCATTTTTTCGCTTTCCGCCGATGAAGTCAAGAAAAATTTTACCGAAATGTTAACAGGTCCAAGTGAGCGGGAAACGATTACAGTTGTCAGAATCGGTAATAATTACCTGAAAAAATAGGTAAATCATGAATTGCTTGCAAAGCATGCAAAGGAGGTTTGAAATGCGGTTTCAAGAGATCACCTGACGACCGTTTGCCCCAATGCCCACGCGAAAGACCGCCAAGACATCGACCGCAAAGGAAAATCCGGGCTCCGGCGACGAGGTCATCGCGCTCTCGCGCGGCCTGACCGTTTTGCGCCGCGTCGCCGCGGCGGGCGCGCCTGTCAGCAATCGGGAGCTGGCCGAGCTGACCGGCATTCCCAAGCCCACCGTCTCGCGCATCACCGCAACGCTCGTGAGCGCCGGCTTCCTGTTGCAACTGCCCGATAGCGAGCGCTTCGTGCTGACGGCCGCCGTCCTGGAGCTTTCGAACGGCTTTCTGCATAACTTCGACATCCGGGCACGCGCCCGTCCGTTTCTCGCCGATCTTGCCGAGCGCACTTCCCTGTCGGTGCACCTCGTGGCGCGAGACCGTCTCGACATGGTCGTCATCGAAGCCGTAAAGCCGCGCTCGGCGTTTCTGATCTCACGCCTCGAGATCGGCTCGCGGATCGATATCACGCGGACGGCCGCTGGCCGGGCCTATCTTGCCGTGCTGACTCCCGACGAACGCGCCGAACTGCTTGCAAGCCTCGAAGTCGCGAGCGGCAACGACTGGCCCAACGTCCATATGCGACTCGAAAAGGGCCTTGCCGAGGCGCGGGCCAACGGCGTCGTCATCGTCACGGGCGAATGGTACGAGAACTTAAACGGGATCGCGCTCGGCTTCGTCGGCCCGTCCGGTGAGCGTTATGCTGTCAATTGCGGCGGCCCCGCGCATCAGTATTCTCGCGAATGGCTGGCCGAACACGCCGCGCCAGCCCTGGTCGAATGCGTGGCCCGCATCGTCGCCGAAATCGGCGGCGCGCCGCACTTGCGGCTCA
The DNA here is from genome assembly GCA_964414365.1 of uncultured Burkholderia sp. Classification (GTDB taxonomy): domain Bacteria; phylum Pseudomonadota; class Gammaproteobacteria; order Burkholderiales; family Burkholderiaceae; genus Trinickia. Next base: position 22,441 of record CAYPWK010000022.1, read on the forward strand.
AAGACTGACGATTAGAACGGACTGCCCGCCTCATTCGTCCATGGCTGCCACGCACTCGTAACCTGCCGAAAAAAACGTAACTGGACGATCGAACGCGGCGCGACGTAGCATCTTGCATCCGCGGCGGCGCCCGCTACGATCTGCACGGCACCTCGTGAACGACGCGCCGCCAGCGGCGCGGGGAAGTGGCTCGTCGGTGCGTTCATCGCCGCGCACGCCCCCTCACTACGATTGCCGATTGCGCTCGCATCAACCGATGGCCGAACAAGACAACCCGACGGATACCCGCCCCTCTCCCGCACGCCCTCATCACCAGCCGGAAGGCGCCCCGGCCACCGCCCGTGGCCGCCCGACGCGGGGCAGGCTCCCCGCGCTCGTCGTGGCAATCCTGGTCGCCGTCCTTCTGCTCTTCTGGTGGCATCCGTGGAATCGCACGAGCCCGAACGCTGCCGGGCCCGGCGCGGCCAGCGGCCCGCACGCGGGCCGTGGCGGACCGGGCAGGTTTGCGAATATGCCGCAGCCCGTGCAAGTGGCGACGGCCAAGACGGGCGACATGCCGATCATGCTGACCGCGCTCGGCACGGTGACGCCGCTCGCAACGGTCACGGTCAAGACGCAGCTCGCCGGCTATCTGCAAGCCGTTCTGTTCCGCGAAGGCCAGATGGTCAAGCAAGGCGACGTGCTCGCGCAAATCGATCCGCGCCCTTACCAGAACTCGCTAGCGAACGCTGAAGGCGCGCTGGCGAAGGACATGGCGCTGCTTCAGGAAGCGCGCATCGACCTCAAGCGCTATCAGACGCTGCTTGCCCAGGATTCAATCGCGAGCCAGCAGGTCGACACGCAGGCCTCGCTCGTCAAGCAATACGAAGGCCAAGTCAAGTCGGACCAGGCGAACATCGATACCTACAAGCTCGATCTCACCTATGCGCGCATCACGGCGCCGATTTCGGGTCGTGTCGGGCTGCGCCAGGTCGACCCCGGCAATTACGTGACGCCGTCGGATACGAACGGGATCGTCGTGATCACGCAGCTGCAGCCGATCAGCGTCATCTTCACGACCTCCGAAGACAACCTGCCGCAGATCGTGAAGCGGATGAGAAGCGGCGTGAGACTCTCGACGACGGCCTACGACCGCAACAATACGGTGCCCCTCGAAACCGGCTACCTCGAGACGTTCGACAATCAGATCGATACGTCGACCGGCACGATCAAGCTGCGCGCGATGTTCGAGAACAACGATCTGCTGCTTTTCCCGAATCAGTTCGTCAACGCGCGGCTGCTCGTCGATACGCTCCATAACGCCGTGATCGTGCCGACCTCCGCGGTGCTGAACGGGTCCTCGGGCCAGTTCGTCTATGTCGTAAAGCCCGACAATACCGTCACCGTGCGCCCTGTCAAGGTTGGCCCTGCCGACGGCGAGCGCACGAGCATCACGTCAGGGCTCGCAGTCGGCGAGCGCGTCGTCACGGACGGATCCGATCGGCTACGCGAAGGCGCGAAGATCACGATTCCGGCCGAGCGTCAGCTCGCGGCGTCGGGAGCGCCCGGTGCGTCGGGCATACGACCCGCGTCGGCAGCTTCGGCCGAAGGGAGCGCGGCGACAGGCACCGCCGGCGCATCGCACACGCACGGCGGCCATCGCCGGCAGGCTCAGCAAGCCGATCAGTAAAGTGAGCGCGATTCCCGCATGAACCCCTCTCGCGCTTTCATCCTGCGTCCGGTCGGCACCGCCTTGCTGATGGCGGCGATCATGCTCGTCGGCCTCGTCGCGCTGCATTTTCTGCCGATCTCGGCACTGCCCGAAGTCGATTACCCGACGATCCAGGTCCAGACGTTCTATCCGGGGGCAAGCCCCGAGGTCATGACATCGTCGGTCACGGCGCCGCTCGAGCGGCAGTTCGGCCAGATGCCGTCGCTCAATCAGATGGCGTCCCAAAGCTCGGCGGGCTCTTCCGTGATCACGCTGCAGTTCAGCCTGGACTTGCCGCTCGATGTTGCGGAACAGGAAGTGCAGGCCGCGATCAACGCCGCCGGCAACCTGCTGCCGTCCGATCTGCCGGCCCCGCCGATCTATGCAAAGGTCAATCCGGCCGACGCACCGATCCTCACGCTCGCGATTACGTCGAAGACGATGCCGCTCACCGACATTGAGAATCTCGCCGACACACGGCTCGCGCAGAAGATCTCGCAGGTGGCGGGCGTCGGGCTCGTCAGCATCAGCGGCGGGCAGCGGCCGGCCGTACGTATCCAGGCGAATCCGCTCGCGCTCGCGTCGTACGGACTCAACCTCGACGATCTACGCACGACGATCTCGAACTTGAACGTCAACACGCCGAAGGGCAATTTCGACGGACCGACGCGCAACTACACGATCAACGCAAACGATCAGCTGACGGACGCCAACGCCTATCAAGACGCCGTCGTCGCTTACCGGAACGGCCGCCCCGTCATGCTGACGGACGTGGCAAAGATCGTCGACGCCGCCGAAAACACCAAGCTCGGCGCATGGGTCGGCACCCCTGGGAGCGTGGAGCCGGCCGTCTTGCTCAATGTTCAGCGCCAGCCCGGCGCGAATGTGATCCAGGTAGTCGACAACATCAAGCAGCTGCTGCCCCAACTGCAGGCGTCGCTGCCGGCCTCGCTCGACGTCTCGGTCGTCACTGACCGCACGACCACGATTCGCGCTTCCGTGCGCGACGTGCAGTTCGAGCTCGCAATGTCGGTCGTGCTCGTTGTGCTCGTCATGTACCTTTTCCTCGCGAACGTCTACGCGACCATCATCCCGAGCTTGTCCGTGCCGCTATCGCTGATCGGCACGCTCGCCGTGATGTACCTGTGCGGCTTCTCGCTCGACAACCTCTCGCTGATGGCGCTGACGATCGCGACCGGCTTCGTCGTCGACGATGCCATCGTGATGATCGAGAACATCGCGCGCTACGTCGAGGATGGCGACACACCGCTCGAAGCGGCGCTGAAGGGCTCGAAACAGATCGGCTTCACGATCATCTCGCTGACAGTCTCGCTAATCGCCGTGCTCATTCCGCTGCTCTTCATGGGCGACGTAGTCGGCCGCCTCTTTCACGAGTTTGCGATTACGCTCGCCGTCACGATCGTGATTTCGGCCGTGGTCTCGCTCACGCTCGTGCCGATGATGTGCGCGAAGCTCCTGCGTCATACGCCGCCGCCCGAAAGCCATCGGTTCGAGGCGAGGGCGCACGCCGTCATCGACGCGATCATCGCGCGCTACGGCGTCATGCTGAAATGGGTACTCGCGCACGAGCGCGCGACACTCGTCGTTTTCGCGCTGACGCTCGTGCTGACGGGCATCCTTTACGTCTTCGTGCCGAAGGGCTTCTTTCCGGTGCAAGACACGGGCGTCATCCAGGCCATCACGCAAGCGCCGCAGTCGATCTCATACGGTGCGATGGCCGAGCGGCAGGAGACGCTCGCGCGCGCGATCCTGCGCAATCCGAACGTCGAGAGCTTGACCTCGTTCATCGGCGTGGACGGCACGAACATCACGTTGAACAGCGGCCGCATGCTGATCAACCTGAAACCGCACAACGAGCGAAGCGAGAACGCGACGCAAATCATCCGCGACATCGAGAGCGATGTCGCGAACGTGACCGGCATCACGCTCTACATGCAGCCCGTTCAGGACTTGACGATCGATTCGACGGTGAGCCCGACGCAGTATCAGTTCATGCTGACCGACCCGAATCCCGACGAATTCGCGGCGTGGGTGCCGAAGCTCGTGCGGCGGCTACAGGCGGCACCCGAGCTCGCCGACATAGCCACCGATTTGCAGCAAAGCGGCCAGTCGGTCTACATCGAGATCGATCGGGCCACGGCCGCCCGCTTCGGCATCACGCCGGCCACGGTCGACAACGCCCTGTACGACGCGTTCGGCCAGCGCATCATCTCGACCATCTTTACGCAGTCGAACCAATACCGCGTGATTCTCGAGGCCGACCCGCGAATGCAGCATTACACCGATGCGTTGAAGTCGATCTACGTGCCTTCGTCGACGGCGACGAACGGGCAAGTGCCGCTTACCGCGATCGCGAAGTTCATCGAGCGCCCCGCCCCGCTGCTCGTCTCGCACCTCGGGCAGTTCCCCGCCACGACGGTGTCGTTCAATCTCGCGCCGGGGGCCTCGCTCGGCGCCGCGGTCAAAGCGATCGAAGCCGCCGAGCACGACGTCGGGCTGCCCGCCTCGTTCCAGACGCGCTTTCAAGGCGCGGCGCTCGCGTTCCAGGCGTCGCTCTCGAACGAGCTGTTCCTGATCCTGGCGGCTGTCGTGACGATGTATATCGTGCTCGGCGTGCTCTACGAGAGCTTTATTCACCCGATCACGATCCTCTCGACGCTACCTTCGGCCGGCGTGGGCGCATTGCTTGCGCTAATGATCTCGGGGCACGACCTGGACATCGTCGGCATCATCGGCATCGTGCTCTTGATCGGCATCGTCAAGAAGAACGCGATCATGATGATCGACTTCGCGCTCGAAGCGGAGCGCGAGGAAGGCAAACCGCCGCGCGAGGCGATCTACCAGGCGTGCCTGCTGCGCTTCCGGCCGATCCTGATGACGACGATGGCCGCTTTGCTCGGCGCGCTGCCGCTGATGCTCGGCAGCGGCGTCGGCTCCGAGCTCCGCCATCCCCTCGGCATCGCGATCGCGGGCGGCCTCGTCGTGAGTCAGTTGCTCACGCTCTTCACAACGCCTGTCATCTATCTCGGCTTCGATGCACTCGCGCGCCGCCTGTCCGAGCGGTTCGGGCGTCGTCCCGCGGCCGGCGCGAGCGACGTCTAGGTCTCGCGCCATGAACCTCTCACGGCTTTTCATCTCCCGTCCCGTGGCGACGACGCTGCTTGCGATCGGCGTCGCGCTCGCGGGAATATTCGCATTCGGCAAGCTGCCCGTGGCGCCCTTGCCGCAAGTCGACTTCCCGACCATTGCCGTGCAGGCGCAAATGCCGGGCGCGAGTCCCAACACGATGGCGACGAGCGTGGCCGGCCCGCTCGAGCGGCATTTGGGGCAGAT
>CAYPWK010000023.1:0-13029 GCA_964414365.1 uncultured Burkholderia sp.
CCCATCGACCAATCCGAACATCCCGGACGAGGCGGTGCGCAAGCAGGCCGAGGAGATCGTGCGCAGCATGGACGCCGTCGGCACCGACGTGCAGTTCATCTCGCCGCGCCCCTATCTGCAGATGCACTCGGTGAAGCCGTCGCGCGTGACCCAACTCTGGACGCGTCACTGCAACGACCTGATCAAGCGCTTTGTCGATATGTTCCCGGACCGCCTGCGCGGCGTGGCCGGTCTGCCGCAGTTCATGAACGAGTCGCCGGCCGAGCACTGCGTCGCCGAACTGAAGCGCTGCGTCAACGAGCTCGGCTTCGTCGGCACGTTGCTGAATCCGGATCCGACCGAAGGCGAAGGCCCTGCACCGGCTGGCCTCGGCGACCCCTTCTGGTACCCACTGTATGACGCGATGACCGAACTCGACGTGCCTGCGCTGATCCACTCGGCCGGCAGCTGCAATCCGCGCGAGTCGTACACGCTGAAGTTCATCAACGAAGAGAACATCGCCGTCATTTCGCTGCTCGAATCGAAGGTATTCGAGAAGTATCCGAACCTGAAGATCGTGGTGGCGCACGGCGGCGGGGGCATCCCCTACCAGATGGGGCGTTTCCGGGCCTGGGCGGCGCGCCGCAACAGCCCGGTGTCGTTCGACGATCAGTTGAAGAAGCTCTACTTCGACACCTGCAACTACTCGAAGGATTCGATCGAACTGCTGCTCAAGGTGGCCGGCACCGACAACGTCATGTTCGGCACCGAGAAGCCGGGCACCGGCAGCGCGCACGATCCGGTCACGGGCCGAGACTACGACGACATGAAGCCGGTGATCGAGAGCATCGAGTGGCTGACCGAAGCGCAGCGCAAGAACATCTTCGAATGCAACTGCACACGCGTCTACACGCGCGCGTTCCGTAACTACAAGGCCTGACGCGAGACACGCGCACCGCGAGGAGTATTGATCATGGCAATGAGCCGCGAAGACAACGAACTGCTCACACGCGTCGAGAACGGCGCGCCGATGGGCGAAATGATTCGCCAGCATTACTGGATTCCGGCCGTGCCCTCGGCCAAACTCGAAGCCGATGGCGCGCCGGTGCTGGTGCGCCTGCTCGGCACCCACTACGTGGCGTTTCGCGCCACCGACGGCCGTGTCGGCATCGTCGACGAACTGTGCCCGCATCGTCGCACCTCGCTGATGATGGCGCGCAACGAGAACAACGGCCTGCGCTGCATCTTCCACGGCTGGAAGGTCGACGCGCGCGGCGCCGTGGTGGAGGCGCCGAACCAGGTCGGCGATCAGGCGCAGTTCTGCAAGCACGTGAAGACGCGCCATTATCGCGTGTCGGAACGCGGCGGCGTGGTGTGGGTATGGCTCGGCAAAGGCGACACCCCGCCGCCGTTCCCGCAACTGCCCTTCATGGACCTCCCGCAGGAACACCGGTCGGTGACGAGCGTGGAAGTGCCGACCAACTGGGTGCAGGCGGTCGAGGCCTCGATGGATTCGTCGCACGTCGGCGTGCTGCACGAGTCGACCACGCAGATTACCGCGGGCGGCGGCAACGAGCGCGTGATCATGACGAAGGCACTCGCGCCGCGCTTCGAGTTCGAGGATCGCCCCTACGGCTATCGCTACGCGGCGCTGCGCGACATGCCGGACGCGAAGGTCTATGCGCGCGTGAACAACTTCGTGATGCCGTGGTACGGCATCATCTGCCCGCCGGACGCGAAGGGCCCGACCACCGTATTCTTCTCGACCCCGGTCGACGACGTCACGCACCGCGCGTGGTTCATCCAGTACAACCCGCACCGCCCAGTCGGCATGACCATCATGTCCGCCACGCCGGACGTGTGGAACTTCCCGCCTCTGCCGCCCGGCCCGCGCGAGGAATCGTTCGGCCAGAACCGCGAGCTCATGAAGCGCGGCCACGCGACGGGCTTTCATCAGCATCTCGGCACGGAAGACTTCGCGATGTTCCTCGGTCAGGGCCCTATCTACGATCGTACCCAGGAACAGCTGTGCTCGGCCGACGGCGCGGTGCTGCGCGTGCGCGCGCTGCTTCTGAAGTCGGTACGCGAGTTCATGGCCGGCAAAACGCCCACCCTCGCAGACAGCCCCGAGCTCGACTACTCAAAGGCCGTCTCGGTCGGCGGTGTGCTGCAGCCCGGCGCTGACTGGCGCACCCTGACCGAAACCAAGTAAGACGACGGATCGACCATCATGCTCCCCCCTACGCTCAAGCTGCGTATCGCGTCGGTCGACGCGCCGACCTCGCTCATCAAGTCCTTTACGCTCGAAGCCGACGACGGCGCGCTGCTGCCGGGTTTCGAGCCGGGCGCGCATATCCAGGTTGAGATTCCGGCTGCCGACGGCGGCGCAGCGCAATGGCGTTCGTATTCGCTCATCAACACTGATCCGCAAATCGATACGCGCGTCGGCGTGCGCGCGTACCGCCTCGGCATCCGGCGCGAGGACGAAGGCCGGGGCTGCTCGCGCTTCATGCACACGCTGCAGCCCGGCGCAACGGTTACCGTGCGTGCACCGGTCAACCACTTCCCGCTCGCCGCGCCACCCTCGTTGATCCTGATCGCCGGCGGTATCGGCATCACGCCAATGGCGGCCATGGCCGCGCAATTGAGCGCTGAGAGCCGCGACTACACGCTGCACTTCTCGGGCCGCATGCGCGACGCGCTGCCGTTTGTCGAAGAGCTGCGCGCGTTCGCAGGTGAGCGCCTCGTACTGCATGCCGATGACGACGCCGCCACGCGCCTGTCCATCGATGCGCTGCTCGATGACGCCAAGCTGAATCAGCCGATCTACGTATGTGGGCCGGCCGGCATGATCGATGCGGTGCTCGCCGCCGCACGCCAGCGCGGCTGGCACGAGTGCGATCTCCATTACGAGCTGTTCAGCGAAGCCGCGCCGCAGGAGGGGGACACCGCCTTCGAGCTCGAGCTGAAATCCTCGGGCAAGGTGCTGAGGGTACCGGCCGACAAATCGGTGCTCGACACGCTGCTCGAAAACGGCATCGATGTCATGTACGACTGCCGCGCCGGTTATTGCGGCCTGTGCTCGACACGCGTCTGCGGCGGCGAAATCGACCATCGCGACACCTACCTGTCGGATGCCGGCAAGCACACCGGCAAGGTCATGCAGGTCTGCGTGTCGCGCTGCAAGAGCGAGCGCCTCGTCCTCGATCTGTGATCGCGAGTTGCAGCCGCGAGTTACAGCCGATTCGTCGGCTTTCCCAACATTAGTTGACCAACATTGAACGGAGCGCCGTATGAGCGAAACTCTGATTACCTATGAACTCGACGGCGAAGTGGCGTTGATCGGCCTGAATCGTCCCGACAAGCGCAATGCAATCAACGAAGAAGTGATCTCGCAGCTGCGGGACGCGGTCAATCGCGCCGGCGACGAAGCCACCTGCGGCGTCATCTACGGTCATGGCGGCAACTTTTCGGCCGGGCTCGACCTGCGCGAGGCACTGTCGCGCGCCACTGGCCAGACCGCGCCCCCGAAGAAGCGCTGCCGCCATTCTTGGCACGAAGTGTTCGACCTCATTGCGCGCGGCCCGATTCCGTTCGTTGCGGCGCTGCACGGCGCCGTCGTCGGCGGCGGTCTGGAGCTCGCGACGGCCGCACACGTACGCGTCGGCGACAAGACGTGCTTCTTCGGCCTGCCTGAGGGCCAGCGCGGCATTTTCGTCGGCGGCGGCGGCACAGTGCGCATCCAGCGCGTGGTCGGCTACACCGTGATGGCCGACATGATGCTGACGGGCCGTCTGCTGAACGCCGAGGAAGGCCAGCGAGAGCACATCATCACCTACCTGACGCCCAAAGGCGGCTCGCTCGACAAGGCAAAGGAACTCGCCGCGAAGATTGCGCAGAACGTGCCCTACACCAACTGGCGCATCACGAACCTGCTACCCCGCGTGAACGATCTCTCGCACGAAGATGGCCTGTTCCTCGAGTACATGAGCTCGAACATGATGCGTTCGCCCGAAACCGCCGCCCGCCTGCAAAATTTCGTGGACGGCAACGCCAAACTCGTCAAGCCGGAGTAAACGCAAGCATGAGCACCCCCGTAGAACTCACACCGCAAGAAGCTGCGGCACTGGCCCATGTGAAGGCTGCCGAAAAGGCCGCCGCACAGATCCCGGTTCCCGCCGACGTCGAGCCGCGCGACATCCAGCGCGCGGCCGTGATCGGCGCCGGCACGATGGGCGGCGGCATCGCCATGGCGCTGGTTGCCGCCGGCATCCCGGTCACACTCATCGACGCCAACGAGGAAGGCCTCACGCGCGGCCTCACGCGCATCCGCGACAACTACGCCGGCAGCATCAAGCGTGGCAAGCTGGACGTCGCCACGCGCAATGAGCGCCTCGGCCTCATCACCGGCTCGACCACGATCGCCGACGTCGGCGACGCCGACATCGTCATCGAAGCCGTGTTCGAGGACCTCGGGCTGAAGCAGGGCATCTTTCGCGAGCTGGACCAGCACGCGAAGGCCGGCGCGATCCTCGCCACCAATACGTCGGGTCTCGACATCGACGAAATCGCGGCCGTCACAAAGCGCCCGCAGGACGTGGTCGGCGCCCACTTCTTCAGCCCAGCGCATGTGATGCGCCTGCTCGAAGTCGTGCGCGCCGAGAAGACCTCCGACGAAGCGGTGGCCACCCTCATGGCGCTGGGCCGCCGCATGGGCAAGGTGTCGGTCTACGCGCGCGTCTATCCCGGCTTTATCGGCAACGCGCTCTTCCGCAATTACAACCGCGAAGCGCACTTTCTCGTCGAGGACGGCGCGCTGCCGCACGAAGTCGATGCCGCGCTCAAGGATTTCGGCTACGCGATGGGCATCTTCGCGGTGCATGACATGGCCGGCAATGACGTCGGCTACCAGACGCGCAAAGCACAGATGGCGAACCGTCCGAACGACCGCCGCTGGAACGACCTCATCATGAAGCTCGTCGAGATGGGGCGCCTCGGCCAGAAGAGCGGCAAGGGCTGGTATCGCTATGAATCGGGCGACCGCACGCCGCATCGCGATCCTGAGATCGAACAGTACATCGTCGAGGAATCGGCTCGCATGGGCATTGCGCGGCGTCCGATCGCTCGGGAAGAGATCATCAAACGCTGCATGTACGGCATGATCAACGAAGGCGCAAAGCTGCTCGAACAAGGCATCGCGCTGCGCGCGAGCGATATCGACATCGTGTACGTGACCGGCTACGGCTTCCCGGCAAAACGCGGCGGCCCGATGTACTACGCCGACCAGATCGGCCTCGCCAATGTCTATCGGGACGTCTTGCGTCTGTACGAAGAGTACGGCTACTGGTGGAAACCGGCACCGCTGCTCGAGAAGCTCGCGGCCAGCAACGGCCGTTTTGCCGATCTCTGATTCGATCCGCAACGGACGCGTGCGCCGGCTTGGCCGGCCCCGCGCCTGTGAAGGCCCCTCGCTCCCAGCAGGGGCTTTGTCGCCATACCAAAACAGCGCCTGTTGCTTGGAACCTGCGGCGCACCGAGCCAGGCATGCCTCACAACGGGTTTCGGAACAACTATGAGAACGACTTTGAACCGAAGGCTAGGTTCCCTAACGGCGGTGATGTGGCTGGGATTGATCGTGATCGGCGCCTTGGGGGCCTGGCAGAACCGCGCGTCGATGTTGCAGGACCGGCGCCAGCAACTGGTCGCGATCGTTCAGCAAGCGATGGACGTCACACAGCACTATTACGCGCTTGCGCAGCTAGGGCGGTTGAGCGACGCCGACGCCCGGCAGCAGGCGCTCGACACGCTGGCGACCATGCGTTACGGCAAGGACGGTTATATCGCGGTCAACGACTCGCACTACGTGATTCTGATGAATCCGATGATCCCGAAGATGACGAGACAGGACGGCAGCGCCATGCGCGACAGCGTGGGTCAGCCGATCTTCCCCAAACTCGTGGCGGCAGGCAATCAGCCGGATGGCGGCTTTGCCGAATACGTCGGTCTGCTGCCTGGCGTGCGCACGCCAGCGTCGAAGACCAATTTCGTTATGCATTTCGATCCATGGGATTGGTATATCGCTACCGGCCTGTACATGAAGGACGTTAATCTCGCGTTTCGCGACCAGCTCCTTAACTGGTTCATCATGACAATGGCGCTCGGCGGCCTGCTGTCGTTGATTATGTGGTTCCTTCTGCGCGGCGTGCGCCGCATGCTGGGCGGGGACATGGAAGTGGCGGTCGAGATCGCGGGCCAGATGTCGATCGGCAATCTGGCGGCCGAAGTGCCGGTGTTCTCGCGTGATTCCGATAGCCTGCTTTATGCGTTGCACAAGATGCGTCAGGGCCTCGTGGATACCGTGCGGCGCGTGCGCGATGGCGCCGAGCATATCGACATCGGCGCGGACGAAATCGCAGCGGGCAATGGCGATCTGTCGCAGCGTACCGAGGAGCAGGCGGCCGCGCTGGTGCAGACGGCATCGAGCATGCGCGAGTTCACCGAGAACGTGAAGCGCAATGCCGAGAGCGCCGCGCAGGCCTCGCAACTGGCCTCGGATGCGGCCATTGTGGCGTGCAGCGGCAGCGAAGTCGTCGATATGGCCGTTTGCACGATGAGCGAGGTTTCACGACGCTCCGAGCAGATCGGCAGCATCATCGAAGTGATCGAGGGCATCGCCTTTCAGACCAACATCCTGGCGCTCAACGCAGCGGTCGAAGCGGCGCGCGCGGGCGAACAGGGGCGAGGATTCGCGGTGGTTGCTTCGGAGGTGCGCAGTCTCGCTCAGCGCTCGGCCGGTGCAGCGAAGGAGATCAAGGCGCTGATCGAGTCCTCGACCGAGGTGGTGCAAACCGGGGCATTGCAGATCACTCAGGCGGGCAAGCGGATGGGCGAGATCGTGGCTTCGATCAACCAAGTCAAGGAGCTTCTCGAGGTGATCAGCCGCGCTTCGAACGAGCAGAGCACGGGCATCCAGGAGGTCGACCGCGCGATCGGCGAGATGGATCAGGTCACACAGCAGAATGCGGCGCTGGTCGAGCAGGCCGCCGCAGCCGCGCACTCCCTCCGCGATCAGGTCAAGAGCCTGCGCGGCGCGATCGAGAGCTTCACCCTGCCGGCATAAATCATTTGCTGCGAGACACGTGCCGTGAAGCAACGAAGTAGTGCGCCGCCGACCATATCAGCACGAGGCTTACAACAAGCATTGCATAGCGGACGCCATAAGCCGAGGCGTTGTGGCAAACGGCTGCGAGCGGCCCGTCCACTGTCTCAGCCGCGCCATGTGCACGATGCGCATCGTGCGCGGCGCACATCAAACGGTAGTTGCCTTCGGTGAATAGGCGACCCGCAAAGCGATCACTCAGAAAGCCGATCGTGGTCGGCCCCAGCCCCTGCCCAACCAGGTTCATGAGGAGGAACACGAAAGCCGAAGCGGTGGCACGCATGCGGGGCTCGACCACGCTATGGGCAATCGCAAACGTCGGCCCCGTCCATGTGCTGAGTGAGATGGTGGCCAAGAAGAGCAGCGTCACGGCAGCCGGCCACGCGTTCATCGTGAACGCGACAGCGATCAGCACGAAGCCCGTCGCCGTGCCGAGGGCGGGCACCCAGGCGTACCAGCGGCGGTCCTTGGCACTCGCCAAGTCTGCGGACATGCCGCCGAGCAAATTGCCGAGGATGCCGCCGATACCGATCACGAGGCCGAATGCCAGACCGGCTTGGGCAAAGCTCATGCCGAAAACGCGCACCAAATAGATCGGAACGAACATGTTGATGCCGAATTGCGCGAATCCGCCAATCACGGTGCCAAGCAACATGTGCACGAAAGCGCGACTACTGATCAGTACCGAAATGACCCGCCGCAGCGGCGGCACCTGGGCGCCCGTCAGTGCACCGCCGTCTTCGGCCGCGCCACGCTTCGGCTCCCGCAGCGTGACCCACGCCAGCAGGCCGAACAGCAGACCTGGCAGGCCGACAACAAAGAACACCGGCCGCCAGCCCATGTGCTGCACCATCCAGCCGCCACCGAGCGCGCCGGCCAGAACCCCGAGCGGGGCACCGAGCCCGAAGATCGCCATCGCAGTGGCTCGACGACGTGGCCCGAACTGATCTGAAATCAGCGAGTGTGCCGTCGGCAAACTGCCCCCCTCGCCGATCCCCACTCCGAGACGATAGACCAGCAATTGCCAATACCCACCGGCGGAACCGCACAGCGCTGTCATGGCCGACCAGGCCGCAATGCACACAGCAATCAAGGTGACGCGATTGAAGCGATCGGCCAGCCGCGCGATCGGCAGCCCGAGCGCGGCATAGAACAGCGAGAATGCCAGCCCCCCAAGCAGGCCGAGTTGCAGGTCAGTCAGACCGAGGTCGACTTTCATCGCCTGCCCAACTACTGCGATGATGATCCGATCCACGAAATTCGATGCGTAAATCAGCACGAGAAGCAACAGGAACCAACCGCGATAAAAGTTGGCTCCGTCTCGCGATCCCGCGCGGTTTGCGGCCAGCTCATTCATTTCGTCGTCTCCAAAGATTTTTCAACTTACTGAGCGACCCTACATACTTAGCTTTTGATCGCATGCATCAGCGAGACCATGTCCGCAAACCCGGCATACGAAGTGCCATGCAAGCGGCCATAGGCTTTGGCAAGATCAATGACGTGCCGGTCATGCAGGCTCAGCACACCAATGCGGCGCCCCTCGTTACCGTCGAAAGTCACCAGCTTCATACCGGCGCACCTCCTTTGAGCTGCTGACCGAGCGCCGCGGCGGCTTTGCCGAACATCAACGCATCATTGCTGACCATCACGAACGTGAAGCCCCGTTCGGCCGCCTTTAGCGCAGTTGTAGCGTCCTGCGCTGCGGCCCCACACGGGAGGCTGCGCGCGGCACATGCAGCCAGCAAACGATCGACCAGGGACTGCAACTCCGGATGGCTGGCCGGCAACCCCGTGGTCAGCTGAAGATCCCCCATCCCCAGAAAAGCCGCATTGAGGCCGGGCACATCCAGCACTGCATCAACCTGCTCGAGTACCTGCCGATCTTCGAATTGCGCGCAGCGTAGCAGCGCTTCCGAGCCGGCGCGCAAATAGTCACTGAGCGGCATCATGCCCCAGCGACCTGCACGCGACGTAATGCCGAGGCCGCGTTGGCCTGCCGGGCTGAACGTCATGCGACTCATTGCAGTCGCGGCCTCGGCGGGATTGCGCACTCGCGGAACCAATATGCCGTCCGCACCGCCATCGAGAAGCCGCTGATAATCATTGGAATTCTGGTCCGAAATGCGCACCAGGGCCGACATGCCGAGCCCCTGGGCATGGGCGATCAACCGATACACGGATTCAAGACTCAGCGGCGCATGCTCGGTATCTATAGCGACATAGTCGAAGCCGGCGGCCGCCAGCAGTTCCAGTGTCTCCAGGGTCGGCAACTTGACCCATGTGCCGAAGAGACAGCGCTCGGCATGTCGCAGACGATGCACAAAGTTTTCTCGGATCATGAGCGATCCTTGGTTGGGACGGGCTTGCGATGGCCCCAGGCCAGACCGTCGCGTTTGAACTTGTCGGTTTCCCACGTCGATTCATTGATGAAGCGTGTGCCGCAGGCCAGTTCGAAATCGAAGCCCTCCGGCGTCGCAACGTAGATCGACACCACACCATCCAGCGGGTGCGAGCCGAGATCCCGGTTGAGCGTGACGCCCGCGTTGAGCAGGCGATCGCGCACGACGCCGAGATCATCGAGCCTGGCGAGATCGGCCATCACATGCACGGTGCCAGCGGGACGCAGTGGCATCTCGGCAAAAGCCAAACTGTGATGGCGCGGATTGCATCTTAGGAAATACACGCGGGAATGCCCGTCCATCCAGGCGGCATCGCTAAGCCGAAGCCCCACGGCATTCAGGTAAAACTTCAGCGTGGCAGACGCATCGAATACGTTCATGGTCACATGGCCATTGCCGTAAGGCCCCGATTCGAAACGTGTACCCACCGGCGACCGAAACGGCTTGCGCAATGCAGAACTGGGCCCCCAATACACTTCCGTGCGCATGCCATCGGGATCACGTACGGCGAACATGTCCTCCGCCTTGCGGGCATCCTTCTCGTCGCGAGACACCTCGATAAAGTGCGCGTCATGGGCCATCAGGCGCTCTCTGACGGATTCCATGGCCGTCGCGCTAGCCACCTCCCAACCGATCGTCTGGACACCCGGCTCGCCCGATGTCACCAGCGCGAATCGATACTCGCGCTCGGCATCCGTGCGCAATTGCAACTCGCCCGGGGGCGCATCGGGCACGGTATCGAAACCGACCAAGTCGGCAAAGCGGCGCCACCAATCGAGGTCCCTGACGCCGAGCCGGACATAGCCGAGTTGGAGAATTTCGTTATCGCTTTGAATTTCCATTACCGCTCGCCCGTTCAAATCGGATAATCGGATTCGTTGCATACCCAGCCCGGCTTCTCGACAAAATCCGCGCGCGGCGGCGAGAAAATATCGATCAACTGGGCCCATCCCTCACCGACGTCCTGGGTGGTGTGCAACGCCTGCGCCGGAATGACAATCAGTGACGGGCTGCCTACGCCATGGTGGCCATCGTCACGCCATGTCGTCATGTCGGACGTCCAGGGATAACGCACGTGATGAACAAAATTCCCTTGAAGCGCGAGCGATGCCTGATCGAAGTCATCATGCGCATGTGGGGTCATCTTGTGCGTGTCGCGCCGGAAATCCCGTGGCACAAAGGCATTGATCAACATGTTCGTCGAGCGGAACGGACGTGCGGGACTATCCGTTTTCTTATAGTCGTCCAGCCGGTAATGTCGCAGCCGGAATCCACCGGGCGGCGCGTGCGGCACCCCGTCCGGCTCTTGTGCAGGATGATCCGCCGCATTGCTCGCGGCTGCCATCAAATCCACGGCCCGGTGCGAGAAGATACGCACGACATAGCCGTCATCCTGCAACGTTACGTCACTAGCGCCCGGCGGTACGATGACCAGCGAATCCCCTTCGCCATCAATCGCCACATGACCCGCACCGGCCCGAACGACAGCCCGGATGCCATTGGGAACAAGCAACATATATTCATCCGGGTTGCCGCTGCGCTCGAGACGCGAGTTCGCCACGACACGCGAAATCGCCACTACGAATGTGCGTCCGCGTGACAGCCAGGTCGCACTACCATCGGAACTCGTGACGCAGGCGGGGCTGTCATAAGGGGTACAGAGGCTGGCGCTTGGAACTTGCCTGTTCATGGACATAGACATAGGTTGAATTCAGGTTGATACAAGGACTGGATGAAAACCGCCCCCCTTCGCCCGGGCTGCTGACGAAAGCGCGTATCTGGCGCGCCTCGTGTTGCTTGGCGACAGGCGGAATTCGCTCAGTTCTGCGCGGCCAGAATGCCCAGGAGACGGCGGTCGTCCAGCAACGACTGCCAGTTTTTGTCCGCTGGGAAGAGACCACCGAAGGAAACGATGTTTTGGTATTGCAGCTCGAGCCCCCTCGCCAGCGTAGGCGCTTCGCCCGCCATGAATTCCCTGACCGACTTGAGGATGAGTTGGCGCAGTCGTATCACGGCCATATCGGACGAACACAGGTTTTCCTTGCTGCGATCCAATTGCGGACCCTGACTCAGGAAAATCGCAAAGTCTTCGGTGGCGAAATGCTGCGGGAAGCCTGAGAAATACCCACGCTTCATCAGACTGCGATTTTGCCCCCAGTTGTTACTTTCATCACCCGGCGGCAGTGGCGGAAAGTTCATGACGTCAGGCGAAATCGTGAACTGCGTGATGCCCAGTGGGGCATGCAGGTTGAAATGCACGAACCATGCGCGATGGGTGTTGTCGTCCACCGGCACTGAAAAGAACACCGTCGAGGGACCGTTCTGCTCTGGCGCGGTGATGATTCCGTACCAGGGCATCACGAAGTTGTTGACGCGCGCGTACTGATTACCGTCAGGCAGCGTTCGCACTGCCGCGTAGCGAAAACCATAGGGCGTGTCTTCAAATTCGAATTCGGGCTTTGAACTTTTGCTGAGATTGGCCCGTTCGTTGTTTCCGCTAACGAGGGCCGTGAAACTCTGATGCAGGGCGCCGGCATGCGTGGTATCCATGGTCGCTTCCACTCCCTGCAGCCAGTTGCACGGCACGAGCGTCGACGTCACGAAGCGATGTGACTCGGGCAGATAGGTAAAGGGAAGATCCGGGAAGACCGGAGCCTCGCCCTGGCCGAACCAGGCCCAGACTATGCCGCCCGCTTCTCGAGACTGATACCTCGGCGACCTGATCGATTTGCAGAATTGCTCTTCGTTACCGCCATGATTCGGCGCTTCGATGAGGCAGCTATCGTCATCGACGCTGAACTTCCAACCGTGAAAAATGCATCGCAGTCCATCGAGCTCGTTCATGGCCAGCGCCATGGAGGCGCCGCGATGCGGGCACATCTTGTTCACGATGCCGACCTTGCCATTGCCGGCGCGGTAGACAACGTACTCGCGTCCCATCAGCCTGGTCGGCAGCGGCGCCCCGCCCGCTTCCAGTGCCGCCGAGGGGACGACCGGGATCCAGTAATGCTGGCGCAGCATCTCACCGAGCGGCGCACCATGATCGGTGCGGGTCAGGAGTTCATTGTCTTCTCTGGAAATGGCCACGTTTGTCTCCTCTATGTGATCCGGTTTTGGGTATTTTTTGGGAGATGTAGAGGAACATCAAGCAGCATGGCTCCGCTTTCCGACACGCGGAATTCAGGTCCGGCCTGAATTCCGCTGGACAGAAATCCTGGCACAAAGTGCTTGTCCATAACCTTAGGGCGCGCTCACACTTTTTGTTCACTCTTTCACTCGTGAGGCACTAATGTCGATCAAGATCGGGGAAGCACCGGGCCGGGCCTATCGGCTTGCCGAAACTGAGATGACGCAAGCGCAGGCGGATCTGGTGAGCCGAATACGGTCCGGTCCGCGCAAGGACTTGCCCGTCAATATGGAAATCTGGCTGCACAGCCCTCAATTCGCTGAAGTCGCCAACCATTTTGCCGAGTATGTCGGCCACCTCGCACC
>CAYPWK010000023.1:13039-21758 GCA_964414365.1 uncultured Burkholderia sp.
ATAACGATCCTCGTAGTTGCGGCTTATTGGGGCTCGGCGTTCGAGCAGTCCTGGCACGAACGGCTGGGAAGCAATTTGGGTCTGAGGGGCGAACAATTAGCCACTTTGCGTGCGAGGGAACATACGTGTTTCGATGACGAAAACGAACAGACCGCGTACGAACTGGCAATTGCACTGCTGGAGAAACGAAACGTGGATGACGCGTTATACCAACGCGCCGTAAGTGTGCTGGGGCACGGCGGCGTTTCCGACCTCGTTGGCCTTATCGGGCTCTACACGATGGTCGCCTTCTCGCTGGATTTTTACCGAGTGCCAATCCCGGATATTCCTGAATAACCAAAGAGCTTGCGAGGCCGGCCTGATACGATTCCGGCCTGAGATAGATGAAACTCAACATCTCTCAACCGGACATTGCCGAATGTACAACAAAGCGTCATCAGTTCGGCTGAGAAACGCCCCCGAAGCTGGACGAGATTTCGTTGGCTGTTTCGAGAAGGCAGGGAAGTAAGCGTTCGATCGTGCTGCGCGTCATGAGTTTGCCGTAGATAGTCATGCCTAACGCCGCTATTGCCGTGTTGCCGCCCAGACAGATTGGCACGGCTAATGTCGCAGAATCACTCGTCTCGCTGGGTTGGCGCACAGCCCACCCTTGAGCCACCACTTTCGCGATCTTCGATTCGAGCAACGCGCGTTCCCCGCCAGCATCGATGGAGGTCGTATGCAATAGGTCCATCAAAATGCGCTGTTCCTGCGGGCTACAATAGGCAAGGTAAGCCAACCCCATTGCCGAATTGTCCAGGCTCAATCGGTGTCCGACGGTGGTCGTATGCACGGCGACCGGACTGTAAGGCATCGTGCTGAATCCGACAACAAGTCCATCGTGCTCCCTAACGCCAATTGCAAGCGGCCATTTCATTTGCTTGGTGACTCTGATCGCAATAGGTGCGCCCACAGCGACGATTTCAGCCTTCTCTGTATAGCCATCGCTTAGCTGTCGAACCTTCCTGGTCAGCCCATATTGTCCCCTGACAACATCGGCGTCAACGTATCCCTCTGCCTGGAGGGTCGACAAAATCCGGAACAATGTGGTTTTTGGCAGAGCCAGTCTTTGGTGCAATTCATGCAGAGTCCAACGTTGTGCTGTGTTCATCAAACGAAGCACGGTCAACGCACGAATGACAGCGCGAATGTGCGTTTCTTCCATGGATACTCGTGTCATACGGATCGGTCATTCAGGCAGGAATTGTTGTCAGGCCATCCACTGCCCGCTCCTTGGCTTACTCCAAATGCCATCATCGCGTTGCCGCCTGCGACGGCGCAGCAAGCAAGGTCAGACCGCTACGGCGGCGCCATCGGCGTCCTTCATCATCACGCCAGTGGCTGCCTCGCACGCCCGGCGGACTGCTTCGGGCTGCCCCGGATGGAAGATGAAGTGGTGCAGCAGCTTGCTCCATTTCGGGTGACGCTCGTACTCGCTTCGCGGCAGGCTGTTCGTGAAGAAATCCCGCCAGTCGCCGCAGGGCAGCGGAATGCCCTGCGGTCCGGCAGGCTCTCGTAGGATGCCCTTCGGATCACGCCCCTGCTCGATGGCCTCCATGTCCCGGAAGTACTGACGGCGAATCATCACGATGCCGGCGTCGCTCGCCGCCAGGTTTTCACGAGTACGGTCTGCGATACGCCCCTGTCCGCACCACGCGATGATGTCCTGGTTAATCACGTGCGAGCTGATCCATTTGCCGGTCTGGGGGTCCGTGACCGGCGCATACCAGGTCGGAATGTGCTCCTGAACATAAGGCTCCGACTCGCGGGGGACGCGTATGTAAGACCAGGTCACATTAAGCGTGTTCTCATCGTCAACCGGCACACGCCACTCGAAATGATCCCCGAGGAAGAAGCCATTGGGCCACAGACATACGCGCCCGGCGGTCCAGAGCGGATGCGATTCGTCGGCATCCTCAGTGACACGGCGGTAGATGAAGCCGTGTTCGAATTCCTCAAAGGCCATCTTCAGGTGCATCGGTGCATAGTCCAACTCGCCGCGCAGGCGGCGCCCCCAGTTGGCGTGCATCCACTCGAAGTGCAGCGGATCGATTGAATTTTCCTGGGTCTGAAGCCAGTTGCACGGCACTATCGCGAACGCGACCTGCACGAAGCCGTTGGGCCAGTGGAACGGCTCCCAGTCCGGCAACTGCGGCGCCGGTTGAGGACCGAGATAGGCCCACAGCATGCCGGCGCACGCGCGGACCTCGTAGGCCTTCAGCTTGATCCGCTCACGCATGATGCCTTGCGGCGCCACGAGATCCTGATAAGGCTGCGCCACACACTGCCCGCTATGGCTGTATTGCCAGCCGTGATAGTTGCAGCGCAAACCGTGGTCCTCGACAAAGCCGTAGGCAAGGTCCGCGCCGCGATGCGCGCAGTAGCGCGCCATCAGACCATAGTTTCCGCTCAGGTCCTTGTAGAGCACCAAATCCTCGCCCAGGAGACGCACTGGCTTGATCGTCTCGCGCTCGAGTTCGTCGATGCCGGCGATCGGATGCCAATGCCGCCGCATGAGTTCGCCCATTCGCGTGCCGGGGCCAACCTGGGTCAGTTGGCGATTCTGTTCTTCAGAAATCATGATGACCTTGTTCGTAATTGCGGCTGGACGTTGCCTGGGTCAATGCCGCTTGTGGACGTGACGCACGGCTCGGAAATAATGGAACGCGGCCCACACGAGCAGCACGCTCATCGAGAGCATGGCGTAGCGCAGACCGGCCGACGAAGCGTCCGCGCAGGCATGCGCGAAAGGCGAGTTTGCCATCGCGCCCATCGCATCACGAGCGCCATGTGGGAGCCGGCAGAATTTGGAGTAGTCTCCGTCCGTGAACAGATGGGCGGCAATGCGATCGCTCAGGAATCCGATGAAAGTCGGACCGCCTCCTTGGCCAATGAAGTTCATCATCAGGAACACGAAGGCCGAGGTCGTCGCGCGCATGCGGGGCGCCACGAGGCCGTGAATCGCGGCGAAAGTCGGGCCGTTCCAGGAACTCAGCAGAATCGTAGCGACAAACAGCAACGCCGCCGCGATATGCCAGTCGGATTGCACGAAGGCGAGCGAGACCGGCACAAACCCAAGGAGCGTGCCCCAGGCCGGCACCCAGGCGTACCAGCGCTTGTCGGCGGCTCCGGCCTTGTCGGCAAGCCATCCGCCGAGCGTCGTGCCGATCGCGCCACCCACGCCGATCGTGAGACCAAACATCATTCCGGCCTGCGCGGCATTCAGGCCGAATTCGCGCGTCAGATATGCAGGAATGAACAGGTTGATGCCGTACTGGGCGAACGCGCCGATCACGGTGCCCAGCAGCAGTTGCACGAACAACGGACTACGCGAGAGGATGGCCGCGATGTCACGCAACGACGCATTGCGCTGCGCATCGACGGCGGCGATAGGGTCCATGGCGCCGCGTTCGGGCTCGCGCAGGGTGAAGTATGCAATGGCGCCGAGGACCAGGCCTGGCACGCCGACGACCCAGAAAGCCGGGCGCCAGCCGAAATGCTGGGCGATCATGCCGCCGCCGATCGCGCCACCGATCGCTCCCAGCGGAGGACCGAGCGCATAGACCGCCATGGCAGTGGCGCGGCGTCCCTCGGGAAATTCGTCCGAGATTAGCGAATGCGCGGTGGGCGTGCTGCCCGCCTCGCCGATACCGACGCCAAGCCGGTACAGCAGCAACTGCGCGAAATTGCCCGCCGTGCCGCACAGCACGGTCATCACCGACCATGCCGCAATCGACAGGGATATCAGCGTGACCCGGCTCATCCGGTCGGCGAGCCGGGCCATCGGGATGCCTAGTGTCGCGTAGAACAACGAGAATGCGAGGCCGCCCAGCACCCCGATCTGCAAATCGCTCAGGCTCATGTCGACCTTGATCGACTGCCCCACCACGGCGATGAAAATGCGATCGATGAAGCTCGATGCGTAGATCAGGCTCAGCAGCAACAAGAGCCATGCACGATATCGCGCTTCCTGCTTCGCCTCAACCGCGGGCAGTACGCCTCCGACGTTTTCCATAAACCCTGTCTCCTCCTGGCCGTGATAAACGGCGCAATGTTGCCGCCCAGGCCCTTTTTGGATGTGGCCACTTCAAGGACATGCCTAGTCCGGTACTTGCGCCCGCCGATTGACCGCCTTCTTACTCCGCGAGAAACTCAAGCACCATCCGGTTGAACTTGTCGGCATGCTCCCACTGCGCCCAATGTCCGCAGCGGCCGAAAATGTGCAGGTCGGCGTTCGGCATACCCCAAACGAGGCGCAAGCCGACATCTATTGGCACGAAGCGGTCGTCGCGGCCCCAGATCACGAGCGCCGGCGACTTGATCTCGCTCAGACGATGGCCGTAGTCAGGAAACTGCTTCGGATTCGCCGCGAGACTCTTGACGAAGTTATCGAGGTGGTCGCGCCGGGCAAGCATGTTGGCAAGACGCGCCTGCATCAGCTCATCCGTCATTGTGCTGGAATCGAACACGAAAACGTCCAGCATCTTCTTGAGATTTTCCAGCGTCGGCTCTCGGTACAGCCCTTGCAGAAGCTTGATGCCTTCCGTCGGCATTGGCACGAACTGGCTCGGCCCGCCCGTGCCGCCGCCCATCAGCACCAGCTTGCCCACGCGCTCCGGATACGACAGCGCAAATGCGACCGCGCTATGCCCGCCCATCGAGTTGCCGACGATATGCACGCGCTCGATGCCGATCGTATCGAGCACGGCCTTCAACACACGCGCGTTGAGATCGGAGCGCGAGCCCGTGCAAACGATCGAATCGCTTTTGCCCCAACCCGGACAGTCGAGCAGGATCACACGATAGCCAGCGTCGACGAACGCGTCGACATTGCGGTTGAAGTTCGCCCAACCGCTCGCGCCCGGCCCCGAGCCGTGCAGCATGACGACGGTTTCCTTGCCGTCGCCCGCGTCGTTGTAATGCAGGCGCAACTCCGTGCTGCCCTCCGTCACGCTCACGTACTTGCTCGTGGCAGCTTCGCTTTGCGTTTGCGTCGTCGTAGTCATTTAAGGCTCCTTCATTTCAGATGGATTCGGTACTCACGGCGGGTGGCACGACGAGCGTCTCGCGCGGGAATCTTGCAACCACCACCAGCGCGCCGATCGCCGCAATGGCGATCAGCGGAATGCTCGCGGTGACGAGCATCGACGGACTTTGTCCGATCGCGAACAGTTGTCCGGCGATTAGCGGACCGACGATCGAGCCCATGCGCCCTATGGCGACGGCGGCACCCACGCCCGTCCCGCGCACCTGCGTCGGATACGCGCTGCCAGCAAGCGCATACAGCACCGACTGTCCGCCGACGAGGAAGAGACCGGCAAGCAATCCGCCGCATGCCATCGATACGCTGCCCGTCGCACCGGCGAGCGCGGCCAGCGCGGCGGCGATGCCGACATACATGCCTGTCACGGTCGGCTTCTTGCCGATGCGATCCATCAGCCCCGCGATCACGATTGCGCCGATGCCGCCACCGATGTTGAACATCATTTGCACGACGCTCGCCTGGACATGCGTCAGGCCGCGGCTCAACACCATCGACGGCAGCCAGTTGATCAGGAAATACAGCACGACCAGCGTGCCGAGATAGCTGATCCACAATGCAAGCGTGGTGCTCGCGCGGCCTTCTTTCCATAGCGCGTGCGTGACGCTCGCCGAAGCCTCGCGATGCGCGTTGCGGCCCAACGCGACGAAATCCGTCGACTCCTTCATGAAGCATGCAAGCAGCGGCAGCGTAAGCAACGGCGCAACGCCGCCAACATAGAAAATATGCCGCCAACTTTCGTCGCCGGGGCTGACGATGCCGATCACGGCAGCCAGCGCCGCGCCGAAGGGCATGCCGCAGTACATCGCGCCGACGGCTGTGCTGCGCTGCTCGGGACGCGCCGCTTCCGCGCACAACGCGATCAGGTTCGGCATCGCCGCGCCCAGACCGAGCCCCGTCAGAAAGCGCGCGGCCAGCAGGCTGTTGAGATCCCACACTTGCGTCGTCGCGATCGAAAACACGCCGAATAGCGCGACGGAGAGCATCAGCATGCGTTTGCGCCCGACGCGATCGGCAAGCCTTCCGCCGATCGCCGCGCCCGGCAGCAGGCCCAGTGCGCCGATGCTGAACGCCCAACCGAGCTGCGCGACGGCAAGATGAAACTCACGCGCCATGCGCGGCGCGGCGATACCTGTCGATTGAAGATCCAGCCCTTCGAGCAGCGCGACCACAAGGCAAAGACCGATCGTGAGCGCGCCGCCGGTACGCGTGGACAAATTCGTTGACGCTTTCATGCCTCTCTTCCAATGTGAGTTGAGCGGCGCTCTTATCGGCGCTTCGCTTTCTTTCGTTGAGTGTGCAAACTGCACTCAGTTTTGGGTGGCGACGGCTTCGCGCTTCTTCAGGTCGAGCGCGACGTCCACGATCATATCTTCCTGTCCCCCGACCATGCGGCGCTTGCCCAGTTCGACCAGAATGTCGACAGCCTTCAGGCCATACTTCTGCGCGGCGATTTCCGAATGGCGCAGAAAGCTCGAATAGACGCCCGCGTAACCGAGCGCGAGCGTCTCGCGATCCACGCGCACGGGCCGGTCCTGCAACGGACGCACGATGTCGTCGGCGGCGTCGAGCAGCGTGTAGAGATCGGTGCCGTGGTTCCAGCCCATGCGTTCCGCTGCCGCGATGAACACTTCGAGCGGCGCGTTGCCGGCGCCCGCGCCCATGCCCGCAAGACTCGCGTCGACCCGCTCGCACCCCTCTTCGACTGCAACGATCGAATTGGCGACACCGAGGCTGAGGTTGTGATGCGCGTGCATGCCCGTTTGCGTCGACGGATCGAGCGTGGCCTTCAGCGCCCGGAAGCGCGCGCGGATATCGTTCATGTTCATCGCGCCACCCGAGTCCACGACGTACACGCAGGTGGCGCCATAGCTCTCCATCTTCTTCGCTTCGACGGCAAGCGTCTCCGGCGTGGTCATATGGCTCATCATCAGGATGCCGACCGTGTCCATACCGAGTTCACGCGCGTACTCGATGTGCTGCTTCGAGATATCCGCCTCGGTGCAATGCGTGGCGATACGCACGACACGCGCGCCTGCGTCATACGCGGCCTTGAGATCGTGAATCGTGCCGATGCCCGGCAGCAGCAGCGTCGCGATCTTCGCGTGCTCGACGACGTCCGCCACCGCTTCGATCCATTCAAGATCGCTGTACCTGCCAAAGCCGTAGTTGAAGCTCGATCCTTGCAGGCCGTCGCCGTGCGCGACTTCGATGCTGTCCACTTTTGCCTTGTCGAGCGCGCGTGCAATGTCCTGCACATTCTGGATCGAGTACTGATGACGGATCGCGTGCATGCCGTCGCGCAGCGTCACATCGGAGATGTAGAGTTTCTTGCTCATATCGGTGTGTTCCTTACGCTTCTACATTGACGAGCGTCGCGGCCATGCGCTCGGCCGTCGCGAGCGCGGCGGAAGTCATGATGTCGAGATTGCCCGCGTAGGCAGGCAGATAATGCGCAGCGCCTTCCACTTCGATGAAGATCGACGTTTTCAGGCCGCTGAAGCAGCCGAGGCCCGGGATCGCGAGCGGCGCATCGACGGGAAGCTCGTCGAACTGGACCTTCTGCTTCAGGCGATAGCCGGGCACATAGGCATTCACGGCGGCTGCCATCTGTTCAATCGACGCTTCGATTTGCGCACGGTCCACCGCTTCCGACAGCACGTAGACGGTGTCGCGCATCATCAACGGTGGCTCGGCTGGGTTTAGGACGATGATCGCCTTGCCCTTCGCCGCGCCGCCGACGGCCTCGATGGCCTTTGACGTGGTCTCCGTGAACTCGTCGATATTCGCACGCGTGCCCGGGCCCGCCGACTTGCTGCTGATCGACGCGACGATTTCCGCGTAATGCACTTTTGCAACGCGTGACACGGCGGCGACCATTGGGATTGTCGCCTGGCCGCCGCACGTAACCATGTTGACGTTGAGTGCCTCCAGATGCGCATCGAGATTGACGACTGGCACGCAATACGGCCCGATAGCGGCGGGCGTGAGATCGATCATGCGGATGCCGCGCTTCAGCTTGCGCAGGTATGCGTCGTTCTTGATATGCGCACCCGCCGACGTCGCGTCGAATACGAAGTCGATTTCGTCGAAGACGGGCAGGCGTGCAAGCCCTTCCACGCCTTCATGTGTGGTCGATACGCCCAGGCGCGCAGCACGCGCGAGGCCGTCGGATGCGGGATCGATGCCGACCATCGCCGCCATTTCCAAGTGCTGGCCGTGACGCATGATCTTGATCATCAGATCCGTGCCGATGTTGCCCGAGCCGATGATCGCGGCCTTGCGTTTGGCCGTGTTCCGACCGGTTGGGTTGTCGATTGCCATCCATGTCTCCGTTGACGTTGTTGCGTGGACCTAGGCGCGGAACGCGGCGCGCACGCTGCCGAGTCCTTCGATTTCCACCGTGTAGGTGCCGGGCTGCTTAACGGCAACCATCGGACCGAGCGCGCCCGTTAGAACGATGTCGCCCGCGCGCAGCGGCGTGCCAAGCTGCACCATGCGGTCTGCGAGCCAGGCCGCCGCGTTGAGTGGATTGCCGAGGCACGCGGAGCCGTTGCCGCGCGACAGCACTTCGCCATCTTGCGCGAGCGTCATCGCGCAGGCGAATTACAAAATCTCGACCGCGTGGCAGGCCTCCGT
>CAYPWK010000023.1:21768-26202 GCA_964414365.1 uncultured Burkholderia sp.
AGCGCGCTCGACGCGTTGTCCGCGACGGTATCGACGAAGCGGATGTCCCAGTTCCGCACGCGGCTGTCGACGACTTCGATGGCGGCGAGTGCGTACGCCGTTGCGCCGATCAGGTCTGCGAACGTGTGTTGGTCCGCGGTGAGGTCACGTTCGAGCACAAGCGCGATTTCCGCTTCGACCTTCGGTTGAATGAGCGTCGAGAGCGGCATCGGCTGGTTGTCGCCGTAGGCCATCGACGCGAACAGCGTGCCGAAGTCGGGCTGATCGACGCCCAATTGTTTCTGCACGGCTGGCGACGTCAGCCCGATCTTTCTGCCGACGATGCGCTCGCCCTTCGCGCAACGCAGATCGACGTTGAGCTGTTGCACGGCGTAAGCGAATGCGGCATCGTCGGCTTCAATTTCCGTGCGCACAGGCGAGATGGGCTCACGCGCTGCTTCGGCTTCACGCAGACGTGCAGCGATCGACTGAATGGTTTGCGGGTTCAACATGAATTCTCCTGTTACGCGGTAACGGGCGTCGTGGCGATCTGCAGCTGCCGCGCCGGGTGTTGATGTTCGAGCAAGCGCGCGTGCATCGCGCCGAAGCCTGCGATCCATTCGGGAATTGCCAGGTAGTAGTCGATCGATGCCTCGTAGGGCCCGCATACCGCGAGCGCGCCGAATGCCGCGACCCAGGTGCGAATCTCGTGCGCCGACTTGCCGCCTTCGCGAGTGATCGCGTCGTTGGTAAGACCATCCGCCGCTGCAACTTCGCCGCTTTGCAGGAGTTCGAGAAATGCGCGATCCCAAACAGGATTGAGCGGATGCAGCCGGCTATCCCCTGCCGCGAATGCTTTGGCGGCCGCAACCGTGCGGGACTCGCGCGCATTGCGCGATTCGCGCGATGGATTACGTCCCGCGATCAGACGTTCCGCGACCACGCTATCGGCGCCTTCGATCTCCGGCACGGGCGGCTCATGCGAGATGCCGCCCGAGCCGATCAGCAGGGCGCGCCGGTCCATGCGCGCGATGAAACGTCCAATCGCTTCGCCGAACAGTCGCGCGCGCCGGCACGAAGCCATCGGCGGCGCGACGGAGTTGATGAAAACGGGCACCACGGGATACCGGTCGATGCCACCCGTCAACACATCGAGCGCCTGCGCGCAGCCGTGATCAACCTGCATCCGGTACGACACGGCGACGTCGATATCGGCCGTCAGGGCCGCGTCCGCGAGCGCGAGCGCGGCTTCCTGCGCAACGGGCAGTGTGCCCGCGGGGCTGTTGAAATCGCCGATCGCCGTCGCGTTCACGCCGATGCAGAACTGCGGCATCACGTCATAGAAGAAGCCGTTGTAGTGGTCGGGCGCAAAGACGATCACCAGTTCGGGATCGAACGCGGCGACGCGTTCGCGCGCGGCACGCTGCACGCGTTCCACTTCAGCGACCACTTCGGGCGCGGGATCGAAGTAACCATGCAGCGGCGTGTGCGACATGCATTCGAGGTGGACCTTCGCCATGTCAGACTCCCGCCACGGCAGATTCGCTCGACGGCATCCCGTCCTGTGCGAGGGATGTTTCGACGCTTGGGCGCGTCGCCGGAGGCATCGACAACGACAGCTTGTCCGCCAGCCGCACGACATGTTCCGAAACGCACTGGGGCGAACACATCCCCGCGATGAAACGATCGGGCCGCAGCAACACGACCGATTCCGGAAAGCGCGCGAACCAGTCTTTCATTCGTCCATCGATATCGCCGATTGCGATCACGCCTTCGGGTACATCGTCATGAAACTTCAGCTGCGGATCGGGCTTCGCGATCACGAAGCAGCCGCCGAGCGACGCCCAGATGCGGCGCGCTTCGCCCGTGAGCCCGAAGGTCGGATCCGAGCCCCAGCCAACGACCGCGAAGCGGTTGCCGATGACGTCGTCGAAGCGCACGATGTTGCCGTCCTCCAGCCGTACCATCGGCTGGATGAACATGCGGCCGACAGGTGTCTGCGCTGATGGATCGCGACCATGCACGATGCGTCCTATGAACGACTCGCGCTTCTCGCTCATCAGACCGAGCAGGCGTCCCGGAGCAGAATGTCCCGCTTTCGCGAGCACGCGAGCAAGCAGACCATCGCGACGCGCGCGTCGTTCCGACAGCACGACGCCTTCTTCATAGCGCGGCATCGGCTTGAAGCGCATTTCGACCAAGTAACGCTTCACCGAAGGCAACACATTGAACGTACGCACGAAGCTGTCGCGCACAATCATGCCGACGCGGCTCGCCGGCGCAAAGATGTCGCCCGCCACCTCCGACAGGTGAATCATCGAGCGGGCATGCGTGCGGCGCTCCATGGTGTACGTATCGAGCAGCGCATCGCGCGCCTCGCCCTTCACGACCATCGCAAGCTTCCAGCCGAGATTGCTCGCATCGCGAATGCCGCTGTTGTAGCCTTGCCCTTGCCACACCGGCATGATGTGCGCAGCGTCGCCCGCGAGCAGGATGCGCTTCATGCGGAACGTGCTCGCGAGCCGCGCGTTGTGCGTGTAGACGCGCTTGCGGATGTAGTCGACCTTGTCTGGCTCGGCGACGACGTTGCGCACCAACGCCGCCATGTTCTCTGCCTTCGACAATTCTTCCTCCGTCTCGCCCGGCATCACCATGAACTCGAAACGGCGGATCCCGTGCGGCAACGCCGCGGAAACATACGGCCGCTTCGCATCGCAATGCAGATAGATGTGCGGCGAGCCGATGGGGTCATTGCGCACGTCGATCACGATCCATTGGTTCGGCTTCGTGCGTCCTTCGAACGGCACGTCGAGCGTTCGACGCACGAAGCTGTTGCCGCCGTCCGCACCTACCATATAAGCAGCGCGGATGGTCTTCTGCTCGCCATGCGCGTCGGTGACTTCGATCGTCACGCTTTCGTCGTCCTGCGCGAAACTTGCAACGGTATGGCCAAGCAGCGTCTGCACGTGCCCGAAGCGTTTCAGTCCGCTGTACAGGATCTGATCCGCGAGCGGCTGGATGAACGCGTTACGGCGTGGCCAACCGAATTCGTCGGTGCGCGGCTCGATCGACGCGAAGCATTTGCCCTTCAGCGTGAAACGCATCCAGTGATTGGGCGTCGTGTGCGGCAGCAGTTCGTCGACGAGACCGACCGACTGGAACACGCGCAACGCTTCGTCGTCGAGGCCGATCGCGCGCGGATAATCAATGATCTGTTCGAGCTTTTCGACTACTACGACGCGCACGCCCTGCAAGCCAAGGATGTTGCCGATCATCAGGCCGACAGGGCCCGCGCCGATGATGGCGACGTCGGTCGTGATCGTGCTCGTTTGAATGTCGGTATGACCGGGGCCGTTGCCGGCCGCCGTGTCGAAGGCGGGACTCATGGACTGTCTCCTGTGTGCTGCGTCTGCGTCGCGTTGCCGTTCAGGTTTTGATCGCAGTCTATGGGCCGCCCGACAGGCCCTCAACAAATTCTCCAAAATGTGCATACAATGCACATCGTTGAATTAAAAGGAGATTTTTGCCGTGACGACGTACACGAACGTACGGGGACTCGCACGCGGACTGCAGGTGCTGAAGGCGCTCAACGCGATGGAAAACGGCCGCGCGACGAGCCAGCAGATCGCCGATCTCACGGGACTCCATCGCACGACCGTGCGCCGCCTGCTGGAGACGCTGATGGAAGAAGGCTTCGTGCGCCGAAGCAATTCGGACGACAGCTTCCGCCTGACGCTCGCTGTGCGCGCGCTCAGTGAAGGTTTTACGGATACCGAGCGAATTTCGACCGTCGCCGCGCCCATCATGGGGCAACTGCTGCAACGCGTCGCGTGGCCCTCGGACCTGACGACGCCCGACGGCGACGCAATGATTATCCGCGAGACGACGCATCGCTTCAGTCAACTGTCTTTTCATCGCGCGATGGTCGGGCGGCGTCTGCCGATTCTCCTGACGGCGGCCGGACGTGCGTACTTCGCGATGTGCCCCGACGAAGAGCGCGAGGATATTCTCGATTTGCTACGCTCAGGCGCGGGCGGAGAAGAACAGCGGGCGCTCGCGAAAAACGATGCGCTCGTGCGACGTCTCGTCAGGCGCGTGCGCGACGATGGCTTCGGCTCGAATGACGGTGACTGGGCCGACCAGGCGAAGATCGGCGCTGTCGCGGTGGCGATCGTATCGCACGAACGCGTGCTCGCGAGTCTGAATGTCGTGTATCTGTCGCGCGCAGTGCGTCTTGCCGATGCGGCGCGGCGCTATGTGCCGGAATTGCAGAAAGCAGCGGCGGAGATGGTGGCGGCGCTCGAAACCGTGCAGCAACCGTCTTCGTGGTAAAGCTGCCCGCGTCCCCGTCGCCCACTAGAGCTTCACGCCAGAATACAGCGCGCATCGGAAGCAACACAGTAAGCACCCGCTGAAGGCACCCCCAGATCGCGACATTCCATCGATCAGTCAGCG
>CAYPWK010000024.1:0-24688 GCA_964414365.1 uncultured Burkholderia sp.
AAGCCACCGAGCGGTCAAAAAACCCGGTGTTCCTGGCGCAGCGCGAGCGCTTCTACGATGGCTTGCGCAAGGCGGGCCTACCGGAATGAGTACCATTCAACCGACGCATCTTTCACAGATGGCCGTTCCTGAAGCTTCGTCCGTTCTGCCGTTCAGTCAAAACCTACGGCCGTCCGGTTCCCGACCGGCAAGAGACGGATGGCAGCAGCCCCTCTGTTCCCCCGGGGTCTATCGATCAGCGTGAAGATCGTGGACGTCCGCCTCGACCACTCTTGCATGAACATCGTGGGCGACGATTTCGCTTGCCGCCACCGCCGGTGCATGAATATCTTCCCCGTGTGGCCCCCCGGTTCGGATTCTTATTGCGGTCGTTCAGGCACGCCCAGAGCCGGTTTCCGAATTCTAGGGTGCAAGGTTACCCCCAGATCTACCCCCACGCGGGGCCGGAACAAAATGGAATAGAAGACCGCCAAAAGCGTTGCGACGATCAGAGTCTCGGCGGGGAAATTGCAGTGCCAGTCCCGCACCGCTGAGAGAAGATGGTTCGTTCTAGGTGAAAATCGCCCTTTCTCCCGGGAACGAGATGTCGCTGGGCCTTGAAGATGCTCGGCGACGTCTCACCCTAAATCCGCGAGCATCGACTGCCGGCAGTTTCGTGCGCCACACCGGCATGCGTACTGCGCCCGAACGTCTTCATCAGGCGGATCGTCCATTGTCAGCAGGTACTCAATGAAGAGTTCTTCGCCGGCGCGGACCGGCCGGAGCGTGTGGATGAAGATACGGCCGGCATCCTCGATGGGCTCACAATTGGGCGCGCACGAATGGTTGAGCCATCGTGCGCTGTTGCCACCGCGACTACCGTCGATTACTTGCCCGTCCGACAGACCGAACAGAAAGGTGTGCCCGGCGACGCCTTCGCGATGATGACGTCGGATAGCGTCGCGCCACCGCATACGCTCGCCCTTGTACTCAAGCACACACTCGCCTGCTGCGAGCGGCTGCATCGCAAAGACACCTTTGCCATGAACTGTAGATCGCCGGACAATCACTCGTCGCATTTCGCTTCCCCGTTGATATGGGAGCAGTATAAAAGCGGCGAATTCCTGAATCCACCACTCACGGCATCAGCAGCTCGCGGGAAGATGGCCGAGTACATCGCGGGCATCAGGACGTGGCTCGAGTAGCGGCATGCTTCTACGATATCAGTCTGTTCAACCGGCTCGACGCCGCCACCGCGTCGTCGATGATCTCATCGAAAATTGCCTCGACCTTCCTGACCGCGTCGGCAAATACCGCAGCATGGCCATAGTCGATCATGCCCTTGCGCGTGTCGCCGGTTACGTAGGCTTGGTGCGCGAGTGCGCCCATCACATGAGGACGGAAGCGCTCGAACTCGGTCACCTGCGCGCGATCCAGTTCCATGACGGCCTCGGCGCTCTCGTTGCGCAGCACGCGGTGGTGATCGCGCAAGGCAGACTTGACCACGACGCTTTCACTGCCGTCGCCCGCCACCACCTTTGCCTTGACATCCGGATGGATCCATAGCTCGTCGGCAACCATCATGCGCGTACCCATGATGATCGCATCGGCGCCCATCGCCAGCACGCCCGCAAGCTGCCGCCCGGTGCCGATGCCGCCGCCGATCACAACAGGCAAGCCGATCTCCCGCGGCGCCTGCGCGGCCTGCACGATGCTACCGATCTGGTAGATGCCGGGATGCCCGCCGCATTCATTGCCGACGACGATCACGCCGTCGACGCCCATCCGCACGGCCGTATGCGCATAGCGAACAGCGGGCACCTTGTGCAACACCGTGATGCCCGCCTCCTTGAGCAACGGCACGACCGCTTCCGGGCTCGCGCCGGCCGTCTCCACGCAGGCGACCTTCTCGTCGATCAGAATGCGGATCTGTTGTTTGACTCGCTCCACTCCGCCCGCTTGCCGTGATATGTATAAATTGACGCCGAAATTCTTTGCACCGGTCAGTTCGCGACAGGTACGCAACTCATTGCGGAATTCTTCGGAATCGGGAAAGCCAGCGCCGACGATGAAGCCCATGCCGCCCGCGTTGACGACAGCCGCGACATACCGCGAATCGGACACGCGCGGCCCGAGACCGCCGCAAAGGATGGGATGGCGAATGCCGAGCAAATCGGTGATTCGCGTCTTGAATATCTGGGGGCGCACGATGCGGCTTCCTCTTCCAGATCAACGAAACGAGATCGTGTGGCCGCCGTCCACCGCGATCGTCTGGCCGTTGATATAGCCGCCCGAAGGCGAAGCGAGTAGCACGGCGAGCCCAGCGATCTCCTCGACCTCGCCGAAGCGCTGCGACGGATTTCGGCCACGGTACCATTCGACCAACGCCTCATCCTCCCATTGCGACCGCGCCATCTCAGTCTTGAAGGTGCCAGGCGCAATGCAGTTGGCGGTGACGCCCTTTGCCGCGAATTCCATTGCGAGGTTTCGCACGAGCTGCATGTCCGCGGCCTTGGTGAGCCCGTAGGTTCCCGTCACAGCATCGCCGAACAGGCCGACCACGGATGCCACCGAAAGGAAGCGCCCGTAGCCACGCCCGATCATGCCGGGCATGGTCATCTGCGCGAGCCAGATATTGCTTTGTACGTTGACCTGCATGAACTTGTTGAACGTTTCGTCCTGCAGATCGAGTGTCGATCCTATCCACGGATGAATCGCCGCATTGGCCATCACGATATCGACTCTGCCCCACTCCCGATCCGCTGCATCGACGAGACCTTGCAGTTCGGCCTTGCGCCCGATGTTGCAGGCGAACGCCATGGCCACGCGGCTGCCGATCTTTTCGTTGATGGCTTGCGCGGCTGTTTCACACGCGTCGGCGTTACGGCCGGAAACGACAACTTTCGCACCGTGCTCCGCCATGCCGAGCGCACTGGCGTACCCGATGCCGCGACTCGATCCGGTGACAATGGCGACCTTGTCTGTGAGATCGAAAAGTGATGAGCGCATAGATACTCCACAAAGAGAGGTGTGCCGATGAACGAAAGGTTCACGGTGCAGGATCAGGCCTGCTTGCGTTTTTGCTGGGCGATGAACGCCGACGCGATCTCGTGATGCTCGTCGCTGAGCGTCGCCGCCAGTTGGCGTGCGAGTGTCGCGTCGAGCATCTGGGCCGCACTGCGATGGAGGTGCAGGTTCATCAGCTTCTTGGTTTCGCGCAGCGCATGGCGCGGTTGCTTGAGCAGCTTTTGCGCCAGTGCCAGGGCATCGTCCATCAGCTTGTCATGTTCCACGACGCGATTGGCAAGACCGAAATCAACTGCTTGCTGCGGTGTGATGCGATCTCCCGTGAAGATCAGTTCTTTCGCTCGCAACAGACTGGTGTAGAGCGGCCACGACACGGAAATCCCATCACCGACGACGAGACCGATGTTGATATGCGGCTCGGCGAGAAATGACTTCTCTGACATTAGCACGATGTCGCACAGCGTGGCCATCGTCGCGCCCCAGCCCACGGCAGCTCCGTTAACCGCAGCGATGAGCGGAATCGGCACGTCGATGAAGCCGTGTATCGTTTTCCGGGCGTTCTCCTGTACGCGGCGCGCGAAGTCGGGGTCGTCGAGCGTCTTGACGAAGTGATTCATGTCTCCGCCCGCGCTGAACGCCCGTCCCGCGCCGGTGAGAATGCCGACGCGCGCCTCGGGATCGGCGGCTAGCGCAGCAAAAAGATTTGGATAACTAAGTAGCATCTCCGTGGTCGACGCGTTCAGATCATCTGGTCGATTGAGCGTAATGATCCGAAGGCCGCCATCGGCCGTCACCTGAATAGCGTCTGGAAGGTCGTATAAATTTGCCATGCGAGTCCCCGTAGGGCGAAGTCGTTGGGTCAGTCGGCGGCATGGCGCTTGCGTTGCGCGGTTCATTCAGGCATTGACGGTCCCACCTGCCCACGCCATGCCGCCACTTTGCTTTCGTTGCGCCAATGCGGCCTTCTCGATACGCAAGGCCTCTTGCAGCGAAGCTTGCTCACCCTGATCGATCACGTGCTTGACCGTCGCGACGAGATCGGGGCGTCGGCTCGCAATCGTCTTCGCGAGTGCCGCTGCCCGCTCCATCAGCTGATCGTGGCCTACTACCTACTTCAAGTATCGTCTCGCGCTGCCCTTCACGCCCGCAGCGCAAGATCGGATCCCGAGCCCGGCTCCGAAAAAGCCTGCATCCAATCTTTGGGAACAAGAGCAACCGATAATTGAACGTTGATCATATTCGCGAACAAGCGTAACGCGAAATCGAACGCACGTCTATCCGTTGTGACCCACCGACCGCACCCGCGCGCACCAGACAATCAGATAGTTTTTTGAACATGGTGCTAATATTAGAACACCAGTTTTTGAAGCACGATTTCACGTTACCGCACTGACTGATCCGGTGCGCAAGGCGCATAGCACGGCACCGCTGGCCGATGCCTATCGTTCGACCAAGGGACAAATCATGATCGATTCCTCCGACGCCGTACTCGTCATCGGCGCCACTGGCGCACAAGGAGGCGCCGCAGCTCGCTACCTCCTTGCGGCTGGGCGCAATGTCCGCTTCCTGACGCGCGATCCCGACGGGCCGGCTGCACGGGCACTCATAGACATGAATGCGCAGGCGCTGCGGGGTGATCTGGACGAGCGCGAGTCGCTCGAAAAAGCGATGGAGGGCGTCGGCTCCGTCTTCTCCGTTCTCCTTCCCGATTTCGATCTCAGCGACCGCGAACGCCGCCAGGGTTTCGCGCTCATCGACGCAGCGCGCAACGCGGGCGTCCCGCAGTTCGTTCATACTTCCGTGGCACAAGCCGGCAATCATGAGACGTTTCCGGGCTGGAGCGAGAACCGTTGGAACAAAAAGTACTGGACGGACAAATGGGACGTCGAAGAAGCCGTTCGGTCAGCGGGGTTCAAATCGTGGACGGTCTTGCAACCGGCATTCATGATGGACAATCTCGCTGAGCCGAAAGTGCGCGCAATGTTTCCTCATTTGCGCAGAGGCGTGCTGCTAAGTGCGCTGCTGCCCAAGACACGGCTCGACTGGATCGCCTCTGACGACGTGGGCGCACTCGCAGCCAGCGCGCTAAATGATCCACAACGCTGGCACGGCGAGACCGTCCCTCTGGCGTCTGAGAAGCTCACGATGTCTGAAGTTGCCGATCGCCTCGGCAACGTTCTGGGCGCGCAAATCAGCGTTGCGCACGTCACGCCGGATGAAGCCCGAGCAGAAGGTCTCATCCCCGGCTGGGTGAATGCGCAGGAATGGATCAACGCGGTCGGGTATCGCGTCGATATCGATTCGCTTTCCGAACGTGGTGTCAAGTTGACCTCGATGGCAGACTGGATCGCTGCAAATCGACAGCACATTTCGTTCGCATAGCTAGCATTGTCAGGCTGGCAATCCATATGTTGTAGATCGAAGATGCCTCCCTTGTAGAGCTTTACCCGCCGTAGAACGAAGCAAGGTCGCCAATTCGCATAAGTCGCATTACATCTGTCACCGGCCCCGCCTCGCAATGACGGGGTAAAGTTCGAGGGAGAGTTAAAAACCCTGGATGGGTTGCGACCGCTCGTGGAGCGGCACGACATTCCGTTTCACGTGCTGCCGGTGACGCCCGAGACTAAAGCCGATGAGGAGGTGAAGCTGCTGAAGATCGTGGCGGATACGAGGAGCGAACTCGTCGTGCTCGCGTGTTACATGCAGGTCCTGTCCGACGGCTTATGCAGGAAGCTTTCGGGCAAGGCGATCAATATCCATCACTCGTTTCTGCCCGGATTCGAGGCGCGAAGCCGTATCGTGGCCGCTCGGTAGAAAAGGGAAAGAAAGTTATCGATGCGCTTCTTGCCCTCGGGGCAGAAGCTTTGTTCGTCTGCGCGGACGTTACTTACAAATCTCAGGTTCAATCGATGGTTGCGCAAGGGGCCGAGCATTTTGGGCGGCTGGATATCCTCCTAAACAATGCTCAAGTCGTCCCTGATCTCGTGAACGGCGAGGCCACATCCAATGATGCGAGCCTTGACGTTGCGCGGCATTCCGGCCTCTATGCATCGCTTTGGGCAAGTCAGGCAGCACTGCCGTGGTTTCGAAAGGCTGGGGGCGGCAGGATAGTCAATGTTGGGTCCGCTAATGCGGTCTACGGCAGCAAGTACGGTGTGGCCTATAACGCAACTAAAGAAGCCATTCGAGGTCTTACACGGACTCTCGCGAATGAATGGGGGCATGAAAACGTTACGGTCAATGTAATCCTGCCGTCGGGATGGAGCCCGGCCTGCGCAGCCTTTTATGGCGACAACGCGAAGAAGGTAGACGCGGTCGCGCGTCTCAACCCGATGCGACGTCACGGTCGGCCCGAGGAGGATATCGGTGCCGCTGTCCTGGGCCTTGTGGCTGACTACAGCCGATTCATTACCGGTCAGTCCTTCTTCGTCGATGCGGTCGCTTTGCAGCTAGTCATGCTCGCGATCGTCGCCATCGGGATGGGACTCGCCGCGTTCTATCGTCATCGGAAGCCGGATAGAGGGCAATCACTGCCGTAGCAGCGTCGACGCGATTGAACCCGCACGGGCGACCCCCAATCAACATAAACATGAGCGTGCCGTCGAGATCAAACGCTAGCCTATCGGCGGGCGAACTCCCTGTCTGAACGGCGTGAAACATCGCATTCGCGACTGCGCCGAAGGTTTCCGGCGGTGCCCACCTTGCCGCACAGAGCATCGACCGCCTCGCCAGTTTTTTTAATCCACCAGAAAATTGCTGATCAACAGATTGAACGCATCGGCATGTTCGATCTGCGTCCAATGTCCGCATTGACCGAATACGTGCAATTGTGACGGGCCGATGAGTTCCAGCAGCCGCAGCGAGTTGGCGAGCGGAATCACCTGATCGTCGCGGCCATGCACGATCAACGTCGCTTGCCGGATGTCACCCAGTTCATGTTCGTGACATGCGAGCGCATCGACCCAGCGTTGCCGCGGCGCCGGGAACATCGCGGAAAACGACTCCTGATAGCCGGGCCGGATGCTGGCTCGATAGCGGGACTGAGCCAACTCCGGCGTGAGGCGCGAACGATCGAACGCGAATACGTTCATGATGCTTTGCATGTTCGCCACCGTCGGCTCGTAGCCCCACACCGCATCGAGCCCGGGCGTCAGCTCGAAACGCACACCCGCCGCGCCCATCAACACGAGCTTTCGCACACGCTGCGGATGACGCACGGCCATTGCCAGCGCAAGCGCACCGCCGAACGAATTGCCGACCAGGTCGGTACGCTCGATCTCGAGCGCATCCAGCAGACCGACCAGATGACTGACCCAAAGATCCATATCGTAATGCATGCCCGCGCGGCGCTCGGTGTAGCCGAAGCCGGCCATGTCCGGTGCGATGACGCGGCGCATGCGCGCGAGCGCCGGCATCGTGAGACGCCAGTTCGCCCACGCGGTGACGCCTGGACCAGAGCCGTGAATCAGCAGCACCGGTTCGCCAGCGCCTAGGTCATGATAGTTTGTGTCGAGGCCCGCCGCGCGAATCCGCAGGCCGATTTCCGGATCGTTTTGCTGTGTCATGATGAAGTCCTTTCGCCGCCATGCGGCTGCGGCATCGATCGTCAGAATGGAATCACTGCGCGCGCCCACACCGCTTCGCCCGACGGCCTGTTGCGCACAAAGAGTTCCTTCACTACGCGCACGTCCACGCTGGCTTTCGCAAGTTCGTAGCGAAACCCCGGGCCGATTGCGAAGACCTGCCCGCGAAAGCCATCTCCGTGCACCGATGCGCCGTATTGCGTGTCGTCCGTGGTCTGCTTCACGAAATAGCCCGCAATGCCCACTCGCGCCTTGGTCGTCACGGCGTAGCTCGCGCCATAGTCGACATGGAAGAGTTGACCCGAGTGGTAATCGGTCGCGGTGTTCATCGAGTTGAAGCTGTAGGTGATCTTCGCCGACATCTCCAGCCCGGCGACAGGAAACCAGCTCACACCGAACACCGGCCGCACGGTGTAGTAATGCTTGCCTGTGTTGAGCGCCGCGTTCTTGTCGTACTGGCCGGTGGGCAGCACGATTTCGAGCGCGGCCACTGTTCGGAGCGGACCGTCGCCCCACGCGATCATCGCGGGACTCACGATCAAATCGCCGAGATTCGTCCGATCGAAAGACGCCCCTCCCGCGTCGAGCGACAGATGCTCCATGGGCAGCACCGCATAGGCACCGAAGCGTCCGCCAATCAGCGAGAGATTCGACATATACACGAGCCGTGGAATAAGCGCGTCGGCGTTCAGCTTGAACCCCGGGATCGAACTGTTGCCATGCGAATCGTTAAAGCGCGACGCAAAGTAATGCGTGTAGTACACCAGTCCGTAAAGACCCGCGGGCGGCAACGCTCCCGCAAAGAAAGCCTCGGCGCCCTCGCCTATCGTGTCGCTGCCGCCTTCGGTGGCGTGCACGTTTGCGCTGAGTGCGGCGCAAATGCCGGCCAGCAGCATCCCTCGCCTAAACGCGATTGGAACTTCCATCTTGATGTCTCCTGGATTTTGTTTTTGTGAGTCTTGGTGAGATTTGGTGAGCGGGCCGCCGGACGGTTGCCCGCGCTGTGGATTACTTCGTCAGATCCAGCGCGACGTCGACAATCATGTCTTCCTGCCCGCCGACCATGCGTCGGCGTCCCAGCTCCACGAGAATATCGATCGTCTTCAGGCCGTATTTTTTGGCGGCCGCCTCTGCGTGACGCAGGAAGCTTGAATACACGCCCGCATAGCCAAGCGCCAGCGTTTCACGATCGACACGCACGGGGCGATCCTGCAACGGACGCACGATGTCGTCGGCGGCATCGAGCAGGCCGTACACGTCGCAGCCGTGATTCCAGCCAAGCCGGTCCGCCGCCGCGATGAACACTTCGAGCGGCGCGTTACCCGCACCCGCCCCCATGCCCGCCAACGACGCATCAATCCGGTCGCAGCCCTCCTCGACCGCGACTATCGAATTCGCCACGCCGAGCGACAGGTTGTGATGCGCGTGGATGCCGGTCTGCGTGTCCGGCTTCAACACGTCCTTGAACGCACGGAAGCGTTCTCGCACGCCATCCATCGACAATGCGCCGCCCGAGTCCACGACATAAACGCAAGTCGCGCCATAGCTTTCCATTAGCTTTGCTTGCTGCGCCAAGGCAGCGGGCGTTGTCATATGGCTCATCATCAAAAAGCCGACGGTGTCCATGCCGAGTTCGCGCGCGTACTCGATATGCTGCTTGGACACATCCGCCTCGGTGCAATGCGTCGCCACGCGCACGATGCGCGCGCCCGCATCGTAGGCGTTACGCAGATCATGAACCGTCCCGACGCCCGGTAGCAGCAGCGTCGCAACCTTCGCGTGGCTGACCGTTTCAGCAACGGCCGCAATCCACTCGACGTCGCTTTGCGCGCCAAAGCCGTAGTTGAAGCTCGATCCGCTAAGGCCGTCGCCGTGCGCGACCTCGATCGAATCGACG
The DNA here is from genome assembly GCA_964414365.1 of uncultured Burkholderia sp. GTDB lineage: Bacteria > Pseudomonadota > Gammaproteobacteria > Burkholderiales > Burkholderiaceae > Trinickia. Next base: position 9,487 of record CAYPWK010000024.1, read on the forward strand.
CGCGCGTCGTCGAGTGCGCGCGCGATCGCTTTCATGTTCGCGATGCTGTACTGATGACGGATTGCGTGGCTGCCGTCGCGCAGCGTCACGTCGGAAATATAGAGTTTGCGGTTATGCATGGTGTCGTTCCCTTACGCGGTCAGGCCGCAAGCGGCGCGAGCCGCGTTTCGGCGATACGTTCGGCGCACGCAAGGGCTGCCGAGGTCATGATGTCCAGGTTGCCGGCATAAGCCGGGAGATAGTGCGCGGCGCCCTCGACTTCGAGAAAGATCGAGGTCTTTAGGCCGGTAATCGGGCCGACGCCCGGCACGTTCAGCGGCTGGCTTTCATCGAATAGATCGAATTGCACGCGCTGCTTGAGCCGATAACCAGGCACATAGCGCTGCACGCGCTTGGCCATCTCGGCGACGCTCGCTTCAATGGCGTCGCGGTCCGCCGGATCGGACAGCGTGAAGACGGTGTCGCGCATCATGAGAGGCGGCTCGGCCGGATTCAGGATAATGATGGCCTTGCCGCGCGTCGCGCCGCCAAGCACCTCGATCGCCTTCGACGTGGTTTCGGTGAATTCGTCGATGTTCGCGCGCGTGCCCGGACCGGCCGAGCGGCTTGAAATCGACGCAACGATCTCCGCGTAATGGACCTTCGCCACACGCGACACTGCATTGACCATCGGAATCGTCGCCTGCCCGCCGCACGTCACCATGTTGATGTTGGGCGCGTCCAGTTCGTCGTCGAGATTGATCGATGGAATCACATACGGGCCGATTGCGGCAGGCGTCAGATCGATGACCTTGACGCCGTGCGCCTGCAGCAAAGCGTTGTGATGCCGATGCGCGGATGCCGAGGTGGCGTCGAACACAACGCGCATGTCGCCGAAATTCGGCATGGCGAGCAGACCATCGATGCCGCCGGCCGTCGTCGGCACGCCAAGACGCTGCGCGCGCGCGAGGCCGTCCGAGTGCGGATCGATGCCGACGAGCGCGCCCATTGCAACATGCTTGCCGCGACGCAGAACTTTGATCATCAAGTCCGTGCCGATGTTGCCGGAGCCGATGATGGCGATTTTTTGCGGCGCCGATACGCCATGTACGTTTTTCATGTCAACTTTCCTTTGATGCGCGGCGCGCTAGCGCCCGAGTTCGAATGCGGTCTTGCCGCCGATCCCGAACTGCGTCTTCGGGATTTCGATCAGCAGCACGCGTACCGATTCGCGCGGTGCGCCGATGGATTCGATGGCGGCGTCGGTCAGCGCGCCGATCAGGCGCGCCTTCTGTTCGTCGGTGCGGCCTTCCATCAGATGAACGTGGATGATGGGCATGAATGTCTCCTCTTCGTTTATGCACTCACGCGTCGATCAGACAAAGCGCATCGACACGCTGCCAAGATGCTGGAACCGCGCAGTGACCGAATCGCCCGCAGCGACTGTGATCGCCTCGGTGACGCCCCCTGTCAGGATCAACGTGCCTGCGGGGATGGCCTTTCCGCGCGCGCCGAGCATGTTGGCCAGCATCGCGACGCTGGCGGCCGGATGACCCAGCACCGCCGCACCCGACGCCGTCGCGACGATTTCGCCGTTTTTCTCCAACACCACGCCGAGATTCTTTAGGTCGAGAGATTCCGCGCTGCGATGCCGGCCGCCCGTCACGAAGCGGGCTGACGACGTGTTGTCGGCGATCACGCTCTTCAAATCGAAGCGGAAGTTTTCGTAGCGAGAGTCGATGACTTCCACCGCGGGCAGCACGAAATCGGTCGCGGCCATCACCGTGCCGATGTGGCAGCCCGGACCGGCAAGCGGTTGCTTCGTCACGAACGCGATTTCCGCCTCGACCTTCGGATGAATCAGCGACGAAGTGTCGATCGCCGCACCGTCCATGCATGAGCCGTAATCGGTCAGGAAACCGTAGACCGGATCGGTCACGCCCATCTGACGCATCTTCGCGTGCGAAGTGAGACCCATCTTCAGGCCCGCGACTTTCATGCCGCGCGCTTCCTTACGTGCCCGCAGCGCATCTTGAATCGCATACGCGTCAGCCCAATCGATTTGCGGATGTGCGTCGGTGATCTTCGTGATCGCCTCGCGTTGCAATTCGGCCTCGTCCAGTCGCTGTGCGAGGGCTTCGATCGTCGTGTGATCGAGCGTCATTGCCGTTCTCCCTGGATAAAGCGCACCGACGCGCTGCCGATGCCGCCGAGACTGATTCGCAACGAGTCTCCCGCCGTCACCGGTACCATCGCCGCGAGCGAGCCGGATAGGATCACCTCGCCCGCGTTGAGCGTCATGCCGAGCCGGCCAAGCGTGTTCGCGAGCCACGCCACGGCGTTGGCCGGATGCCCGAGCGCCGCCGCCCCCGCGCCAGTTGCCGCGACTTCGCCGTTCTTTTCGAGCGTCATGCCGACCAGCGCGAGATCCAGCTCGCGCGGATCGACGGCCCGATCGCCGAGCACGAAAACGCCCGACGACGCGTTGTCAGCCACGGTGTCCTGAATGCGGATCTTCCAGTCGCGAATGCGAGAATCGACAATCTCGAAGCACGCAAGCACGGCCTGCGTGGCGCGCAATACATCGGCATTCGTCACCCCCGGGCCCGCCAGGTCTTGCCTTAGCACGAATGCGATTTCGCCCTCGGCTTTCGGCGCGATCAGTTGCGATACGTCGATGGCGGCGCCGTCTGAGAACACCATCGCCGACGTCAGATGCCCAAAATCCGGCTGACGCACGTCGAGCATGTTCATCACCGCTTCACTGGTCACGCCGATCTTCTTGCCGATCACGCGTTCGCCGTCGAGCTCGATGCGGCGCTCGATCATCCGTAACTGGATGCGATAGGCATCGTCGATCGAGATGCCGGGTTCGCGCGCGGTCAGCGGTGCGACCGGCTCGGCATGGCGCAGCGCGCGATACAGTTCGTCGCCGTAGCGCTCGATCGTTTCGTGCGCAAGCCCTTCTGTTTTCAATGAGTTCATCGCAGCCCTCAAAGCTTGATGCAGACGTTGCGCAGTTCGGTATAAAACTCGAGCGAATGGATACCGCCTTCGCGGCCGATCCCCGACTGTTTCGCCCCACCGAATGCGGTGCGCAGATCGCGCAGAAACCACGAATTGATCCAGCAGATGCCCACGTCGAGCGCGCGCGCCATGCGGTGCGCGGTGCCCGTGTCGCGCGTCCACACGGTGGCGGCAAGACCGTAGGGCGTGTCGTTGGCTTTGGCGATCACTTCCGTTTCGTCGTCGAACGGCGCAATGTGGCAACAAGGGCCGAAGATTTCCTCGCGAATGACACGCGAGCTTTCAGGCAGGCCGGTCCAGATCGTCGGCTCGATCCACGCGCCGTCCTTCAATCCGGAGGGCATCTCGGGCACGCCGCCGCCGGTCACGACCACTGCGCCGTCCGCGCGCGCTTGTTCGTAATACGACAGCACCTTGCTGCGATGCGTCTGAGAGATCAACGGCCCGAACGTCGTGCCCTCCGCGCTCGGGCGGCCCGGACGCAACGCCTTGGCGCGCGCCGCGAGCGCTTCGACAAAACGCTCGTAGATCGGCCGCTGCACATAGACCCGTTCAGTTCCGAGGCAAACCTGTCCGGTATTTTCGAAAGCGGAGCGCGCGATGCCCGCCACCGCCGCGTCGAAATCACAGTCGGCGAATACGATGCCCGCATTTTTGCCGCCGAGCTCGAACGACACCGGCCGCACGCCGTTCGCCGCGGCCCGCATGATGGCTTCGCCGGTGCGCGTCTCGCCGGTAAAAGTGATCGCGTTCACACCGGGATGCTCAGTCAGAAACGCACCCGCCGAGTCGGGCCCGAAACCGTGCACGACGTTGTAGACGGCCTTTGGCACGCCCGCTTCGTTCATCACTTCGCCAAGCAGCGTTGCGGTAGCCGGCGTTTCCTCGGACGGCTTCACCACCACCGTGTTGCCGCAAGCGAGCGCCGGCGCAACCTTCCACGTCATTAATAGCAGCGGGAGGTTCCACGGGCACACCACCGCAATCACACCGCGCGGCGTACGCACGCCGTAATTGATGGCTTCCCCACCGTCCGGCGTCGCCATGGCGAAGCTTTCGGTGGGGACGTTGCGAATCACGTCGGCGAACACCTTGAAGTTCGCCGCGCCACGCGGTATATCGACGTGGCTCGCGAGCGCGTGAGGCTTGCCAGTGTCGGCAACTTCGGCGGCTAGAAAGTCGTCAAAGCGTCGATTGATGCCGTCGGCCACCGCATACAGCAGCTCGACGCGCTGCGGCAGTGTCATGCGCGCCCAAGGCCCACGCAAGGCGGCGCGTGCGGCCTGCACCGCCGCGTCCACCTCGGCGCGGCCGGCCTCGTGCACGAGCCCGATCATACTGTTGTCGACCGGGTTGCGGTCTTCGAACGTGCGATCCGTGCCGACCCACTCGCCGCCAATGAAATTTTTGAATTCAGTCATGGAAGTCTCGATCGTTTTGTTGCGCCGGTTGCGCGACTCAAGTCAATACGCTCAGGAAGGCTTCGTTGAGCTTGCGGTCGTGATAGAAAATCGCACGCCCCAGGTCCTTGTCGTGCCATGTGATCGTCGGCTTGTCCGGGTAGTGGATGTAGCCGCCGGCGAAGACCTCGTTGCGGTTGCCGGAAGGATCGAAGAAATAGATCGTCGCGCCGCGCGTGATCCCGTGACGCGTCGGCCCGATGTCGAGCGCGACGCCGTGCTTGGAAATCAGATCCGCGGCCTTGAGCACCTCGCTCCAGCTATCGAGCTGAAACGACGCGTGGTGAAATTTGTTCTTCTCCGCATGGCGAATAAACGCGACGTCATGCGCCTTATTCGAGCACGTCAGAAACGCGGCGATTTGCATGCCCTCCGGTGTAACGACCTGTTCAGCCAGCGAAAAACCGAGCACGTCGCGAAAGAGCTTCACGGTATCGTCGAGTTCGTCGCCGTACAGCAGAGCATGATCGAAGCGGCTTGGCGACATGCCCCGCAGGCCATCGGGCCAGGGGTCGGGATTTACGTCGCCGGTCGCGCAGCCGACCTTGTCTTTCGTCGCAAAGAGTTCGATCGAATGGCCCGTCGGCACGGTGAAGCGAAAGCGCCGTCCCGTATGCAGATGCTCGCCGGCTTCGATCCACACGAAATCCTTGGCGTAGCCCGATTCCTTCACTGCGTTTGCGAGCCGCTCGAGCGTCGCTTCGCTGTCGACGCGAAAGCCGAGATAGTCCATGCCCGGCTCGTCCGCTTCGCGCAGCACGACGCTGTGATGGTCATGTTCGTCCCATGCCTTCAGATACACGCGCCCTTGCGCATCGCGGCCGGTCTCATGCAAACCGAGCACGTCGATGTAGTGCTTCAACGCCGGGCCGATATCGAGAACCCGTAGCGCAATATGGCCGGGTCGCAATACGCCTTGCAATGCCATGATGTGTCTCCTTGATCGTTCTGGTTCAGACGCCGCCTGGCGCCTGTTGCTGCTGGATGAATTCCTGAACTTCTTCCGTCACCGCTCCGACGCGCGCCTTATCGATGCAGCGCGCCATCTTGCCGACCACCCGCACGGACAAATCCGTGAGCGGACTGATGCGGCATGCGAGCACCGTGCCGCGCGCTTGCTCGTCGGCGCTCACGCACGCGCGGCTCATCTTGCTGGCGCGATAGCGGCCGCTCAGCACCTGCACCTTGCACACGCCACAGCCGCCGCCGCGACAGCCGAGCGGAATGCCTCGGCCGCCGGTTGCTGCCATCGCGTGAAGCACAGTGGTGTCCTCTGCGCAGCCGAATGAGTCGCCGGTGTTTTCAACTTCGATCCGCCAGGTCATCACCGCTCTCCTTGAGTCAGCCGACGAAGCGCGTCAGATGCGAAACAGCGGGCTTCTGGCCGCCGCGCTCGCATCCGCTGCCGACAAGAACTGCTCCGTGTAGATATCGCGCTCGAACAGCCGCCCCTGCATCAAGATCTTGATGCACGCTTCAACCATCGGCGGCGGTCCGCATAGATACGCCTTATGGCCGCGAAAATCGGTGATGCCCGCGGCGTCGGTGTATTGCGCTTTCAGGACCTCGTGGACGAAACCTCGCGGGCCCGCCCAGCCGCTGTTCTCCGGCTCGCTCGAGAGCGCGGGCAAGTAGCGGAAATTCGGGTGGCGCTCGGCCAGGTCGGTGAAAAGGGCATCGAAGTAGAGCTCGTCGCGCGTGCGGGCGCCGTGGATCAGCGTGATCGGCAATGTCGAACCCTCGTTCAGCAAATCGAGGATCATCGATTTCGGGCTTGATAGGCCCGAGCCGCCGGCGAGGAAGATCATCGGCACCTGCGCCTGCTTGCGCACGAAGAAGCGGCCGAACGGCGCGGCGAACGCCAGTTGCGCGCCCGGTCGCAGTTCGTCATGCAGCCAGCCGGTCGCAGCTCCGTTCGGCACGCGGCGAATGTGCACCTCGATCTCGCGGTCATGCGGTGCGTTGGCGAGCGAGAATGCGCGCGGCTGCCCGCAACCCGGCACGTGCAGATTCAGATATTGGCCGGCCTGAAACGCGACATGCCCGGCACCTTCCACCCCGAGCCGAATCACGCGGATAGTCGGCGTCGCGTCTTCGATCGCGACGACAGTGCCCGTGTAATCGCGCAGCGGCAAATTTTGTGCGTCGGGATCTTCTTCGATGTCGGCTTCGATCACGAGATCGGACATCGGCGTCGCGCAGCATGCCAGGCACTTGCCCTCTTCTCGCTCGAAGTCCATCAACGCGAAGTCGGATGCATCGCCCTGCTCGATCTCGCCGTCGACGACCTGCACCTTGCAGGTCGCGCACAGCCCGTGACAGCAGGCATGCGGGAGCCACACGCCCTGACGCAAACAGGCATCGAGCAGCGTCTGCCCCGTTTCGATGCCAATGGTCTGACCGAGCGGCTCAATACGTATGGTATAAGCCATTGCTGCCTCCGCGTTAGCTGCACGAACCGCCAATGCCCGTTAGGCCCGGCGTCCGCAGACGGATCACGTCCTTATGAACGAGACCGTTATCGGCAAGCGAGCGCTCGTTGTCCGGCCGCCACGGCTCGCCGGATTTGAACCACTGCGCGGTATCCCAGTCGATCGCGGCGAAATCCGGGTGCACGCCATATAGACCCGGCAATACATCCGACACCAGCACGCCGAACGTCATATCGGCCGATACCGGCACACACAGCGGCGCGGCGAACATCAAGTGGTCCTCCCAGCCGATGTACAGCAGCCGGTTGCCATGAAACTGCGACTCGCGGTCGGCCGGCTCGAACGCGTAGGGCTTGATCGCGGTGATGCTCATGCTTGTCTCCTTCGTCTATCTGTTCCTCGTGTCGCGGCGCACTCATTCGCTCGGCGCGTGAGCGCCGGACAAGTCTTTCCACGCATTCCAGTTGCGCTCGTCGGGCGAGCCCGCGAAGTCCAGGTTGTCGTGACCGTGGTTGAGGTTGTAGTACTTGAGGACGTCGTCGAGCGACGCGCCGCCACAGTTGCCTTGAAAGGTCTGGTGCACCGGCAGCCACGCCTGCACGTACTTTTCAGGCTCGCCTTCGAAGATGTCCTTGCAGCCGTCCGAGCAGAAGTGGAATTTCATTCCGTGATACGTCGATTCGCGGTACGCGATCTTGGTCGGATCGTTCGGCTCGCTGAAGAACATCGGCACCTGGCAGGTCTGGCAGAGCATCGGCAGACTGGCGTTGTAGAAGCGCTTGCCCGCCTGTTGCTGCTCGCGCCAGTATTCGAGACGCGGCCGGTAAACGCTGTCGAACGTGACCGGATATTTGGCGGAGAGCCAGTCGAGTTCTTCGTCGGACGGCACCCAGGTGTGGAAGTCGGCGGCGGCGCCATAGTTGTAGAAGGTCGCCCACGCCTCGTGCGTGATACGGTCCTTGGTCTGCGTCGCGATCTCGTGATACTTCGGCATGCGCAGGCCATAGCGTTCGAGGTCTTTGAAAAGTGCGCCGCCCGCGTCCTCGAAATAGATCTTCCACGCCTCCGACCAAGACATCACGCGCTTGGGCAACATGTAATCCATCATCATGCCGACCAGCGTCAGTAGGCGGAAACCTCGCCAGAACCATTTGTCGAGCCACTTCTGCACGATCGGCACATTGCCGGGGTCCTGTTCGCAAAGAAACTTCACGACTTCGAGACCGAGCGTCATGTGACGCGACTCATCGGACTGCGCTGAGAAGCCGAACGTGACGGTCGCCATGTCGCCGTTGTATGCGGCGCCCGACATGAACGGCATGAACAGCAGATTCGTCAGCACGTATTCGAATGAAAAGGAAATGGCCGTGATGAATTCGAACGGACCGGCGCTCATCGCATCTTCGAAGTACGACTTCGGAACCGATAGATACCAGACGCGGTCGTACATATGCGGCCATTCCGCAAAGCCGTTGAAATACTTGTTATAGAGCGACAGCGTATGCACCTGCGTCTGACAGTGACGTAATTCGTCGATCGACTGCATCTGGCATGCGACACGTGCGCCAACCCCGCGAAAATGGCGGCCCAAATGCGCATAGCCGCGATGCGCCGAGTATTCGAGCGGCGTCACGCCGGTCAAGAACAGCTTGAGTGTATTGATATAACGCGCGTCGGAGACATTCATGTGCCCGTTGTTCTGCGCGAAGGAATCGATGATCGCGTACAGCTTGCGTTCCTTTTCCGCTTGGTATTTCCAATACGAGTCCATCGTCATGCGGAACGGGTCCTCCCACTTGTCCCATTCGTGAATTTTGATGCCCTCGTATCGATCGAACGGGAACACCTTGTCCATCGACTGATAACTGGTCTCCCAGCCGAGATCGCGCGTCATCAGCGCGTACTTGTCTTTCAGGTTCAACTTCTTGCGTGCGTCCATCTTTCGTCTCCGGATTAGGTCAGGCGTGCCATTGCAGCGTGAAGGCATCGTCGGTTTCATCGATGTTTCCCGAAAGCGACACGAGGTTCAGTTGCAGCTCCTGAATGTTCCAGTCGCGGCCAAGTTCTTCCGATACCTGAACGCGCGAAATCACGAGCTTGCCCGGGGAGTCGATCTTCACCATCGCCGGGTACTCGTTGACCGTGGCCTGGGGATTCGCTGCGGTAATCGCGGCGACGATCGCGCGCGTTTCGTCGGTGTTCTGCAATGCGATGTAGACGTTCTGCATGACGGCCTCAGGGTTGGACTGCCGCGGCCGGCAATACGCCGAGCTTCGTCAGACGTGTGGCGAATTGCGTGCTGGTTTCATTGAGTGCGGCAACGCCCGCGCCCTCGAGCAGCGTGCCGGCAACGGGGAGAAGCGCTTCAAGGGTGCGAGCGCGGTAGTGCTCGACCCAGCCCGCAATGCGTTGTTGGTTTTCGTGCGATTCAGCGGTCACCGTACGGATCACCGCATCGACCCATTTCGCGTGATCGGACTGCCATTGCTGAGTAAATTCGGTGAGCATCGCGAGGCTCGCGCCCAAGTGCTTTGCCGCAAACGCGTCGAAGTGCTGGTACACGAGCGGATAGAGCAAGCCGTCGAGCACCAGGTTCTGAGCGACGAAAGTCTCGAACCAGTCTTCGACCACGAAGATGTCTTCGACGAGGCGGCGCATGGGTTGCCATGCTTGCGCTTTCAGCCACGCGGTCTTCGCGCGTTCGAGCGCGACACCGGTGTTGCCGTCGAGCGCAAGGCCGATACGCGAGAGGTACTGCGCGATGCCGAGCCGATCCATCGCGCAGAATGTGCAGGCCTGCGTAATCGCAGTGCCATAGCCGTAATCGGCGCACAGCGTGTTGTTCATATTGGCGCCCCACTCGATATGGCGCAGAGGCAGCAAACCTGCGATCAACCGCTCCTGCCATTCGTACGACAGCCCGGCCAGCAGTGAGCGACGCTCTACCAGATCGAACGCGCCTTCGGCGGACTCCTGTTGCCGCGCGCGTGCCGTCACATATGCGCCGTAGTAGTACTGGCGGGGATCCCTGAGCGCGTACCAGTCCTTCATGTGGATTTGCGTGCGGCTCGCGTCGAACAACTCGAATTCTGGCGCCCAGGTCGGCCGATAGTGAAAGTTGGCGGTGGGCTGAATGTCGTAGGTCGCCTCCTGATATCGCGATGCCGGCTTGTCGCCGAAACGGCGTGCGACGTGCCCATAGGTTTGACGCAGCGGCTGAGCCTTGAGCGTCTTGATTTCGATTTGCATGAGACTGTCTCCTTATCTATTCACTACTCTTCCGAATACCGCGCCGCTAGCGCTAGCCTTCGAATCGCCAGCGTTCGCGTGCGAGATCGATCTGTTCATCGGCTTCAATAAGCTTGCACACCGCATTCACCTGGCAGAAGCGATCGAACATCGTCCGGTTCATAATCAATTCGACAGCGAGATCCGGGTCGCCGACAGAGAAATCGAATTCGACATAACCGTCTTTTCGCTGCGCGGTTATCCGAACGAATCGTTGAGTCCTTTCGAATAACGGTTTCGGATCTCGCATTGCTGCCTCCTCGTTTTTCTTCTTTATTGCAGGAGCTGTGCCATGTGCGTTTTTCACAAAAAAGCGAGGGTTTGCCCGAATAAAAACAGTGAATCTCGCGATATGGCCGTCCAAGGCGATGACCAAATCATCAAGCGATGCTGGCCCGTTTGATGAATTGATTAAGAGCATATCGACTCGCCGAAGCGGACGGAACGTCTCGCGAGCCCCGCATCGCATAGCCCAAAAAAATGGGCCGCCCTCATAGGGCGGCCCGAGTACTCACTGGAACTACGCGGCTATTGATCGGCGGGTGGAGCGGTCTTCTCGCGATTACGCCATCGATAAGCAAGCTGCGGCCTCGTGATGCCAAGCATTCTCGCCGCCTGGCTCAGATTGCCTCCGGCGCGTTCGACCGCGGCTTCGATAAGCATGTTCTCGACGCGGTCGAGCGGGACGCCTTCGCGCATCATATGGTCGAACAGCGCATCGGCGACATCCGCGTTTTCGCGCAGCGGATGGCCGCGCTCGTCGAGCGACGCGGCGCTGTCGTCCGCTGACTCCGGCAAAGCCGTGAATAGATCGCGCTCTGTGATATGACCGCCTGGACGCGCGAGGATCACACCGCGCTCTACCGCGTTTTCGAGTTCACGCACGTTGCCGGGCCACGCGTACGCCCGCAGCGTCGCTATCGCACGATCGGTGAGGCCCAGCACGCGCTTGCTGTGCCTCACGCTGTACTTTGCGATGAATCGCTCGACAAGACGCGGGATATCGTCGACCCGCTCGCGCAGCGGCGGGATCGTAACCGGATAGACATTGAGCCGATAGAGCAGATCCTTGCGAAACGCACCGCGCCGCACCGCTTCCGTCAGGTCAACATTGGTTGCAGCGATAACCCGCACGTCGACTTTGCGCACGCGGTCGTCGCCGACGCGCTCGAACTCGCCTTCCTGGAGCACGCGAAGCAGCTTGACCTGCGCCGACGCGGAAAGCTCGCCCACTTCGTCGAGGAACAGCGTGCCGCTATCCGCCCGCTCGAATCGGCCGATCCGCGTCTGATGCGCGCCGGTAAAGGCCCCGCGCTCAACGCCGAAAAGCTCGGCCTCGAGTAGCTCCTCTGGCATGGCCGCGCAATTGATTGCAACGAAGGGTTTCTCGCGCCGCCGGCTCACACCGTGCAACGCGCGTGCGAAGCGCTCCTTGCCGACACCCGTTTCCCCGAGCAACAGCACGGTCACGTCGCTCGACGCAGCACGCTGCGCGAGCCCCCATGCGGCGAGAAAGCCCGTGGACGCACCCACCAGTTCTTCCGGCTGCGCCACTTCCTGCTGCAGCGAGCGTAGGTTTTCGACTTCGCTTTGCAGTTGCAAGAGTGTTTCGATAACAGGATCGGGCGTGTAGAGCTTGAGCATCTCATCGCCATCCGGCCACTCTTCGACCGGCTTGCCGACGATGCGGCAATGCGGATCGCCACAGCCCGAACACAGTGTCTCCTTGTAGAGGATGGTGCGGCCCATCAGCGCAGTGGTGTAACCACTTGCGTAACCGATCTGCATCCAGCAGACCGGATCCTTGCTCAGCCCGAAGATCTTCCGGTGTACTTCGGCTTCGAACGAGTCTTCCCACAGATGGTCGCCGTAGTACTTGCCGCTGGCGATATCGATCTCCACTTCGAGAGGTGTGACCCGCACATTGCCTTCGAGCACGTGCAGGCACGGCCCAAGTTCCAGCAGGCCGAAATCGCTCGCGGTGGGGCGTAAAGTTTGGGCGAGTTCCGCGTCACGCATGCCGGATTGAAAGCCCATTCGCGTGAACAGGCCCCGGGTGCGCTCCAGGCCGAGCGTGTCGACGAGTTCCTTGCGTAACGCGCCCACTGTGGCTGTGTGAAGGAGAATCATGCGATTCTCGCCGAGCCAGATGTGTCCCTCCTGTCTCACGAATTTCAGGCGGCGCGAAAGGTTCTCGATCCCCTCCCGCATACCCGCCGAAAACCGCGCGGTGCTGTCTGTCACAGCGCCTCCCTTTATGTGCATGGGATGTCTCCGTCTCTATTTTAAGCAGGGTTCATGCCGGAATGTGGGCCCGTCATGGTGGCGGAGGCCCGCGATCGTAAAGGTCGGAAAGCCCGTTGCTTTTCAGGTTCGCACTTTTCGTTTGCAACCGTCTGGGCGGCGAATCGCCATGCGGAGGCGCGTACTTACCCCAAGGCGCGATTGATCAAATGGTTAATGCGGCCCGAAGCGGCTTCTCCATTTGGTGAAGCGCCTTATGCCTGCCGTCGCTCGCGGCCACGCGCCCCTGATCGCCGCACGCAAGCATGCTTGATCATTTGGCGGAAACGCGAACCAATGGCACCGTCAGCACGCCAGCTGATCCGCAGAGATAGTATTCGGTTTCGCGCACACCAGCTGCATCAGTAGCGTTTGCCACCGTATGCAGGCAGCGGTGCGGCAGGGTAACCAAAGCGTCGATCTGATCGCTACGGCTTTCGCCGCACAGACGAAGTGCTAACAGTTGTTCGTGGCCACCCGGTAGTGGTCTTCGCCGAGCCGCGAATAGGCGCGCCGCACCGCATGAATACCTTGGGTCAGGCGTCCGCTCGATCTGGATCTCGTGGCTCCCAGCAGATTCTCTCAGAGCAGTCTCCTGCACCGGGCGCGAGGCAGCCAACGGGATCATCCAGCGTAGTGCAGGACCTTGCCATCGCCAACGTAGATGCGAATACCAGGTAAACGGAGATCACAGTCTGTACGCGCGCTCAGCGGGCGCTGTCCGACCCGTCTGAGACGTTCGTTGCGGCGCGGGGTGAACGGCGGGTTCCAGGGGAAAACGGTCATTGATAATAGACCATGACTGAACAGTTCCTCTGCCTCTGCGGACATGCGTAACAACGCTACTCAAGTTGCTGCAAATAACCACTATTCAAAAAATCGAGTGCCTCAACGTGAAAGATTGACAGGGCAGAGACAGAGTCATCGAACAGCAATATGAGCGATCTGGGTGATGAAAAAAGGGCGCTTGCGGAAGAAGGACCGTGATCGGCACCTGCTTGGCTCGGCGGGCGGTTTCCCCACGACGCCGCGAATTCATCTATACCGGCACCCTGCTCATGCGATACGACTAGACGTCGGGGCAACAATGGCCGTCCATCGCTGACCGATTCGGACTGGACAATGGCTGACGGTTGATTGACCGGCAACTTTCATTTACAGCGCGGCCACCTATGATACGTGCAGTAATGCGCTTCACTCGAGTGCCGCTAAAAATTGATTCGGAAATGCGACACAGTTTGCCATGATTCTTTAACCGCCACAATACCATCATTGTGGAGCGGACCTCTGTCGGCCACGATTTTTTTTGGCCCTCGACATCGGCATTTGGTGTTACTGCACGCGCCGACTGTCGCTTTGAGCGCGTGAGCTGCAAATGCAGGCTAACGGGCACACGTATAAAATTGTGTCGCATCTGAATCGACGTTAATTTTCGACGGCGGCACGCCCTGCGTGCTGGCTCGCAATGCCAACTGCTCATTGGGTGCGGCAGATGAGGCCGTGTAGGGAGATTAATCAATCTCTGATAACTGTGGAGGATCGAGTCCATGAAAATCATTCGCATTGCGGCATTTCTTGGCGTGGCGCTAATGGCTTCCTCTGTCACTGCAGAGCCAATTACCTATACCGGTTTTGTTGTCGCCGATGTAAAGTTGGGGCCGTCGGAATTCCGCAACGCGCGGGTTTTCTTAACGTTCGAGAGCGACACCAACAATGTACAGCTGACGCAAATACAGGGTGTTAACGTCGCCTTTAACCCGACCGGAATTGCGCGCATTGCCATAACCAGCGGCAGAAAAACAATTCATGCAACGCTTGCACCAAATCAGATTTTCGTGAGCGTTGATCGGGGAGACTCAGCGAACGGTCCGATCGTTCTGGGGCGTGGGGTCGGTTTTGGCTCGATATGGCCTTCCGGACCGTCCTGTTCCGGAATACCAGTTGGCCCTTCCTGTCTACAGGTCGCTTACCCTCTAGGCATCGAGGACGGAACCATTGACGCAGGTGATGCGACGAAGCTGAGCGATGAGCTTGCCGGGCTGTCGACCGATCTTCAGCACCCGACTCAATTTAGCGGACGCGCCTGGGTCTGTTTCGGATTTGACCCAACTGGGCCCGACTGCCCTAATCCTACCCCACCCAACGCGTTGAAGACCGATCACGGAGATCTCTTCCTTTTCGAGCGATATGAGGTTGCGGGGCATGGTGATGTGTTGAACGGCGGTATCTTCTTCGCCGTGACATCACATCCCGCCGAATGAGTTCAACAAAGCTGGTCAGAGATTGACCACATCAAAGCTATGGAGGTCGTATGAAACGGCTTGCCGGAATTATATTGGCAGCACTGCTTACAGGATTGGGACACGCATGGGCGGAGCCAATCACTTACACAGGGTTTGTACTGTCAGATGTGAAGCTCGGCGGACACACCTATAACGGTGCACAGGTTTTTATTTCTTTTGACGCTGATACGGCAACTGCCCTACCATTCAATGATAGCACCGGATACGGGTACCGGAACGAAGTTGGGACGGGACGAGTTAGGATCGTTACTAAACACCATACCATCACTGCACGATTCGCTCCGAACCAGATCTACGTTTTCTATGACGTGGCCAACTCGTCCATTGGTTTCGGCTCGAACCTGTCGGCTGGTCGAGGATATCCATTGACTTTCACTGCGTTGGACTCGGATGGTTTGACGGAGAATTCAACTATCGGCGCGGTATCGGA
>CAYPWK010000024.1:24698-25468 GCA_964414365.1 uncultured Burkholderia sp.
TTTTGAGGACTAACGGCACGGCGAAGTCCAAATATACGCCGGCGACCGCGACGCTGACGACGAATCTCGCCAACGACACAGCCTTGAGTGGACCCGCTTCCTCATGCGTTGCGTTCGATCCAAAGACATCCATTTGCTCCAATTTAACGCCGATTGCTTTAAGGACCGATCGGGGTGACTTTCTTCTGTACGAGCCTTACACGGTTGACGATTCGACGGATCCCGCGATTGCGCAGCCCCATTCGGTAAACTGGGGCATTTTCTGGTCCGCGGTAGATCAAGATGCAGGAAACGACGACGAACCGTGACGGTATCGGTGCGCGTCCGTGAGCGCCATGCCGGGCGCTGACGGGGCGAAAATCTAGTATTGATACGCCGAGCTCATTCGCTTTGGCGAAGCAGTCTGGATAACAGCCGGGATCCACACGCTATACCGTCCGCTTCGGCAGGGCGCTCTACTCTACAATTACAATGCACCTGCCCGATTTGAGACGGCTGATCGGTGTGACGGATGCTGAGCTTGACCACTGTGGATCCCACGTCGGCGATTACTAGTGGCGGGAGGCGAACGACCGTTTACGGGGAGCGGCAGGCGTACGAACGTCTGAGCGAATGGACGGCCGAATGACGCGTCATGGCCGGAGGACGAAACCGCTCGCGCGGTCGGGGCTACGGCTATGCCGTGGTGGTCAGGGAGAGGCCAGCCACGCGGTTCTATGTTGGCGAATGAGGCAATCCGCCTCGTTCTTCAGCAGGAGCCGAATCATGAC
>CAYPWK010000025.1:0-25202 GCA_964414365.1 uncultured Burkholderia sp.
AGGGCTATACAGCTGAAGAAATCATCGGGCGGCACTTTTCGGTCTTTTATCCTCCTGAAGATATCGCGAGCGGCAAGCCCGAGGCGGAACTCGTGACGGCGGCAAATGTCGGCCGCGTGGAAGACGAGGGATGGCGTGTGCGCAAAGACGGCACGCTGTTTTGGGCGAATGTCGTCATCGCGGCCGTTTACCGGACGGAAGGCGGGGAACGAAGGCTTTGCGGCTATGCGAAGGTCACACGCGACATGACCGAGCGTAAGCGCCTGCGCGAACTCGAGGCCGCGAGCCATCACATGAACGAGTTTCTGGCCACGCTCGCGCACGAATTGCGCAACCCGCTTGCTCCCGTCAGCAATGCGCTCAGCGTGATGATGCTCGAACCGCTCGTCAGCCCGACACTCAGACAATGCCGGGACGTGATCGATCGCCAGATTTCGCACTTGACGCGTCTTGTCGACGATCTGCTGGACGCGGGACGCGTCACGACGGGCAAGATCAAGTTGCGACTTGCGCCGGTCGATATGCGCGATGTGGTGACGCGCGGCCTCGAGATGATCCGGCCGCACCTCGCCTTGCGCCAGCAGGTTGCCGAAGTGAACGGCCCCGATGCCGGGGTGATCGTCAACGGCGACATGGCGCGCCTCGTGCAGGTCGCGCAGAGTCTTTTCAGCAACGCGTCGAAATTCTCCGAGCACGGCGGTCATATCAGGATCGATATCGGGCAAGAAGACCATGCTTTCGCGGTGCTCCGCGTCGCGGACGATGGTTGCGGGATCGACCCGGCCGTCATCGATTCGATCTTCGACCTGTTCGTGCAAGCCGACACGCGGCTCGAGCGCCGGGAAAGCGGGCTCGGCATGGGGCTGACGCTCTGCCGTTGGCTCGTCGAAATGCACGGCGGGGCCATCTCCGCGAGGAGCGAGGGGCTAGGCCGCGGTGCGACATTTACGGTGCGGCTTCCGCTTCTCGCAGCGTTTTCAGCGGCCAACAGCGACGAAGCCGCAGGGGAGCTTGCGGGCGCCGGCAGCGGTCGCGAGACGCTCGCGATTTTGATCGTCGACGACAACGTCGATTCCGCCGATAGCATGGCGATGCTTTTGCGCATGAGAGGGCATCGCGTTCACGTCGCATACAGCGGCGCGCAAGCGCTCGAGTTGGCGGGCAAGGCCGCCGATATCGACGTTGCGCTAGTCGATATCGCGATGCCGGGTGCCGACGGCTTTGCCGTTCTGGAGCGTTTGAAGCAGGTGTCGGCGCTGCGCGGATCGATTTTTGCGGCGATGACGGGCTTCGGGCAGGACAGCGATATCGAGCGCTCGCTTGCTCACGGCTTCGACCTGCATTTGACGAAGCCCGTCCAGTTGCCGCTCATCGACTCGCTGATCGAGCGCGCAATGGAGCGGCGCGCGGCACGCTAAAGAGGTGGGCCGGCTCAGGTTAGCGGATGGTCGACGTGCTTCCTGAACGGCGCCCGTTGAGCGAGCCGGTGGTACCACCGCTCGAGGCTCGGCATCGGCGGACGCTCGATGCCCTCGAGTCCGAACCAGCGCTTCGCAAATGCGCCGAGCACGATGTCCGCGACAGTGAACTTGTCGCCTTCCACATGGAAGCGTCCTTGCAAATGGGCGTCGAGCAGCTTCCAGCGTTTGACCAGTGTTTGCAAATTGGCCTCGAGCGCCGCTGCGTCGCGCTGATCGGGGGCTGTCCGCACGAGGCTGATGAAGACGGGGCGCTCGGCCGGCTGCAACACCGATAGCGACCAGTCGAGCCAGCGGTCGATGCTCGCGCGCAGTTTCGGCTCGTCCGGATAGAGGGAGCTCGAGGCACCATACTGCATCGCCAAATAGCGCAGGATCGAATTCGATTCCCACAGCACGAACGTGCCGTCGACGAGTGTCGGGATTTGACCGTTCGGATTGAGTCCGAGGTATTCGGGATCGTTGACGCGGCCAAATTGCAGGCCGGCGTCGATGCGCTGAAACGGAAGGCCTAGTTCGTCGCAGCACCAAAGCACCTTCTGCACGTTGACCGAGTTGGCTCGTCCCCAAATCTTCAGCATCTTCACCATCCTCCAAAAAGAAACGCGGTGTTGTCACGGCGAGCGGGCCATGATACGCGGTTCGCGCAACGTAAAATACGCGGCATCCGCAAAAAAACCTACCGCGAGGAACCTCGACCGTCATGGCCCGCCTCATCCCCGACGATTGGAAGAACCTGGCCGCGACTGGCGCGGCGGAGCGCGAACGCGAAACGCTGGCGCTTTTGGAAGCCGCGCTGCCGGCGGACTACACGGTTTATCACGGCGTGCATTGGACCCGTCTCTCCGGGAGTTTTTCGGTGTTCGGCGAAGCCGATTTCGTTATCGTGAGCCCTGCGGGCCGCGTCCTGCTGATCGAGCAGAAAGCGGGCTTTT
This sequence comes from uncultured Burkholderia sp., assembly GCA_964414365.1. GTDB lineage: Bacteria > Pseudomonadota > Gammaproteobacteria > Burkholderiales > Burkholderiaceae > Trinickia. The sequence goes on from CAYPWK010000025.1 coordinate 2,414, forward strand.
TGCGGGAGACGCCGAAAGGGCTCGTGAAGGTCTATCTACAGACGGAAAGAAACGTTTCCATCGAGCTCGCTCGCACCGTCGAGCTTATGCATCGCCGCTTCACGACGGCGTTCGGCGCCGGCACGTACCGCATAGAGGCGCTCCTGTTTTGTCCCGATTACGTCGTCAAGGATGCGGCTATCGCCGGTGTTGCCGCGGAGCGGATTGTCGATGCCACGCGCAAAGATCGCCTGGCCGCTCTCGTCCTCGAGGCGTTGCCCGCCGATGAGCCGCGGCTGCCCTGTGCGCCCAAAATCCATCATTATCTCGCCGACGAGCTGGCGCTGACGCCGGATGCGAGCGCGCTGGTCGGGCAGGCGGGCACGCTCGTCACGCGCCTGTCGGGTGGGCTCGCGACGTGGGCCAGGCGGCTTGAATTCACGCCGTTCCGATTGCGCGTGATCGGGACGGCAGGTTCGGGCAAGACGCAACTGGCCGTGCAGGTCATGAAGGATGCGGCGGCGAGCGGCAAGCGAGCGCTTTACGTCTGCTTTAATCGTCCCCTTGCCGATCACATCGCGCGTGTCGCTCCCGCGGGAGCGAAGGTCGCCAATTATCACCAGCTCTGCGATGCTGTCTTGCGCGACGCGGGGTATCTGCCGGACTTCGAAGCGGCCGATGTCTTCCCGCGGCTCGAAAAAGCATTCGCCGAGGCTCCGATAGGCGACAACTGGCGTTTCGACGTCCTCATCGTCGATGAAGGCCAGGATTTCCAGGAGCCGTGGGTCGAAGCGCTCGCGCGGCTCGTGCGGCCCGACGGCGCCTGGTGGTGGCTTGAGGATCCGCTGCAAAACCTATATATGCGCGAGCCGCTCGCGTTGCCGGGCTGGACCGTCCTCACCGAAACGACGAACTACCGCAGCCCGCGAGACATTCTCGACTTCGTGCGCGAGAGGGTCGGGGCAGCCGTGCCGCGCGCCGCCCATCTGGCAGCCGGCAGCCCTTTCGATGGTTCGGAGATCGTCTTCAGCGCTTACGACGAGAACCTCACGGACAGCGTTGCAGAAGCGACCAAGCGCGCGATCACGCAAGCGCTCTCGTTCGGCTTCCGCAAGCAGGACATCGCCGTGCTGTCGTTTCGGGGCCGGGAAGGCTCGACTCTGACGCCTCTCCAGCAGCTCGGCCCCCACCGGCTCAAGAGCTTCACCGGCAGGTACGACTTGTTCGGCAGTCCTGAATATCGCGAAGGCGACGTACTGCTTGAGTCGATCTACCGATTCAAGGGGCAATCGGCGCCCTGCGTGATTCTCTCCGAGGTCGATTTCGACCATTTCGACGAGCGGGCGGCACGCAAGCTTTTCGTTGGAGCGACACGGGCAACGATGAAGTTGATCGTCGTGGCATCACGGCGCGCGACGCGGCAGCTCGCGCCGATCGATTGACGCGACGACGATCATGCCTTGCGAACTGCCGAGTCGAATCGGCAATTCGTGCCGGTCAGAACGGCTAAATCGTGTTCGGCAGGTAAAAGCAACTCGCAATTGGCCGCTGCTCGATATGCGGCTTGCAGCAGTGAATTGCGGGTTCATCTATGGAAGTCTCGCGGCGGTCATTTGACCCCCGCCAAAGCAAATGTGAATCGCGCGGTCGAATCGCGAATATCCCCGCATTGCGTCCGGGTATCGAAGCAACGGATGAAATCGATACCCGATTATCTGCGAAGGTATATATTCGGCGCCGTAAAGTACTATTATTACGCGCGTATGGATTTCTGTCCCTGATTTATGTCCGCCAGCATGAAGGCTGCGAGCGCGGTTTGCCTATCGCGTCGACAATTTGCCGCGTTGCGTCTCATGGCAAACGCGGGGCATCGTTTTCCCTGAAAACCGCTTGTGGAATAAAAATTCTATTGTTAGTCTCTCCCTGCCTGCGCTAATTCTTGCGCAGGCCATTACCAGACGTTTCGCAATTCGTTTTTCGGTTCGCCGGCGCACACACCGGCGGTGGAAATCGATTCGATGCTTTTGACGGGGCGCACATGCTGACGAATACGATGGATAGGCAGGAACAATTTTGCGCAGGTGATGTCGTCACGCTGAAAACGGGGGGGGCTCGCATGACGGTAACGTATGCGGGGGCCGACGAAGGCGGCGATTGGTTGTTGTGTCAATGGTTTGACGAGCACGGCGAGTTGCGACAAGAAAAGTTTCTGCGTGATTCAGTCGCTCGTGAACCGCGTTCGATTTCCCCTGGGCTCGTCCGCTTGCGGAAGTCCGTTCTTCAAACGGCTTCCCGCGCATGAAGGGGCCTCTCATTGCGGCGCGGCGCGTCGAGCGCTGACGCCGCCCCCCGGTCGCACGATCGTAAATCCAAGCCGACGCCAAAACGTCGCATTTCCAAAGCTAACTCCGATCTATTCTTCTGGCGACTCGATCGGCGAGTGCTTGCGAGAAGGCTCGCATACTCACGACGCGGCGCTTGCGCGCGACATCGCTCGCTAAATCCGCAGGCGGATTTGGCAGAAAGGCCCAACTTAGCGCGATGAGCCAGCCGATTCCGGTCCAGCCGACGCACGCATTGAAGAGTGCGATGATCAGCAGATCATGGCGCTTACGACGATCGGCGATGATCGCCGGCAGGAAGTAGAGCACGAGTGCCAGCACCACCTCGACCACCTGCGCGACAACCTCACCCAGCATTCCGTCGAACATAAAGGCGCTCCAGCGTCGCTGTTCCATTGTCGCGCGTTCGGGGCTTCTTCGCAGATGGCGGCACCATAGTGTTAAAACCCGTATCCGCACTATCATTAGCGCTTTGAGCCCGAGGGGAACCGCCATGACCGTAGTCGACGCGGCACAAAAGCAACTCGATCACGATGCGTTGCGCGAGTTTGTTGACCGCAAGTGGAACGACGAAATCGTTCCTGCGTTGACGGATTACATCGCCATTCCCGCAAAAAGTCCCGCGTTCGATGCCGATTGGGCCAAGCACGGCTATCTGGAGCGAGTCGTCGCCGATGCGGCGCGTTGGGCCGAGGCGCAGCGCGTGCACGGTTTAAAGCTCGAGATCGTGAGGCTGCCGGGCCGCACGCCCGTGATTTTCTTTGAAACGCCCGCCACGAGGGCCGGCAGCACAGAATCCATCGTCCTATATGGCCACCTTGATAAGCAACCCGAATTCGAGGGCTGGCGCAGTGATTTGGGCCCGTGGCTTCCGAAGTACGAAAATGGCAAGCTCTATGGCCGAGGCGGAGCGGACGACGGTTACGCGATCTACGCGAGCATTTGCGCGCTGGCCGCGCTCGATGCGCAGGGTATAGAGCGCCCGCGCTGCGTCGGGCTCATCGAAACGTGCGAGGAGTCGGGCAGCTACGATCTGCTTCCGTACGTCGACGCGCTGCGCGACAGGCTCGGCAACGTCGGCCTCGTCGTCTGCCTGGATTCGGGCGCCGGCAACTACGATCAGCTGTGGCTTACCACGTCGCTGCGCGGGCTTGCCGCGGGATCCCTCGAAGTCGAGGTGCTCGAGGAAGGCGTTCATTCGGGCTCGTATGGCGGCATTGTGCCGTCGAGTTTTCGCGTTATGCGGCAATTATTCGATCGCCTCGAAGATGCGGCCACGGGCAATTTGTTGCCGGGCGCGTTCCACTGCGAGATTCCCGCCAATCGCTTGCGCGAAGCGGAAGCGACGGCCGGCATTCTCGGCGACGAGGTCTGGAAGCCCGCGCCGTGGGCGTGCGGGCAGGACGGCAAGCCTGTCCTGCCGGTCACGGCCGATCCGCGCGAGGCGCTCCTCAACTCGACCTGGCGCCCGTCGCTTGCCGTGACGGGTGCGCAAGGCCTGCCGCCGCTTGCAAGCGCGGGCAACGTGCTGCGTCCGCGCACGGTATTCAAACTCTCGCTGCGGCTGCCGCCGCTCATCGACGCGGCCCTTGCCGTGGCCGAGCTCAAGGCGCTGCTCGAGCTCGATCCGCCGTATAACGCGAAAGTCACGTTCAAGCCTGAGGCGAGCGCCGCGAACGGCTGGAACGCGCCCGAGCTCGCGCCCTGGCTCGGCGAGGCGCTGCAGCGCGCCTCGCAGACACACTTCGGCGCGGCGTGCGCCTTTATCGGCCAAGGCGGAACGATTCCGCTCATGAACATACTGCAGGCTGGCTTCCCGAAATCGCAATTCGCCGTCTGCGGCGTGCTCGGGCCCAAGTCCAACGCCCATGGCCCGAATGAGTTCTTGCACGTGCCCTACGCGAGGAAACTAACGGCAGCGATGGCCGAAGTCATTGCCGCGGCACCATGAGTGAGCTCCGAGCCTTTTCCGGTCTTGCCGTCTTCTTGCCTGAAGGATTGGCATAGGCTACCTTTGGCTCGGCCGTTCGCCGCGTGACGGATAACGACGAAGTCAAAGGAGATGAATATGGCGGTGCTGGTTCTTGGGTTGATCGCGTTTCTCGGCGTGCATTCGCTGCGCCTCGTCGCCGAGCCTTGGCGCACGGCGCAGTTCGCCCGTCTCGGCGAGCAGCGCTGGAAAGGTCTCTATTCGCTAGTCTCGCTCATCGGTTTCGCTCTCATCATCGTCGGTTACGGTATTGCAAGGCGTTCTCCCATAACCTTGTGGGCACCCCCTGCCGGCGCGCGTCATCTGACCGCGCTTCTCGTGGCCATCGCATTCGTGCTCATTGCGGCGGCCTACGTTCCGGGCAATCGGATCAAGCGCGTGATCGGCCATCCGATGTACGCGGGTGTCGCCATATGGGCGCTCGGCCATCTGCTCGCGAACGGCACACTCGATGCCGTCGTTCTATTCGGCGCCTTCTTCGTCTGGGCGGCGGCAGGATTCCTGATCTGGCGCAGCCGCGATCGCCGCGCGGGCGTCGCGTATCCCGCGGGCTCGACGGCGGGCGATGTCAGAGCCGTCGTTGGCGGCCTCGTGGGCTGGGCCGTCTTTGCATTCCTACTCCACGGCTGGCTCATCGGCGTCAAGCCGCTTGGCTGACGCGTCCAAAGTTCGGCGAATCGGGTAACGATGGCCGATTCGCCGCGCCTGTCAGCCAATTCCTACTCATCACCGTAAAAGCCGACGACAAATCCCGCCGGACTCTGATTTTCGGATCGCCGCCGACAGGCAATACTCACTGCCTTGACAAGGGGCAGCGCCCGAATGCATATCTTTGGCAGTCCTAACTGTGGGCAGACGGTAGGGCGCCGGTTCGGAGGGTAAGACCGATGAGTAAAGTCGTCCGCCGCACGAGCGTGCCGCGCGAGGAAGCTTTTTTTCGTTCAATTGGCCGCATCGTCGTGTTGGCGATTGCGAGTGCAGCGCTGCTGAACGCATCGGCTTTCGCTCAAACGTCGTTGAAGTACACCACCTCGTGGATCGGCAACACCTTCGGCTTCGGCGACGGGAAATGGGTGCAGCTCGACGTGCAAGCGCTTGCGGTCGGCCAGGACGGCACCGTGTATACCAATGCGCCATGGGACGAGAGCGGCAGCGAGATCGGCGCTTACAAGGCGGGGACGAAAGTCGGCTTCGCCGGGCAGACGCACGGATGGGGCAATGCGGGCGGCGATGCGATCGCTGTGAACGGGACCTACCTCTACGCGGGCATGTCAATCGGCAACGAACAAGGCAAGCTCGTCGGCAGCCGATATCCCGCTAACGGTTCGACATGGTACGGCATCACGCGCCGCACGATCGCCAATATCGCGCAAGGGGCGCCGTTTCAGGGCGGCGTCGGCAACCTCAACAATGCGACGGCCGGAAGCTTCCTTATCCTGAACACCGTTGCGGCCGGAACCGACGCTTCCATTCGTGGGCTTGCCGCGTCGAGCACGGCTCTTTACGTCTCGAACACCTACGCGAATCAAATTCAGGTCTTCGATGCAAAGACGATGGCACGGATCGCGTCGTGGGGCGTTCCGTCGCCCGGACGCATCGTGATCGATCCCGACGGATCACTCTGGGTCATTCAGGGATGGCAGTCGATGACGGGCCGGACGGTCGCCCATTACTCGGCGGCGGGCGCCGTGCTACCCGGCACGGTCACGCTACCAAGCAGCGCAGTGCCGGTGGATCTGGCCATTGCGCCGTCGGGTCAGCTGCTCGTTGCCGACGGCGGCCCGTCGCAGCAGGTTCTCGTATACAGCAAGACGGCGTCAGGGCTCGTGCAGCCCGTCACCGGGATCGGCGCGCAAGGCGGAATTTTTGCGGCCACGTCGGGCGCGCCGGGCGACTGGCGCTTCAATGGCATCACGGGCATCGGCTTTGACGCAAGGGGCAACTTCTACGTCGCGCAAAACAGCGCGGGGCCGCGCGACGTCGGTTCATTGTCGACGGGTCAGGGCGCGGTACTGGAGAGCTACAACTGGTGGTCGAAGGCGCTCAACTGGCGCTTGCATGGATTGCTCTTCGTCGATGGCGCGGCGATCGATCCGGCAACGCCCACCGACGTCTTCAGCGGCTCGAAGCATTTCACGCTGAACTACGCCCTCGGTCCCGGCCAAGAGTGGAGCTATGCGGGCTTCACAATGAATCGCTTTCGCTATCCCGACGATCCTGCGCTTCATCTCACGCGCGGTGTGCGGGGTGAGCCGCTCGTGCGCCGGATCAATGGCGCGCGCTACCTGTTCACGCAGGACATGTACGCGCACTACCTGAGCATCTATCGCTTCAACTCGGCGACGGACGGCGAAGTCGCCGTTCCTTCGGGCCTGCTTTGTCAGAATCCGATTCCCGGCAATTGGCCGGCCGGGCAACCTGCCTACGGCGAGTGGATGTGGCGCGATACGAACGGCGACGGGCAGCTTGCGCCGAGTGAGATCCAATCGAACAGCGCGACGGGCAATAGCGTCTACAACGGGTACTGGTGGGTCGACGACGCAGCCAACGTCTGGCTCGCGACGGGCGGCAGCGGTATTCGGGAGATGCCGCTGCAAGGCGTCGATTCGTACGGCAATCCAATCTATCAGTACAGCGCGGCGAAAATCTTCGCGATGCCGCAGCCGTTCACGAGAATCGCGCGGATCGTCTATGTGGCGTCGACGGACACCATGTACATCTCGGGCTATGCGGGCACGGCACCGAACGATTCGTCGAACTGGAAATCGATCGGCCGCATGCTCGCGCGGTACGACAACTGGAGCTCCGGCGCGCCCAGGCTTCAGTATGTGATCCCGCTCGTCTATGGCCCGACGCAGAATCCGCCACTGATCCCCGTCTCGCTCGCGGCGGCGGGAAACTACCTGTTCGTCGCTGAAAGCACGACGGCGCGGCTCGACATATACGATGCGCGGACGGGGCAGCAGGTCGGTGCGCTGGCGCCGCAATCGACGGTCGGTAGCACGAGCGGGTGGATCGACGCGGAAATGGCGATCAGCGCCGCCGTGCTGCCGAACGGCCAGTATGTCGTGCTGGCCGAAGAGGATGCGCGGGCGAAGGTGCTCATGTATCGATGGACGCCGTGAGCAGGCCTCGGCGTGACGGTGCGCACGCCGTATGGATTGCCGTCGACCGTGCGCACGCTTGATGCGAACGCGTATGGCCTGCCATCGCTGCCGACGCTTCCGCTCGTGCTCGTGCGCGCCTCGAATTCGTCGGCGCCGCCCGTCGAGCAGTTAGCTTCGATCGTGCTCGACGCCGTCCGCGCGCAGAGTAGTCCCGCGGAGCGGGCGGCATAAACGGCTTACAACGGCACAGGGGTCGACTCGCTCAAGCGGCGCGCGGCGCCTCTACGGGCGGTGTGCCTTCGTGAAAGAGCGAGCGCAATTGAGAACGGAACTCGGGCGAATCATCATGATGGTGGACGGCGACCGCGTGCTGAACCGCGGCCTCGATGAGTTCTTCCTCGGAGTCCGCCGATATCGCGAGCGTGCAGTTCATTTCGCTCGGGAATTCCCGGCAATCGATGTATTTGCGGGTCATGGCATCAGTCCTCCAGGTGGGAAACGAACGGCAGGCCGTCGCTTCGGTCAGCGCTCAACCAAGCGTTTCTTCAGGAGAAAAAAGCGCATTGAAGGTATATCGCGTGACTCAGTGATAGACCGTCAGTAGCGAAGCCCAAAGAGGGTATACCCTCGGAGCGCCAAGAGGCTTGAACCGGAAGTTTCGTGCCGTTTCATCCGCGCGAGCCACGTGCGATCTCGTGGCCTGCATCGGGCGCGAGGCGGCGCGTGATCGGGATTGAGCCGAACGAAAAAAGGCCGACGACGAGAAAGGCCGGCCAGAAGTCCGACCACATGACATGCGCGTGACCGTGTACGCTGCGCGCGATTTGCAACACGATGCCGCCGACCACGACGCCAAGGCCCAGCGACATCTGCTGGACGACGCTACCGAGGCTCGTCGCACGGCCGACGTCGCGGCTCCCGATTTCCGCATAGATCATCGAGTTGAGGCTCGTGAATTGCAATGCAGGGAAGAAGCCGCCGAAGAGCACGACGAACCAGATATACCAGAGCGATGTGCCCGGAAAGAAGGTGCCGTATGCGGCGATCGCGATGCCAGAAAACGCCGCGTTGTAAATGAGCACGGTGCGAAACCCGAACTTGCGCAGCGTATATGACGTGAGCGAACGCATGAACATGCTGCCGAAGGCTGAGGCGCAGGTGATCAGGCCTGATTGGAAGGCGGTCATGCCGAGCCCTTCCTGCAAGGCGAGCGGCAGCAGGAATGGAACGGCGCCGAGGCCGATGCGAAACATGGATCCGCCGAGCACGCTTGCACGAAAGGTGGGAATCTCGAGGAAACGCAGTTCGAGGACGGGCCGTTCGGCGCGCTGCGCGTAGAGTACATAGATCGCGAGCAGGAATGCGCCGGCGAAGCACATTTCGTAGGCGGTCCGATCGGCGACGATGTCGCTGCCGACTAGCGAAAGCCCGAGCAGCGCGAGCGATGCGCCGAGCGCGGAAAGGATGAACCCGATCCAATCGAGCGGCCCCGGATGAGGTTCGTGCGTATTGGCGATGTAACGGTTTGTCAGGTAGATGCCGAGCGCGCCGATCGGCACATTGATGAAAAAGATGAGCCGCCAGTGGAGGTACGTCGTGATGAAGCCTCCGGCGAGCGGCGCCGCAGCCGGCGCGAACATTGCCGGCAGGCTCAAATAATTCATCGCGCGCACGAACTCGCTCTTCGGCACCGAGCGAAAAATAATGATGCGCCCGACCGGCACCATCATCGCGCCGCCGATGCCTTGCAGAAAGCGCGCAAGCGTGAAGAAGTGCATGGAGCGCGAGGCCGCGCACATCAGCGAGCCGGCGATGAAAATGCCGATCGCTGTCCGAAAGACCGTGCGAGAGCCGAAGCGATCGGCGAGCCAGCCGCAGATGGGAATGAAAACGCCGAGGCTGACGACATAGCTCGTGATGGCGATCTTCAAGGTAACGGGATCGCTGCCGAAGTCGCGCGCCATCGAAGGAAGCGCGGTGACGATGATATTTGCGTCGGCGCTTTCCATAAAAAGCGCGCATGCGACGATGAGCGGGGAAATTAAGGCAATGGCAACCGGCATGGAAAAGCGGCGCTATGGCCACGCGTGCTAGGCACGAACGCAAAGCCAGAATTATGCGCCGACTTTTCCGCCGACGGGACGATTATGTACAGTTTGTTGCGTGCGCAACGACTGTTGCCACAATCTCGTTTCGTCCTTGCGCATCTCCTTGCGGTTCAATCGTTCAAGGGGCGAACGGATGGCGATCGACGTGGGCAGCGAACTCCTTCATCCGCAGGCTGCCCCAGCCGGTGGGGTAATCCCAGCGCGGGCCGGCGTTGTAGCCGTAGCCGCCATAGCCGTTATTGCCCGACGTCACGTCGAAGGCGAGCGATTGCGTGGCGCTTATGGCGCTGTAAAGACTGGATGCCGGGAATCCGAGCGAGTTCGAATGAGCCGATTCGAGCCGCGCCCAGAATCCGACGAAGAGCGGCGAGGACAGGCTCGTGCCGCCGACTTGGGCGATGCCTTCCGATGTGTAGATGAGCGCGCCGGTGCTTTGCGCGGCGTCGAACGATAGATCCGGCACCGCCCGACCCGCCGGCTTCGGACTCACGCTCAGCGCGCGCTGCCAGCTCGGAGCGCGCTCGTAAGCGCTGAAGCCGCCCGTCGATGCCCAGAGCTTCCCGTTTTCGTCGATGCCTTCGTTCCATACCGTTTCGTCGGCGAACGAGCCGTCGGGCCGGGTGTATAGCGTCGTGCCGCCGACGGCGATGACGTGCGGCGACGAAGCGGGCCAGGACAGCGAATAGGTCGCGCCGTCCGGCAAACCGCGGTTGTTGCACTCATAGGCGCCTTCGTCGCCCGATGAGACCGAAAAGGTCTGCCCCTGCGCGACGGCCGCCGTGAAGATCTGGTCCTCGGCGGCCATCGTGCCGTCTGTGTAGGCATCGGCCTCGCACCAGCCGAGCGACACGTTGACGACCTTTGCGATGCCTTCAGTGACGGCCTCGTTGAACGCCTGCGTCAGCCCCGTGTTGCCGGGGGCATTCATGTCCGCGGCGTAAAAGACCAATTGCTCGACGGCGCCGCCCGCCGCGCCGACGACGTTCTGGCTGTCGAGATCCCATTCGATTTGCCCCTCGGGATCATCGTCATAGTTGCCGTTCGGGGCGCCGGTTTTGACGGTCGAGACGTTGACGGGCGAGAGATTGTTGGCGCTCGTGAATTGGGCAAGGTCGCTCGTGGCCTGGTTCGCGCCGCCGACCGTAATGACGCCCACGGCGGTGTTCGACGCGGGCGGCAGACTATCCGCGCCATAGATCGTCGAAAACTCCATCGGGTAGTGGCCTTTGGCGGTGCCGGCGGCGAGCGTTTTCGTTTGCGTGCGCGGGCCTGCGATCGCCAACGTATGGGCGCGCGTCACGTTCTGCAGCCCGAGCACAGCAAGCACCGAGTCGCCTAGAGCCTGCGGCACTTGCGCCGTTGCAGCGTTGGCGTGGACGAGCCGCCCATTCTTCATGAAGTGGACAATCGGCGTATGGAAGGCGCGCTTGACGGTGCCCGAGGTGCCGTCCGCCGAGATCAGCATGCGATTGCGGGAGACCGTGATATTGACGAAGCCGTTTTCGCGCAAGTATGCGACGACGCGTTCGACTTGCCGCTGCGTCGGCGCGTACCGCTCGAGAAAGCCGTCGAGAGTCAGAAATTGATGGTAGTTCGCATTCGCGCGACGGGTGACCGCGTCGGCCAGGTCTCGCAGCTTGCCGAAATCGCGGGCCTTCATGCTGACCACCACACGGATCGGCTCGCCCTGCGGCGCTTCGGTTTGCGGCGCGGCGTTGAAGGTGCGCAGTTGGGCAGGCGTCAGAAACCCTTTAGTTGCGGTGTCGACCCAATTCGTGGGGCCGTCGGCCGCGTGAGCGGACAGTGCGGCGACGAGGAGCGGCAGCAGGGCCGCGCGATCACGCCAATTCAACATCGATTGCTTCGCCTTCGCAGTCGAATCCATTTGACCTCCTTGGTTTGCAACGCCGGAGGAGACGCCGTGCCGTTGACCGCGAGAATGCGGTCCGTCAACGGATATGACGATGTTTCCCGTCTCGAGCCATTGTTGTCATGCTGGGTGGTGGGCAAGCGCTCGCGATCGATCGGTGAGCGTCTTTAACCTAGTGGACGGGAATGGCTTCGGGTAGCTATTCGATCTGCGGGGGCAGTTACGGTCTGTCTGCCTCGATGCGCGGCTCACCGCGCACCGGTTGCTTGCGGAACCGCGAGGGCCGGATGAGAAGGTCGGAGCCGATCACATCGCGCTCCTCGAGACCTGTCTAGCGGGCCACCTGTGCCGGATCGCATCGCCTTCCCCATCGGCGAGCGTGGCCCGATCATTGCACAACACGAAGGGGAAGCGATGACGCATGAGCGGTCCCTTGAGTCGATGCCATCAAAGAACGGCATCGATTCTTCGCAACGCAGGAACCCAGTCAACGCAAACATCGGGTATGTATCGAGCCGTTAGCGAGGTGATCCATTAAGATGTCGGCGATCGAACATTACGATTGCCTTCCTGCTCGAGCGATGTCCCATGCCATCCCAACCTTCAGTCGAACCGCCGCAAGAAGACACCCGCAGAAAAGCGCAGCGCGTCGCTTGGACGGCGCTCAATGTCGCGCTGATCGTGCTGGCGGCATGGGTGTTGCGCGACTTCGTCGCGCCCATTGTGTGGGCCGGCGTCATCACGATCGCGCTCTGGCCGTTGCTGCTGCGACTGTCGAAGCCGCGCCGCCGGCCGGGCCGCACGACGGCGCTGGCATTGGCGGTGACGCTCGTCGTCGGCTTATGCGTCGCGCTGCCATTCGTGCTGGTCTTCGCCCAGACGGCGCTCGAGGCGCATGACCTCATCGCTTGGCTCAAGCACATGGAGGCGAACGGCATCGCATTGCCCGATTTCGTGACGAAGCTCCCGTTCGGCACGCAAATCGCCGGCTGGTGGCAGACCAATCTCGCGCGCCCGCTTGAACAATCGCCGGCTATAAAACAAGGGTTGCACGGCGACACGATCGCGACGGTGGGGCGGCACGTGGGCGCCATCGCCGCGCGCGGCGTAGTGCATTTCGGCTTCATGCTGCTGACGCTGTTCGTGCTGGTGCAAACAGGCCCGCGTCTCGCGGATCAATCGCTGAAAGTGGTACTGCGTTTCTTCGGCATCGAGGGCGCACAACTCGCGAGGCGAATGGCCGACGCCGTGCGAGGAACGGTGGCCGGGCTCGTCGTCGTCGGCCTCGGCGAAGGCTTGCTGATCGGCATCTCGTACGTATTCGCCGGGCTTCCTCACGCGGGAGCGATCGGCCTGCTGACGGCCGTCGCGGCCATGTTGCCGTTTTGCGCGCCGATCGTGTTTTGCTGCGCCGCGCTCTGGCTCTTTGGGCATGACGCGATGATCGGCGCCATCGCCGTGCTCGTCACGGGCTCCGTCGTCGTGTTCGTCGCCGAGCATTTCGTCCGGCCGATTATGATTGGCAGTACTACACGTTTGCCGTTCCTTCTCGTCTTGTTCGGCATCCTTGGCGGGGCCGAAACGTTCGGCGTCGTCGGGCTCTTCATCGGGCCGGCGCTGATGACGGTGCTCGTCGTGCTCTGGCGCGATTCGACCGGGCAGGCGTCATAAAGAAACGCCGCTCTCTCGATAGCCGTCAAGCGTGCTTGGCAAAGAATTCGGCCGCTACCGCGAGCGCCGTATCGACAGCTTGTGCGTCGACGTCCAGATGCGTCACCCACCGTTGCCGCGTTGCGCCGTACGCCGACGTGACGCCGATCCCATGTTGCGCGAGGCACTCGGCGAACGCGCTCGCATACTGCGGCGCGACATCGACGAAAACGATGTTCGTGTCGGGGGCGATGACGCTCACGCCAGGAAATTTCGCGAGTCCTTGCGCGAGCGCTTTTGCATTCGCGTGGTCGTCGGCGAGCCGCTCGACGTTGTGCTCGAGGGCATAGAGTCCGGCTGCCGCGAGAATGCCGGCTTGCCGAAGCCCGCCGCCGACCATCTTGCGCAGCCGGCGCCCCTCGGCGATCCGGGCCGCCGATCCTACCAGCACTGATCCGACCGGCGCGCCAAGCCCCTTCGACAGGCAGACGGAGACCGTATCGAATGGCCGGGCAAGCTTCTCGACAGGTACTCCGAGCGCGACGGCCGCGTTGAACACCCGCGCGCCGTCGAGATGGCAGGCGAGCCCATGCCGGCGCGCGAGAGCCGTCGCTGCGTCGACATAGTCGATCGGCAGCACTTTGCCGCCGATCGTGTTTTCGAGCGCGAGGAGGCGCGTGCGCGCGAAATGGGGATCGTCAGGCTTGATGGCCGCTTCGATCAGTTCGAGCGGCAGTGTGCCGTCGGGCCGGTTTTCGAGCGGCTGAGGCTGAATGCTGCCAAGCACGGCGGCGCCGCCGGCCTCCCAACGATAGCAATGAGCCTGCTGTCCAACGATATACTCGTCGCCGCGACCGCAATGCGACATCAGCGCGATCAGGTTCGATTGCGTGCCCGAAGGAACGAACAGCGCCGCCTCTTTGTCGAGCATCTCGGCGAGCCGCGCTTCGAGCCGCTTGACCGTCGGATCGTCGCCGAACACGTCGTCCCCGACTTCGGCGGCCGCCATGGCCGCGCGCATCGCCGGGCTCGGGCGCGTGACGGTATCGCTGCGAAAGTCGTGTTTCAATGCCCCAATCATCAGTTGTGCTCCTCGCGGGTACGCGCAGACGGGCTCTCTGGCGTGCCGGCTGCGTCAAAGCGACAAATGTAGCCGTTTTCGGCCTCGCTTGCTTCCAATCGGGTGGTACCGTTCAGTGCGGCTTGCATTCGGCAAAACCGCGACAAAGACGATAAAGTGCCGGCTCGGAGCATTTGGAGAAGGGGCCGCACGAGCGGGCATTCGTTTTGCCCGCGCTTTGTCGTTTGCCCGCCAGCCGGGATGCATCATCGGCATTCGCCCTCAAAAACGCTATGAAAAGCCTATTTGTCGCCGTCGCGGCGGTAGCCGCCGCCATTGCATGGCCCAGTAGGGCGGTGAGCGCACCCGTATCGCTCGACCAACCGCTCCAATGCAACATTTCGCCGCACGCTTTCATCGGCGGGCTCATCGATCACGGGTTGCTCGAGCCGCAACCGTTCCGCGTTGAAAGCAATTCGATCAATGCGTTCAATCCCGTGCGCGGCGTCGACTTGCGCGCGTTCGGTTTCCATGTGTTCGCGCTCGTTGCCTATGAGGCGGGCAATTCGCTTTTTCAAGCGGGTAGCGGTACGCGCGTGTCGAGCTCCGCGTACGGCGCCGTCGTCTGGGGCTCCACGGAGAAGGTTCAGGCCGCCGTCGCCGCCGCGCACAGCTCGGCCATCGTGCACCACGCCGGACCTTTCATTACGGCGATTTTTTGCGATCGGGAGCCGTGAAGCGTTGCTTCTGTACCGCCTGACCATCTAGGTGTTATCCCCTATTGCGGACGGATCTGCCCGATTGCCGCAAGCACATCGGTCTCATTGACCTGTTTCGCACCTCGAGCCCAGTTGGCAATCGGCAACGGCTGAAACCGTTTCATCCCAAATCGCGATAGACGCGTAGATTCGGCCATGTAAACATCTTCAGCACGGGTTGGCGCAGCCGTGAGAGCTTCGTCGCTCACGAGAGCGCATGTAAAACAAGGATATTCGCCTCATTCGGATCGTTGGGTAGCGAACATGAAAAAAACGACTGTTTGCCTGGTGCTGTCCACCGTATTCGCCGCGCCGGCGCTCGCTCAAAACAGCGTGACGCTGTACGGTCTCATCGACGAAGGTGTCGACTACACGAACAACGTCCGCGGCAGCCATAACTACGAATTGCAGAGCGGGTTCGTGCAAGGCAGCCGTTGGGGCCTCAAGGGTGCCGAGGAGCTCGGCGGCGGTCTGAAGGCGGTTTTCCAGTTGGAAAACGGTTTCAATGTCAATAACGGCCGGCTCGCTCAGGGCGGGCTCCTCTTCGGGCGGCAGGCGTACGTCGGGCTTGCGAGCAATCGCTACGGCACGCTGACGGTCGGTCGGCAGTACGATTCGGTCGTCGACTTTCTCGCGCAGACGACGGCCAACGGGAGTTGGGCCGGCTACATGTTTTCCCACCCTTTCGACAACGACAACACCGATAACACGTTTCGCGTCAACAACACCGTCAAATACCTGAGTCCCGACTGGGCCGGTCTTCAGTTCGGCGGTACTTACAGCTTCAGCAACAGCACGAGCTTCGCGAACAATCGTCAGTACAGCGTCGGCGGCCAGTACGCGAACGGCGGGCTTCTCGTCGCGGCGGCCTTTCTCCAGGCGAACGATCCTTCCACGACGGCGGGCGGGGCGATCAACAACGGCGGCGATACGAATTTCGTTGCAAGCAGGCTGCGCATTTTTGGCGGCGGCGTCAACTACACGTTCGGGCCCGCGACGGCGGGGCTCGTCTACACGAACACCTTCGTCGCCGATCCCACCTCCAATGGTTACCTGAACCAGACAGTGATGACGGAGACCATCGCGCCGATTACCGGGCCGCTTGCGGGCGCCGCGGTCAGTTCTATCCGCTTCCAGAACTTCGAGATCAACGGCAAATATCAGCTGACGCCGGCGCTCTTTATCGGCGCGCAGTACGTCTACACGCTCGAGAGCTACAACACCACTTTCGGCGGCGTTAAACCGACGATTCACTCGTTCGGCCTCATGGCCGACTACGCAATCTCCAAGAGAACCGACATCTATATCCAGGGCGCTTTTCAAAAAATCACCGGCGACTCGACGGGTTCGAGTCTCGATCAGGCCTACATACCAGGCGCCGCCGACTTGTCGGGCAATTCCCGGCAGGTGATGGGGCGTGTCGGCATTCGGCATAAGTTTTGACGAGCGTATCGGTCCGGCGCCGCTGCGCGTACCGGGCGCGACCGTGCGATCGGCTTGCTGATTGATGCCGGCATGCCGATCCCAGACTCCTTTGCTTTGCGACATCGATTTACGCCGGCGATGTGGCCTATAGTTTGCATCCGGCCTAAGCCAAAGACAGCCGCGGCGCTTTTCGGCGCTTCGTGCCAGCCAATCGTAGACAGGAGAACGAGATCATGACACCAACGCAAGGGCTTGCCGTTCGCCTTATCGAAGCCCATCGGGCCAAGCAATCGATCAGCGATCCTGAGTTGGAGGCGTTAAAGCCAGCGAGCGTCGACGAAGCCTACGTCGTGCAGCAAATCGTGTTGGCCCAGCTCGGCGGCGCCGGCGGGTACAAGATCGGCGCCGGGTCGCCGGATGCGGAGCCGCAGTGCTCGCCGATCCCGGCCAAGAAGGTGGTCGGCGCCGCTGCCGGGATTCGCCGCGATGACTTTACGCGCGTCGGGCTCGAGCTCGAGATTGCATTCAGCTTTGCCGAGGAGATCGACCATACGTTTGGCGAGCGGGCCGAGGATGCGCTCGATGCGATCGATACGATGTCGGTCGTCGTCGAAATCGTCGACAGTCGATTCGAGGCTTGGCCGAGTGTGGATCCATTGTTCCAGCTTGCCGACCTCCAGAACAACGGTGCGCTGGTGATTGGGGACACGCGACCCTACGATCGCCACTTCGATTTCACCGCGCCGCAGGTGACGTTCCACTATGGCGAGCACAAAATTTTCAGCGGCCCAGCGAGGCATCCTGCCGGCGATCCGCGCCGGCTCGTCGCATGGCTCATTGCACGCACGCTGCAAACGGGACATTCGATCCCGGCTCGGACGATACTGACGACGGGTTCGTATACGCCGCTCTATCTGGCAAAAGAGCCGGGGCGCGTGCGCGGCACGATCGAGGGCTTCGGCGGGATCGAATTTCAGATCGGTTGACGCAATGTGAGGCGGGGGCGGCCTCGGCAGCGCGTTCGGCTGGCCGGCAACCGGCAGCGCCGCGGATCTTCAGCTTGCACTCAGCCGTCTCTGGAGGAGCGGAATCAACCGCTCGTCGGCAGTGGCGCAGGCCGACAGCGCAGTGACCTCGGGATACGCCGCCTGCGCGATCGACGTGAGGACCTGCCCCGGCGGCGCTTCGACGAGTACGGTAGCGCCGAGCTCGATCACGACGGTGAGCGCGTCGAACCAGCGCACGGTGTAGCGCATGTTCGTCGCAAGATCGTCGCGGATCGCCTCGGCCGTGCGCAGCGGGCGCGCGGTGCGGTTGCCGACGTAGATGGCCCGCGGCGGCTGCAACGCGATATCGGCTGCATAGGAGAGCAATTCGTCGGCGGCTGCCGCTAGCAACTCGCAATGGGACGGCACGCTGACCGCGAGGCGCTTCGCGCGGTGTGCGCCGGCGGCGAGGGCGCGTTGGTTGAATGCGTCGAGTGCCGCGTCGGAGCCGGTCACCACAATTTGCCGAGGGGCATTCACGTTGGCGATGTAGACGCGCGATGCGACGTCAACGCGGACCATAGCGTCCGCAAGCACCTCCACTTCGTGCTCGGTGAGGCCGTCGATTGCCGATAGTCCATAGCCGGACGGGTAGGCGCGCTCCATCAATTTCGCGCGCTTTGCGACGAGACGCAATGCATCGGGGAAGGTGATGGCGCCCGACGTGACGGCCGCGGCATAGGCGCCGACAGACAAGCCCGAGGTCAACGGGATCTCGAAACCTTCGGCAGCAAGGCGGCGGGCCGTTGCCACGCCCGCGACGACGAGCCCGATCTGCACGGCCGCACTCGAGCGCAACGCTTCGGAGGTATCGATTTCCAGAACGTCGAGCGAAAGCGTGTCCGATGCCTCGGCTATCGTTGCGCGTACGATCGGGTGTTGCGGCAATCGATGGAGGAAGCCTGCCGATTGCGCGCCTTGGCCTGGGAAAAGGCAAGCGAGCATCAGGCGTTCTCTCCGAGGTCGGCGAGCTCGATCGACCACGGATCGGCTACGAGACGCGGTCCGTTGGCAGTCCTGACCATCGTCCGCGATTTGCGCGCGGCCCATTCCGCAAGCGCTACGCCGCCTGCCGGCGTCTCGAGCTGAACGTCGATGCGCGTGCCCATCGGCACGGCGCAATTCTCTAATTCACTCAACAGGCGTTGTGCTTCTTCACGCGGGAGCAGGCCCGGCACGCGAATCAGCAGGTCGAGATCGCTCGATGCGGTAATCGTTGGGACGCCTGTCGCCAGTTCGAACGCGGTGCTGCCTGTCGGTCCCCATTCATAGGCCGCCAGGCAGGGACTGTCCGATAGCGCGCGCAACAGCATGAACGGGGGCAGTGCTGCACGTTCCGACAACGGGCGAGCGTGCACGAGGTGTTCGGGCGTGAGCAATGCTTCGACGTCGTGCTCGTCGACATAGGCCGCGTAGCGTTGCGCACGCGTCGCGCCGCGCAGACCCACTGGCACGATGCCCGCAACGGCGCGCGCTCTGCGTACGACAGCGAACGGAGAATGGGCGAACGCATCGGGCACCCATGCAGGCACCGCTTCCTCGCTCGCGCCACGCGGGCAGCGCCGCAGCCGAAGCAAATCGTGAGCGCGATAGCGGCTTTCGCTCATGGATCGATGCGGCGCGGTTCTGAGATCGCCAGGATGTTGCATCGCTTATTGCGTATTCACGCCTGGTCGGCGTTCCATTGCGCGGCGAGCGTGCGGCGAACCTCGATCGATGCCGCGCGCGTCGTCTTGGCGGTCTCGGACTCGAGCCGGCGAGACAGACCGCGCGTGCCCGCGCGAGCGCTCGCGACGGCTTCGACCAACGCTTCTCGCACGCGCACGATGTGCTCGTCAGTCGGTGCATCGGCGTCGATATTTTCGATGAGTCCATCGAGCAGCCCCAGCTTGGCGAACGCGGAGAGCGAGTACGACATCGGCGTGATCGTCTCGGCCAGCGCATCGAGCGACTCGACGGAGCGCCGCGTCACGCGTGCAGCCGCATCCTTGCCCATCGCATGCACCATCGTGCCGGGCGCGTCGAGCGCGAGGATTCGATTCGCCTGATAGCCATGCGCGAGGAAGGCGCCCGACATCGCCGGGCCGACGATCAGCGCGACGACAGGATGTCCGGCCTGGCGCGCACTCGCATAGGCGTCCACCGCCGCCGCGCAGGCCAGGTGAATGCCGAGCATCTCTTCGCGGTATCCATAGGCTTGGCTCTTCACGTCGACGATCGCGACGATCGGGCGTTTGCGTTGCGCGTTTGCGTCGCGCCGGGTCGCTTCGCGCACCGCCTTCGCAAGCAGCCAGCCCTGCTCGAGCCCCACGACGTTGTCGCGTGCGCGGGGAAAGCGATTCTCGGGATCGGGAACCACGGCGATGAACCTCGCCGTTTCATCGCCGAGCGGTGCGTCGGCGTAATGTATCGGTGCGCTTCCGCTCGACGTTGTAAGCGATTCGCCCGCGAGCGAGCGTAGCCAGCGGTGGCCTCGTGTAGATGTAGTGTCGTTCATCGATTCGGTTCCTCAGGAATCCTCACGATCGGGCGCATCGCTCATGCTGTTGGCGTCGGCCGCTGGGCGAAACGCCGCGCGCATCGATTCGGGCGTCACTGTTTGCGGATCGATCGCGGCAAGACGCGCGAGGTAGGCATCGACCTGCTCGCTGCGATGCTCGGCCGGCACGCCGCGCGCAAAGGCGACATGCACGGCCGTCGCAATGGCGCTCGCATCGTCTTCAACGAGCATGTCGGCGAACCCGGTGGCGACGCGCTGCGCACCGCCGATCAGCTGCCAGACTCGGCGGCGATCGCTCGAGTCGAGCTCCTCGATGCCGGCTTCTTGCTCGATGACTTCGGGCCCGTTCATGCCGAGCCGCGCCTGGCGCGTCACAATGAGGCGCGAACAGAGCGCCGCCGTCAGCGACATGCCGCCAAAGCAGCCGACCATACCCGAGATGACGCCGACTACGGGGACATGCTTCCTCAACGCGACGATTGCCGACTGGATTTCGGCGATGACGGCAAGCCCGAGATTCGCTTCCTGCAGCCGCACGCCGCCCGTTTCAAAGACGATGAGCGGACGCACGAGCTTGCCCCTTTCGCAATCGGCAAGCGCGAGCTCGAGCGCCGCCGCGATCTTGCTGCCTGATACTTCGCCGATGCTGCCGCCTTGAAACGCCGGTTCGATCGCGGCGGCGACGGCCGGTTCACCGTCGATCGTTCCGCGCGCGACGACGACGCCATCGTCGGCCTGACAGACAATGCCTTGCAGCGGCAGCCATGGCGACGTGATTCGATCGAACGGTCCGGCGAGCTCGCGAAACGAGCCGGCATCGAGGAGGGCGCGCGCGCGCTCGCGCGCCGTCATTTCGATGAAGCTCTCGCGTGCAGCGAACGGAGCGGGGGCGGCAATGGAAGGGGCGGAGGTCATTGGTCGGCTCCTTCGTCCTTGGCGCCATCGGCTCCGGCGCCCTGCTGCCGCGCGTCCAGCGCGTCTATCGCTTTCACCGCTTCGACGGCTTCGACCGCTTCGGCGAGCCGTAGTGCCACCACGCCAGGCGTCGCGCCAAAATCGTTGATCTCGATCACGACGGCGCCGTCGTAACGTGTGAAGAAGCGATCGAGCACGCTCTTCCAGATATGCCCGTAGCCGTCCACGCTCGTTTTGACCGATACATGCGCGGCCATCGTGTCATTAGGCTGCAAAAGCACTTCGAGATCGCCCGAGCCGACCACGCCGACATGCGCGCGTGTCTTGACGGCGCGTCGCGCCAAATAGTCGAACGTCAGATGTTCCATGCGTTCTCGCTCCCGCCGGCGCCGTATCGCACCAGCTTGTCGATGAAAAGGGTTGCCGCCAGCAAATCGGCGGCGCCGCCCGGCGAAGCGTTCAATGCGAGCAGCGTCTGCTCGAGACGGTAGAGCGCGGCGCGGCCCGCCAGACTCGCGCTGCCGCCCCTCGCCAGCACCTCGCGAGCGCCGCTTTGCGCCGCGGCGAGCGCGGGCCGGCCGGCCCGATGCAGGAGGCACGTGTCGTCGAGCGTCGTCATGATCGATAGCAGCGCGTCAATACGCGCGGCGTTTTCACCGTCGCCGCGTCGGCGTCTCGCCTGCAGCGTCGGAAAGCCGGCGCGCAGCACGTGCGGAAAGCCATGCTGCGCCTCACGGCGTGCGCCGCCCACTCCGTAGCGCGCCCGCACGCGCGCGCCGTTGCTGTCGAGCGCGCCGGCCGCATAGTCGGGAAAACAAGCGATTTGCGCGCCGAACTCGCAGATCGGGCGCGGTTGCCAGGCCTCGCCGCTGTCATGGCATAGGGTCGCGCCCGCAACCAACAACCCGACGATCCAGATGGCCCCGCGATGAGCGTTGCTGCCGCCCGTCGCCCGCATCATGGCGGCTTCGCCGGCTCTTCCGATTGCGGCAAGCTCTGTGCGCAGCATCGCCGACGGTGCCTCGCCGCACGAAGCTTTCGAGAGTGCGGCGAACGTCGGCTCGAGGGCATGCGCCGATCGCGTCATCACGGCAAGGTCCAGGTCACGATGCGCGCCGCTTCCGCGGCGATCGACGAGCGCGGGCTTCGGTGTCAGATGGGCTTCTTCGATGAGCGCATCGACGGCGAAGCGCGCAAGGCGTGTGGCGATGCCGTCGGCGCTCGTGTGCGGTGCCGAGCGCGCGGCAGAGCAGGTCATGGCTAGCTGCATCGCTCACCAGCTCCTGAAACGTGCCGGGGGTGAATAGAGTCCGCCTGACCACTCCACGAGGTCGTCGATGCTGCGCGCGGCAAGCAGTGCGCGTTTCGCTTGGCCGCGCCGGATGCCCAGGTCTTCGGGATAGGCGACAATGCCGCGGCGGCGCAGCTCGACCGTTCGCGCGGGATCCGCACGCAGGCCGATCGGCGTGACGCCTGCCACGGCCGCCAATGCTGCGCGACGCTCTTCAATGCCCTGCGCCTTGTGAAGGTAGGCGATGCCTTCCTCGGTCACGACATGACTGACGTCGTCGCCATAGATCATGACCGGCGCGATCGGCATTCCGCTTTTTGCGCCCACGCTCACGGCATCGAGCTCTTCGACGAACGTCGGCTCGCCGCCTTTCTTGTAGGTTTCGGCGAGCTGCACGACGAGCTTGTGGCCGCGCGCTACACCCGTTCCCGCGGCAGCGGCTCCGCCTTCGGCCTTCAGCAGCTTGAGCCACGCTTCGCTCGCATGGCGCCGGCCGCGCGGATCGTGGCCCATGTTAGGGGCGCCGCCGAAGCCGGCGAGACGCCCCCGTGTTACCGTCGACGAGTTCGCATCGGCATCGATCTGCAGCGTCGACCCGATGAAGAGATCGACGCCGTACTGCCCTGCGAGCTGACAGAGCACGCGATTCGAGCGCAGGCTGCCGTCGCGGCCCGTAAAGAAGACATCGGGGCGTGCCGCGATATACGCTTCCATCCCCACCTCGCTGCCGAAGCAGTGGATACTTTCG
>CAYPWK010000026.1:0-8758 GCA_964414365.1 uncultured Burkholderia sp.
GAATGTAGGCTTCGGACTTGAGACCCGCGTTGACGACCACGAAGTTGTGGTCGACGCGCACGACTTCGGCGGAGATCACTTCGCCCGCGCGCATGTCCTGCTTGGTCAGCGACTCTTCGAACAGAGCCGCGAAAGATTCGGTATTCGGGTTGGAGGTTTGCAGGTCGGACATAAAAATCGTATTTGCATGGCTTCATGCCGAACGCCTGGATCCGACTTCACGCCCGAATCGATTTCGATCCCGAGCCGCCGCCGAACCCCGGCACGCAACGGCGAACGCCATACGGGGTTAAGGGTTAACACCACGTTTCACGCTTTCGCGCCTCGGCCGCCGTCTCATCAGCATCGACTCGGCGGCAACTTCAGACGCGCTCGCAAAACACCTACTGCTATGCTTGGTACCACTGCACTACTTGATCGACGGCTTCGTCGATCGAAAGCTGCGACGTATCGAGCAGCTTCGCATCCGCTGCGGGCTTGAGCGGCGCGGCAGCGCGATTCGTATCGCGCGCGTCACGTTCACGCAAATCCCGGAGCAAGTCATCCATATTAGCAGAAAAGCCTTTTTGGATCAATTGCTTATACCGCCGGGCCGCGCGTGCCTCGACGCTGGCCGTGAGAAAGACCTTCAGCGCCGCATCGGGAAAGATCACCGTGCCCATGTCGCGGCCGTCGGCGACGAGCCCGGGCTGCTTGCGAAACGCACGCTGGCGCGCCACGAGCGCCGCGCGCACGGGTTGATGCACGGCGATCGCCGAAGCCCGATTGCCGATCGCCTCGGCACGGATCTCGTCCGACACGTCGACCCCGTCGAGTTGCGCCAAGCCTTCTCGAAACGTGATATGGAGGTCGTCGACGAGCGCCACGAGCGCATCGGGTTCATCGGGCGCCACGTCGTACCGCAGGCTCGCGAGCGCGGCGAGCCTGTAGAGCGCGCCGCTGTCGAGCAGATGGAAACCCAGCTTGGCCGCGACGAGCGCGGCCACGGTGCCCTTGCCTGAGGCGGTCGGCCCGTCGATGGTGATGACAGGGGTCTGGTGGTAGGGACGGGTCGGTTTCATCGAGCGGTTACGGTGCGACGAGCGTCTTGAAGCGGTCGAAGTAATCGGGAAACGTCTTTGCGACGCATTTGGGATCGTTGATGCGCACCGGCACGCCGAGCAGGCTCACGAGCGAGAAGCACATGGCCATGCGGTGATCGTCGTAGGTGTCGATCGCGGCGTTCGGCGTGAGCGTTGCGGGCGGCCTGACCGCAATGTAGTCGGGCCCTTCCTCGACCGTCGCGCCCACCTTGCGCAGCTCGTTCGCCATCGCCGCGATCCGGTCGGTTTCCTTCACGCGCCAGCTGCCGATGTTGCGCAAGCGCGTGACGCCGCGGCCGCTGAGCGCCGCGACGGCGATCGTCATTGCCGCGTCGGGGATCAGATTGCAGTCCATGTCGACGGGCTCGAGCCTGCCGTGGTCGTGGCCGACGCCACGCACCTCGATCCAGTCCTCGCCCATCGAGACGTTGGCGCCCATTCGTGAAAGCGCCTCGGCGAATGAGACGTCGCCCTGAATGCTCGCGCGCCCGACACCTTCCACGCGCACAGGGCCGCCGCCGAGCGCGCCAGCTGCGAGAAAGTACGAGGCCGACGATGCGTCGCCTTCGACCATGATCGAGCCCGGCGACTTATAGCGCACGCCGGCCGGCACTCGGAAACACCGCCAGCCGTCACGCTCGACCGTTACGCCGAAGCGTTCCATTAGCCGCATCGTGATTTCGACGTAAGGCTTCGAGATCAGTTCGCCGTCGACTTCGATCGTGATCGTGTCGACCCGCTCTCCGCGCGCGGACGGCGAGCCCGATATTGCGCCCGCGTCGCGCTCGCTATCGATGGAGCCGACGCTGCTCTCGCCGACGCTCGCGCTCATCGTGACGGCCGCCTCGCCCGCGCCGCCGGCCTCGCTCGCGGGCCGCTTCACACGCACGAGCGGCAGCGTCATCAGCAGTGCCGTCAGGAACTGACTCGAGACATCGCCGCGTACGCGGATCGGACCGTCGACTGCGATCGTCGCCGGGCGGATCCTGAGCGGCGGGAAACCTTCGTTCTCTTCATAGTCGATGCGCGCGCCGATCTGCCGCAACCCGTCGACGAGATCGCCGATCGGCCGCTCGTGCATGCGCGGCACGCCGAATACGCGGTAATCGCCGCCGTTGACGGCAAGCGCGGCCGTGAGCGGCCGCACGGCGGTGCCAGCGTTGCCCAGGAAAAGATCGGCGGTCTTCGCCGTGAACGCGCCTCGCGTGCCCGTTACGACGCACGTGTCGCCTTCGCGCAAGAACCGCACGCCCAGCTTGGCGAGGGCATCGAGCATGACGCGCGTGTCATCGGAATCGAGCAGATTCGAGATTGTCGTTTCGCCTTCGGCGAGCGCGGCCAACAGCAGCACACGGTTGGAGATGCTTTTCGAGCCGGGCAGCCTGATCGTGCCCTCGGCATGAGAAAACGGTCCGAGGTCGAGATAGTCCATTTGGTGCGGGTCCTGTGCGGGTCCTGTGCGGGTCCTGGTCGGTCTATTCCGAACTTGCTCCGAATCTGTGCGGGGCTGTCCGGGTCTACTCACTTCGCGGCGAGATCGCCCGCCGAGCCGGCCGCCCTCGCGCCGCGCTCCTGCCACGCGGTGCGCGCCTCGCGTGAGCGCGCAAAGACGGTTTCGAGCGTCGCGCCGTCGCCGGCCGCGATGGCCGCGCGCAAGCGCGCGAGCACCGCCGTGTAGGCATCGAGCTCAGCTAGGAGCGCAGTGCGGTTCGCCAAGCAAACGTCGCGCCACATTTCGGGACTCGACGCCGCAATGCGCGTGAAGTCGCGAAAGCCGCCGGCGGCAAACGAGAATTTGAGCGCCGCGTCGGGCTCGCCGAGAATCTGCTCGACGAGCGCGAATGAAAGCAGATGCGGCAGATGGCTTATCGACGCGAATACGCGATCGTGCTGGCTCGCGTCCATGGTGCTCACCTCGGCGCCGGTTGCGCGCCAAAGCGCCTCGATACGCGCGACATCGGCGGCCCGGTTCTCGGGCAGCGGGCAAAGCACGACGTTGCGTCCCACATAAAGATCGGGCAAAGCGGCCTTGACGCCGCTCGACTCCCGGCCCGCAATCGGATGGCCGGGTATGAACTGCCCGATCGCCGCGCCGAGGGTTGCGCGCGCGGCTGCGACGACGTCGGTTTTAGTGCTGCCGGCGTCGGTGACGAGCGTCGCGTCGTCGAGAAACGGCGCGATCCTTGCGAAAAGCGGCGCCGTCTGCGCGACGGGCGCCGCGATGAGCACGAGGTCCGCGCCCGAGAGCGTGCGGCGCAACGCCTCGTCGTCATCGAGCGCGACCGCTTCATCGACGACGCCGAGCGCTTTCGCGCGCTCGACCGAGGCAAGCGACCGGCCGACACCGACGACCCTGCCGCCCGGCGCCGCCCGCCCGCCTTCCCGCAACGCGCGCGCGAGCGAGCCGCCGATCAGGCCAACGCCGAAAATGACGAGCTTCTTGAAAGAAAAAGGAGTCACGACTGATCAGCCTGCCGCCAGCGCCTTTTTGAGCGCCGCAATGAACGCCTCGTTCTCTTCCGGCAAGCCGATCGTCACACGCAGCCACTGCGGCAACCCATAGTTGCCGACCGGCCGCACGATGACGCCTTCCTTGAGCAGCGCCAGATTGACGCGCGCACCAGCGCCGTCGTCGTGACCCACGCGCACGAGCACGAAGTTGCCGAACGACGGAACGTATTCGAGGCCGAGCTCGTCGAACGCCTGCGTCAAACGCCGATACCCGGCTGTGTTGAGCGCAGCGCTCTTGTCGAGGAACGCCTGGTCGCCGAGCGCGGCCACGGCCGCCGCCTGCGCAATCGTATTGACGTTGAACGGCTGGCGCAGGCGATTCAGGAGGTCGGTGAGTTCGGGCTGCGCAATTGCGAAGCCGACGCGGAGTCCGGCGAGGCCATACGCCTTCGAAAACGTCCGCGAGACGAGCAAGTTCGGATAGCGGCGCACCCAGGCGATCGAGTCGTAGCGATGCTCGGCGGGCAGGTATTCGGTATAGGCCTCGTCGAGGACGACGACGACGTTCTTCGGTACCTTCTCGAGAAACGCCTCGAGCGCTGGCCCTTCGATGAACGTGCCGGTCGGGTTGTTCGGATTCGCGATGAAGATGAGGCGCGTGTCCGGCTCGATCGCGCGCAGCATCGCATCGAGGTCATGACCGTATTTGACGGCAGGCGTCACGATCGCGCGCGCACCGAGGCCTTGCGTGGCAAGTGCATAGACGGCGAACGAGTATTGAGCGTAGACGATCGACTGCCCCTTTTCGACGAACGCATGCGCGGAAAGCTCAAGGATGTCGTTGCTGCCGTTGCCGAGCGTGATCCAGTCGGCCGGCACCGCATAGCGCTTGGCGAGCGCGCCCTTCAGCTCGAACGCGTTCGAATCGGGATAACGGCCCAATTCCGCGACGGCTGCCGCCATCGCCGCCTTCGCGGACTCGGGCATGCCGAGCGGGTTCTCATTCGACGCGAGCTTCACGATGCGCGCTTCGTCGAGCCCAAACTCGCGCGCGACTTCCGAGATCGGCTTGCCGGCAACGTAGGGCGCGATCTGGCGCACGTAGGAAGGGCCGTATTGGGTAGTCATGTATGTCTCCAGGGCGAACGACTGCTCAACTGAGTACGGAATGGATGGCCACGGCCGCGTTTAGCGCGAGCGCGGATATGAGCCGAGAATCTTCAGGAACGCTGCCTTTTTCTCGAGCTCGGCGAGGGCTGCCGCCACCGACGCGTCGTCACGATGGCCCTCGACGTCGATATAGAAGTAGTACTCCCAGGTTCCCACACGAGCAGGCCGAGATTCAAAGCGCGTCATCGAGACGCCGTGCTTTGCGAGCGGCTCGAGCAGCTTGAAGACCGCGCCGGGCTCGTTCTTGACGGAGACGATCAGCGAAGTGAGGTCATAGCCGCTCGCACCTGCCGGCGCCCGGCCGATCACGACGAACCGCGTGCGGTTGTGCGGATCGTCCTGAATCGCCGAATAGGCAATCTGTAGCCCGTAGCGCGACGCGGCGCGCTCGCCGGCGATGGCCGCCACGCCCGGATCATCGGCCGCCATCCGCGCCCCTTCCGCGTTGCTAGAAACAGCCTGGCGGTCGACGTGCGGCAAATTAGCGGCGAGCCAGCGCTGGCACTGCGCGAGCGCCTGTGTATGCGCGCATATGCGCGTGATACCGGCCGTGTCGCCGCTTTGCGTCAGCAGGTTGTGACGAATCGGCAGCGCGATCTCGCCGCCAATCACGAGCTGCGTCTGCAGGAGCAGATCGAGCGTGCGCGGGACGGCTCCCTCGCTCGAGTTTTCGACGGGGACGACGCCGTATTCGGCGCCGCCGGCCTCGACGGCGCGAAAAACCTCGTCGATCGTGAGGCACGGCACGCCTTCGATCGAGCGTCCGAAGTACTCGTGTACCGCTTCCTCGCTATAGGTGCCGACCGGCCCGAGAAACGCCGCGGTGACCGGCCGCTCGAGCGCGCGGCTCGCCGCCATGATCTCGCGCCAGATCGCGCTGATGTGATCGTCGGCAAGCGGCCCCGCGCTCATCTGCTGCAATCGTGCAATAACCTGCTGCTCGCGCTCGGGGCGAAAGACGGGTGCGTTGTAGTGCTTCTTGACCTCGCCCACTTCGAGCGCGATCGCCGCGCGCTGATTGAGCAGCGCGATCAGCTGCTCGTCGATCGCATCGATGCGATCGCGCAGCGGCTTTAATCTTGAGTTGAGTTCGTCGTCCATGCGTGAAACGGCCGTGTCGAAAGTCGGCGTGCGGCCGGATCGATCGCGTCGATCGCCATTCGTCGAATCGATGCGCGTTGCATCCGGCGCGCGCCCGGTTTCGCGCGTCATGCGCGGTACTGCTCGAATTCCTTCATATACTCGACGAGCGCCTTGACACCCTCGAGCGGCACCGCGTTGTATATCGACGCCCGCATGCCGCCGACGGACTTGTGGCCCTTCAGCTGCATCAGCCCGCGCGCTTTCGCGCCGGCAAGGAAATCCTCGTTGCGCGACTCGTCCGCGAGAAAGAACGGCACGTTCATCCGCGAACGCGAGGCGCGTTCAACCTTGTTGATATAGAAGTCGCTTGCGTCGATCGTGTCGTAAAGGAGCTTCGACTTTTCGACGTTGCGCGCCTCGATCGCCCTCACGCCGCCCTGGCGCTTGAGCCACTTGAATACGAGCCCGGCGATATAGATCGCATAGGTAGGCGGTGTGTTGTACATCGAGTTGTTCGCGGCGACGGTCTTCCATTCGAACGCCGACGGACAGATCGCCAGCGCGCGGTCGAGCAAGTCCTCGCGCACGACGACGAGCGTCACGCCCGCCATCCCGATGTTCTTCTGCGCGCCGCCAAAGAGTACGCCGAACTTCGTGACGTCGATCGGCCGCGACAGCACGTGCGAGGAAACATCGGCCACGAGCGGAACATCGCCGAGATCGGGGATATCGAACGTCTCGACGCCGTGAATCGTCTCGTTCGTGCAGAGATGCACGTACGCCGGATCGTCCGAGAGCCGCCATTCGGCGCGCCTCGGCGCGCGCGTAAAACCGTCGGGCGTCTCGCCGCTTGCCGCGAGGTGGGGCGTGCAGTACTTCGCTGCTTCCTTGAACGATTTGCTCGACCATGAGCCGGTCAGGACAAAGTCGGCCGTTTTGCGCGAGCCGAGCAGGTTCATCGGAACGATCGCATTTTCGGCGAGCCCGCCGCCCTGCAGGAAGAGGATGTGATGGCTCGCCGGCACCTCGAGCAACTCGCGCAAATCGACGAGCGCCTCCTCGTGGATCGACATGAACTCGCGCCCGCGATGGCTCATCTCCATCACGCTCATTCCGCTGCCGCGCCAATCGAGCATTTCGTCGGCCGCTTGGCGAAGCACCTCCTCCGGCATGGCGGCCGGCCCGGCAGCGAAATTGAAGACGCGCATCCTGAAAAACCCCCGAGGTCGATGGTAAAGCGCTGCGGCAAGCATGAGCGGCCCCTCCGAGGGGCCCGCCCGCGGGAGCCTTTCGCTTCGGAAAAAGAAAAATGGCCGTCCGCGCATGCTGCGCAAACGGCCATTTTATCGCAGTGCCGTATAAACGACGACGGATCGTGCCTTCCGAAACGCGCCCAATTCGCCGCTGGTGAGGAGGGCCCGAGCGGGCCGCCCAGGCGCCGGCCGGACACCGCTCGAGCAGCCGGCGCTTTCGCCGTTCCGCTTACTTGGCCGCCGGCTTGACTGCCGTGACTTCCTTGTCGGCCTGGTCGCGCGTCGCCTTGATCGATTGCGGCATGTATTTCTGCATCAGGCCGTTGACGACGTCGCGGCCGACCTGATCCTGCACCTCGATGAACTTTCGGCCAGTCGGGCTCTTGTAGAACGTCGTCAGATCCTTGATTTCCTGCGTCGTGTAGTACTTCGCGTAGGCTTCGTACTGAGCCTGCATCGCATCCTGACGGAACTGGTCGCTCGCGAAGACTTGACCCGCCGAGTCGACGAGCTTAGGCACCGCATTCTTCTGCAGCGCCGGCACTGCCGCCTGCTTTTGCTTGTCCGACATCGACTTATTCTCGGACAGCGCGTCCGACAGGATCGCCGGGACGAGCTGCTTGGCCTGCATCTGCGCGCTGTTGCCGATCGCGCTCACGAGCTTTTGCGCGTCGATGGCGGCGAGCAGTTCCTTGATCGCGCCTTGCTTGGCCGGATCGTTAGCATCGGCGGCAGCCGCCGGCGCCGCAGGCGTCTGCTGCGACTGGAGCGCTTGCGCCATCGCGAAGGTCGGCACAAAGGCGGCCAGCAGCATCCATTGCTTGAAACGTCGTTGCATCTTTACTCCCTCTGAAAAATAAGTCGATTTGCTCGCGCGCGTGGCTTGCAGCTGATGCTGCTCGGCCCTCTCCCCCGCCATTCGCGCGTCACGGCCGAGTTGCCATCTGCCTACGGCAAACAACCGCCCGGCGGGGCATCCGTTCACGTCGATCAGGCTTCGTCACCCTCGCCGTTGCCGTCCTCGGCGCCTTCGCCGTCGGCATCTGCCTCGGCGATCTTCTGAAGACCGGAGAGTTTCGTCCCTTCGTCAAGGCTGATGAGTGTAACACCCTGCGTCGCGCGGCCCATTTCGCGGATCTCAGAGACACGTGTGCGAATCAGCACACCCGTCGTCGTGATCAGCATGATTTCGTCTTCGGCATCAACGAGCGTTGCCGCGACGACTTTGCCGTTGCGCTCCGACGTCTGGATCGCGATCATCCCCTTTGTGCCGCGGCCGTGCCGCGTGTACTCGGTGATCGGCGTGCGCTTGCCATAGCCGTTTTCGGTTGCCGTCAGCACCGATTGTGTTTCGCTGCCCGCGACGAGCATCGCAATAACCTGCTGTCCGTCTTCGAGTTGCATGCCGCGCACGCCGCGCGCCTCGCGGCCCATCGGGCGAACGTCGTTCTCGTCGAAGCGCACCGCCTTGCCGGCATCGGAGAACAGCATCACGTCATGCTCGCCGTCCGTGATCGCTGCGCCGATCAGATAGTCGCCCTCGTCGAGGCCGACCGCAATAATACCCTTGCGCATTGGTCTGCTGAAAGCTTCCAACGGCGTCTTTTTGACGGTGCCGAGCGACGTCGCCATGAAGATGAACTTGTCGGCCGAGAACTCCCTGACCGGCAAGACGACGTTGATTTTCTCGCCTTCTTGCAGCGGGAACATATTGACGAT
>CAYPWK010000026.1:8768-25113 GCA_964414365.1 uncultured Burkholderia sp.
ATCGGCCGGCCGCGCGAGTTGCGCGAGCCTTGCGGCACTTCGTAAACCTTCACCCAGTAGACGCGCCCGCGGTTCGAGAAGCAGAGAATGTGGTCGTGCGTGTTCGCGATGAAGAGCGTGTCGATCCAGTCGTCTTCCTTCATCTGCGTGGCCTGCTTGCCGCGCCCGCCGCGCTTTTGCGCGCGGTATTCGGAGAGCGGCTGCGACTTCACGTAGCCCGCGTGCGACATCGTGACGACCATGTCCTGTGGCGTGATCAGATCCTCGGTATTGAGCTCGGTCGCATTGAGCTCGATCGTCGAGCGGCGCGCATCGCCGAACTCGGCCTTCACCGCGGCGAGTTCGTCGCCGATGATCGTCGTGATCCGCTCGGGGCGCGCGAGGATGTCGAGCAGATCGGCGATCTGGGCCATCACTTCACGGTATTCGCCAATGATCTTGTCCTGCTCGAGGCCCGTCAGGCGCTGCAGGCGCATCTGCAGGATTTCCTGCGCCTGCGTGTCCGAAAGCTTGTAGAGGCCGTCGCCCTGCATGCCGAACGCCGGGTTCAGCCCCTCGGGCCGGTAGGCTTCGCGCCCGCCCGCCGACGCGTTGTCGGTCTCGGCGCGCGTCAGCATCTCGCGCACGAGCGACGAATCCCAGGCGCGCGCCATCAGCTCCTGTTTCGCGATCGGCGGCGTCGGCGCCGCCTTGATGATGGCGATGAACTCGTCGATATTCGCAAGCGCCACGGCGAGGCCCTCGAGCACGTGGCCGCGCTCGCGCGCCTTGCGCAACTCGTAGACGGTGCGCCGCGTCAGCACTTCCCGCCGGTGCGACAGGAATGCGTCGAGCATCTCCCTCAGGTTGAGGAGCTTCGGCTGGTTGTCGACGAGCGCGACGAGATTGATGCCGAACGTATCCTGCAGCTGCGTCGCCTTATAAAGATTATTGAGGACGACCTCGGGCACTTCGCCACGCTTCAGCTCGATGACGACGCGCATGCCGCTCTTGTCCGACTCGTCGCGAATGTCGGAGATGCCTTCGAGCTTCTTCTCGTTGACGAGCTCGGCGATACGCTCGAGCAGCGAGCGCTTGTTGACCTGATACGGAAGCTCGTCGACGATGATCGCCATGCGCTGGCCGCGGTCGATCTCTTCGAAGTGCGTCTTCGCGCGCATCACCACGCGGCCGCGGCCCGTGCGGTAGCCCTCGCGCACGCCGACGAGACCGTAGATGATGCCGCCCGTCGGGAAATCGGGCGCCGGAATGATCTCGATGAGCTCATCGATGCTCGCGGCGGGATTCTTCAGAAGATGCTGGCAAGCGTCGACGATTTCGCCCAGGTTGTGCGGCGGAATATTCGTCGCCATCCCGACAGCGATGCCCGACGAGCCATTGATCAACAGGTTCGGAATGCGAGCGGGCAGAATCAGCGGCTCGTTCTCGCTGCCGTCGTAGTTCGGCCCGAAGTCGACCGTTTCTTTATCGATATCGGCAAGCAGCTCGTGGCCGATCTTGGCCATGCGGATTTCGGTGTAGCGCATCGCGGCGGCGTTGTCGCCGTCCACCGAACCGAAATTGCCCTGCCCGTCCACGAGCATGTAGCGCAGCGAGAAGTGCTGCGCCATGCGGACGATCGTGTCGTAGACTGCCTGGTCGCCGTGCGGATGGTACTTACCGATGACATCGCCGACGATACGCGCCGATTTCTTATAGGCGCGGTTCCAATCGTTGTTGAGCTCGTGCATCGCATAGAGGACGCGCCGGTGCACGGGCTTGAGGCCGTCTCGGACGTCGGGAAGTGCGCGGCCCACGATCACGCTCATCGCGTACTCGATGTACGAGCGGCGCATTTCCTCCTCGAGGGAGATTGGCAGAGTCTCTTTGGCGAATTGATCCATTATCCGTGTCTTGTTCAGGCGACGATGAGCCCGGACAGGCGTTGCGGCGGCGGGCAGCTCTATCTTCCGATCTGTGAGCAACCGCTGCTATCGGCCCCATCCGCATTCGTTTCCGCGTGGCCCATGCGAGCGCCGGGCATCAGGCGATTCTAGCATGCCGGCAAGGCCCGCCCGCCGCCTGTGCGTACCCCCCATTGAGGCGACACGGGACGGCCTTATCGGGGCGTTTCGCTCGCTGCAGCGCAACGTGCTGCCTGGAATGTTGTTCGGAAGATTTGACTCGTCGCTCGCGCATGCGGCGAGTCGAATTTTCTTCACGTCTGGCATGCATCGTGCGGGCGCCGATCGGCCGCAAATGCCCGCCCCGCTTAGCTGTTGCTCAACTACCACATTCGAACGAGACGGCGCGACGTCGGGGAACTTTTTTTTCGTAAGAAGGGAACGATATGGCAAAATGCCAACGCATTTGGCTAGACGCTGCTCGAAGTGTCTGCATGGCCGCCCCGTTTTCGCGCTGCACCGATGTTATACTTCGAGCAATGTATGACTAGTCTTTGTCATCAAAGCTCGCAGTAAACCTGCGGTAATCTCAATTTCGAGAGGAGAAATATGAATAAACTTTCAAAGCTCGCGTTCATTGCAGCTACCGCGGTTATGGCTGCATCCGCCTCGGCACAGTCGGTGCCGGCGTCGCGACAAGCCACGAATGACAACTGGGTCAACGGCACCGGCGAATACGTGTGGATGAACGGCACGAACGAGCTTTGCTGGCGCGATGCGTTCTGGACGCCGGCAACGGCGAACGCCAAGTGCGACGGCGCTCTCGTCGCGCAAGCCCCGACGCCGCCGGTCGCTCCGCCGCCCGCGCCGCCGGCCATCACGAGCCAGAAGGTCACCTTCTCGGCTGACACGCTGTTCGACTTCGACAAGGCTGTTCTCAAGCCCGAAGGCAAGGCGAAGCTTGACGATCTGGCAGGCCAGCTGCAGAACACGAACCTCGAAGTGGTCGTCGCTACGGGCTACACGGACCGCATCGGTTCCGACAAGTACAACGACCGTCTGTCGCTGCGTCGTGCACAAGCTGTGAAGGCATACCTGGTCAGCAAGGGCATTCCGGCCAACAAGATCTACACGGAAGGCAAGGGCAAGCGTAACCCGGTCAAGCCGGATTCCGAGTGCAAGCAGAAGAACCGCAAGGCGCTCATCCAGTGCCTGCAGCCGAACCGCCGCGTGGAAGTCGAAGTGGTCGGCACGAAGAACGTCCAGCAGTAATAGAAGCAACGGCGCTTTTGCGAGCGCCCTTGCCGCAAAACCCCGCTCCGGCGGGGTTTTTTTCTGCTGGCCCGCTCCGGCGGGGTTTGTTCTGCTGGCCCGTTTCGACGGGGTTTTTTGCTGCTGTCCCATTTCGGCGGTGTTTTTCCCTGTCGGCCCTCTTTGGCGCGGTGTTTCCCTGCCGGCCCGCTTGGGCGCGGTGTTTCCCTGTCGGCCGCGGCCGTCGGGCCAGCCTTCCCCAACGATTCTCATGAGCGCGCGCCGTTGCGCCGTCAGTTCGCGCCGCTTTGCTTTTGTGAGCGCACGAGCCTCGATATACTCGGGACTGACCGCAGGTTAAGACTCTCTTCAAAACTATGACGAATGCCGATCCCCATGAGCTACAGAAATTCAGCGATCTCGCTCATCGCTGGTGGGATCCGAATGCGGAGTTCAAGCCGCTGCACGAACTGAATCCCGTGCGCCTCGGCTGGATCGACGCTCACGCGCACCTTCCGGCCAAGCGCGTGCTGGACATCGGCTGCGGCGGCGGCATCCTCTCCGAGTCGATAGCCGGACTCGGCGCGCAGGTGAAGGGTATCGACCTTTCGACCGAAGCGCTCGGCGTGGCGGATCTTCACAGCCTCGAGAGCGGCATCACTGTCGAGTACGAGGAAATCTCGGCCGAGGCACTTGCCGCGCGAGAGCCGGCCAGCTACGACGTCGTGACCTGCATGGAGATGCTCGAGCACGTGCCCGATCCTGCCGCAATCGTGAAAGCCGCGGCGACACTCGTGAAGCCGGGTGGATGGGTCTTTTTTTCGACGCTGAACCGAAACGTCAAGTCGTACCTTTTCGCCGTCATCGGCGCAGAGTACATCGCACAGATGCTGCCGAAAGGCACGCACGACTATGCGCGCTTCATCCGCCCATCAGAGCTTGCTGCTTTTGCACGCGCCGCGGGGCTCAGCGCGGCCGACCTCACGGGCATCACGTACCGGCCGCTCGGCAGGCATTTCGCACTTTCCGACGATACAAGCGTCAATTATCTGTTCGCCTGCCGCCGGCATGCTTGAACTTCGTTCGCGGCCACACCGTCGCCCCAAGAGCTTTCCGAACTTCCTTTCGCATGAGTCAACCGATTCCCCAAACTGACCCGCGCTTCGGCGTGGGCTCGATCCATCTGTGCCGCGCCGTTCTCTTCGATCTCGACGGCACGCTGGCCGATACGGCGGCCGACCTCGCCGCGGCTGCAAACAAGATGCGCACCGATCGCGGGCTCGATAAAGTGCCGCTCGAGCAGTTGCGACCCCTTGCCTCGGCCGGCGCGCGCGGCCTGATCGGTGGTGCGTTCGGGATCGGTCCCGAGCATCGCGATTTCGCCGCCATGCGCGAGGAGTTCCTGGCGAATTACGAGACCGATCTATGCATCGAAACGACACTGTTCCCAGGCATCGGGGATCTGCTCGCCGAGCTCGACGCGCGTAACGTCCGCTGGGGCATCGTCACGAACAAGGTCGGGCGGCTCACGATGCCGCTCGTCGAACAGCTGGGGCTCGCGAGCCGAGCGCACTGCATCGTCGCAGGCGACACGACGCCGCACGCCAAGCCTCATCCGGCCCCGTTGCTTCACGCGGCGGAGGCGCTAGCCATGCTGCCCGCGAACGTGGTCTACGTGGGCGACGATCTGCGCGACGTCCAGGCCGGCTTCGCGGCCGGCATGGTAACCGTGGCGGCCGCCTATGGCTATTGCGGCACCGACCTGCCTCCGACCATGTGGCACGCGCAGCATATCGTCGACTCGCCGGTCCAGTTGCGCCGGCTGCTCGCCGGGCTCAACTGCCGGGCCTGAAGGCTTTCACCGCGTTTGCCTGCCCAACAGTTGTTCCTATCCGGCACTTGAATTCGAGCGAGGACGCACCACCTTACGTTCTGTGGGATAATTCATCATTCGACCGGGGCCGACCTGGTTTCGACGTGGGTAATGAAGCAGTTCAGGGCATACCGAGGACCCGTCACCTCGTTAATCAATGGGAACTTAAGTAACTGCGAACGACAACACGTACGCACTGGCGGCCTAAACCCCGCCTGCCTCGCACTGGCTCGCTGACGGGCTAGGGTCGCAAGACCAGCGAGGTCATTCACGTCAGCTAAGCCCTGGTGGTGTCACGACGCCGGGGACTAAAACCTAGTGACTCGCCGTAGCGAAGCGTGTTCGTCCGCGTCGATGCGGTTAAATCAAATGACAGAACTAAGTATGTAGAACTGGCTGTGGACTATTTGCGGACGCGGGTTCGATTCCCGCCGGCTCCACCAATACCCTTTCCGGGCTTTTCCGGACTTCTTTTGAAAGCCTCGCCGACGATCGTCGGGCGGGGCTTTCGTCCTTTAGTCTCTAACGCGTTCGCTGAACGACGTGCGCACGGGCGGACCGCCCGTTGCAGGCCGGCCTGACAGCCAAGAAGCGCGTACGCGCTACCGCTTTTTGTCTCCAGCGTCTGCTCTCAGAATCTCCACCAACTCCCCCTGGACGAGACTGTGACCGGGAACAGCCACACGCCGCCGCAACGGCACGGCGCGCAGCTCGCGCCACCGCCTTCACCACGTCTCACGCACGACCATCAACCGCAACTCGGTCATATCCTCGATCGCGTAGCGAATCCCCTCGCGGCCAAGTCCCGAATCCTTCACGCCGCCGTACGGCATGTTGTCGACCCGGAACGAGGGCACATCATTGATCACGACGCCGCCCACTTCGAGCGCATCCCACGCACGATGCGCATGCGCGAGCGAATCGGTGAAGACTCCCGCCTGCAACCCGAAATCGCTGTCGTTGACGACGGCAAGCGCCTCTTCGAAGTCGTTGAAGCGCTCGAGGATCGCCACGGGCCCGAACGCCTCGCGCCGATAGAGGTCGCTATCGCGCTTGACGCCTTCGAGCAGCGTCGCCTCGAACATCGCGCCATCCACGTTGCCGCCCGCGACGATCTTGGCCCCCGCCTGCACGGCGCTCTCCATCCAGCCGGCGAGACGCCGCGACTCCGATTCCGAGATCATCGGCCCCACGAACGTCTTCTCGTCTTTGGGATCGCCCATCTTCAGCGACTTGGTTTTCGCGATCAGCTTCTCTCGCAACGCGTCGTAGACTGACGCGTGGATGAGAATCCGCTGAACGCCGATGCAGCTTTGCCCCGACTGATAGAACGCGCCGAACGCGAGCCGATCGACCACATAGTCGAGCTTGCCGCCCTGGTCGCCATCTACGATGGCGGCGGCGTTTCCGCCCAGCTCGAGAATCACTTTCTTTTTCCCGGCCTTTTTCTTGAGATCCCAGCCGACGGCGGGCGAGCCCGTGAACGAGAGCAGCTTGAAGCGCTCGTCGGTCGTGAACAGATCCGCGCCGTCACGATGCGCGGGCAGCACGGAGAAGGCGCCCTTCGGCAGATCCGTCTCGGCCAGCACCTCCGCGATGATGAGCGCGCCGACAGGCGTGCGACTCGCCGGCTTCAGCACGAACGACACGCCTGCCGCGAGCGCCGGCGCCACCTTGTGGGCGGCCAGATTGAGCGGGAAATTGAACGGCGAAATAAACGAGCACGGCCCGATCGGCACACGCTTCACGTAGCCGTGATAACCCTTCGCCCGCTGCGAAATCTCGAGGTTCACGATTTCTCCGTCGAGGCGGACAGATTCCTCGGCGGCGACCTTGAACGTGTCGATGAGCCGCGTGACTTCCCCTCGCGAATCGTTGATGGGCTTGCCCGCTTCGATACAGAGCGCCATCGCGAGCTCGTCATAGCGCTCGCGAAAGCGTTTCACGCAATGCTCGAGCACGGCCTGGCGCTTGAACGGCGGAAAGGCACGCAATGCCGGCATTGCCTCGACAGCCGCCGAGATTGCCTTGTCGATCGCCTGCGCATCGGCAAGCGCGACCCGTGTGGCCACTTGGCCGCTGTATTTGTCGGTGACCTCGAGATCGGTATTGGCCGCAATCGGTTCGTTCGCAAGGTAGTACGGATAACTCGGTTTCAACATGACACGTTCTCCTGCTGCGATTCACGCGGTTCGCTCGCTTCGCCAAGCGATCCGCCGAGGTTCAGAGTCGCGCTGACAACCGCTTGATCTCGCGATTGAGGACGCGCTCGTTGTCCGAATAGTCGATGGGCACGTCGATCACGTGCACACCCGGCGTCGCGAAGCAATCGCGCAAAAGCGGCGCGAACGCTTCGGCCGCCGCGACTCGGTGCCCCTGCGCCCCGTAGCTCTTCGCGTAGTCGACGAAATCGGGGTTCGAGAGCGTCATCCCGTAGTCCGGGAAGTTCATGTTCTCCTGCTTCCAGCGGATCATGCCGAAAGCATCGTCGCGCAGGATCAGCACCACCAGATCGAGCTTGAGCCGTACGGCGGTTTCGAGCTCCTGTGAGTTCATCATGAACCCGCCGTCGCCGCAGACGGCGATCACCTTCCGGTTGGGATCCACGATCTTCGTCGCGATCGCGGAAGGCAGGCCGGCGCCCATCGACGCGAGCGCGTTGTCGAGCAGCAGCGAGTTGGGCTCGTGCGCGCGGTAGTAACGCGCAAACCAGATCTTGTACATGCCGTTATCGAGGCAGATGATGCCGTCCTCGGGCATCGTCTCGTACACGTCGTTCACGATCCGCACCGGATACATCGGAAAACGGTCGTCGTGCTGGCCTTTCACCAGATGCGCCTCGAAATGCTCCTTGATTTCCGTAAAACGCGCGAAGTCCCATTGCTTCTCGCACGTTTTCAGGCGCTCTTTCAACTGCCATACCGCGTTCGCAATGTCGCCGACGACTTCGATCTGCGGAAAATAGACAGGGTCGACTTCGGCGCCGAGGAAGTTCACGTGGATCACCGTCTTCTCGCCTGCATCCGCGCCACGCATAAAAAACGGAGGCTTCTCGATCACGTCGTGCCCCACGTTGATGATGCAGTCCGCGTGATCGATCGCGCGGTGCACGAAATCGCCGTCCGAGAGCGTCGCATTGCCGAGCCAGAGCGGATGGGATTCGTCTATCACGCCCTTACCCATCTGCGTGGTGAAAAACGGGATGCCCGTCTGATCGACGAATTCGCGCAGCACCTTGCGCGTCGTCTTACGATTGCCGCCGGCACCGATCATCAGAAGCGGATGCCGAGCCCCGCCGATCGCCGTGACCGCGTGCGCGACCGCCTTCTCCTCGGCAACGGGACGGCGACTATAGCTCTTCGGAATCGGCTTGCCGTCGCCCTCCTCGTCGGCGACGTCTTCCGGGAGCTCGAGATGCGTGGCGCCGGGGCGCTCCTCTTCGGCACGGCGAAAAGCCTCGCGCACCAACGCCGGGATGTTGCCGATTGAGACGATCTGCCGCGAGTACTTCGTGAGCGGCTCCATCATCCTCACCACGTCGACGATTTGGAAGTGACCCTGCTTGCTCGTCTTGATCGGCTTTTGGCCCGTCACCATGAGCATCGGCATGCCGCCGAGCTGCGCATAGGCCGCCGCCGTGACGAAGTTCGTCGCGCCCGGGCCCAGCGTCGAGAGGCAGACGCCGGTGCGGCCCGTCAAGCGGCCGTAAGTCGCTGCCATGAAGCCCGCCGCCTGCTCGTGACGCGTGACAATCAGCTTGATTTTGGAGCGGCGCAACGATTCGAGCAGGTCGAGGTTTTCTTCTCCTGGAATGCCGAATACATATTCCACGCCTTCGGCTTCGAGCGACTTGACGAATAGATCCGATGCTTTCATGGGAGCTCTCGTTAATCCGTTTGACGATGCAGAACAGATTACTCCGCTAACAAAACCTTGGCTCGCAACCCGGCCTTCGCTTATCGTATTAGGCAAATTAGCACTATGCGGGAGGCGGACCATGATTCGGCTCAGCGGCGCCCCATGGCGCCGGGCGCGCATCGCACATGCGAAATGCCTCGCGCCCGCGAGACGGTGGTCCTCATGACCGAATATCGTGCGCCCGGACCTGACGACTGCCTCCAGATCCGGGACGACTCCGACGTCGCCATGGCGCGGCGCCGCGTTCGGGAGCTGGGCAAGCAGGAGGGCCTTCCTCCTCCGAAGATCGCCGCGCTGGAAATCGCCGTCACGGAGATTGCACGCAATATCTTCGTGCACGCGGGGAGCGGAGAGGTATCGTTCAGCACGCTAGCTGAAGCGCGGCGCCGCGGGGTCGCCGTGATCGCCCGCGACTGGGGGCCCGGCATTGCCGACGTCGAGCAGGCGATGCGGGATGGATATTCGACCGGGAAAGGGCTCGGCCTAGGGCTTGCCGGGGCCCGGCGTCTCGTCGACGAGTTCGAGATTGCAACGAGCGCCGGTGCAGGCGTCAGAGTAACGCTCAAGCAGTGGAACGATGCGATCGATTGGAGCTGGGATAAGCCGCGCTGACGCGCCGCCGTCGCGAATCCGCCAACGCCGCGGGAACCGCTTATGCCGCTTCGTCACTCCGCACGCGCTTCGACGGCCGCTAGCGGCAGGATCGCGGTCAGCTCGAAGCCGGCGCCGGGCGCAGTGCGGATCTTGATCTCGCCGCCCAGCAACGCCGCACGCTCGCCCATGCCGAGCAGGCCGAACGAATGCCGGCCGCGGGGGTCTCGCGCCGCTGCACCGCGCCCGTTGTCGACGACGCGTACGATGCAATGCGGGTCACGGCGCACGATGTCGAGCACCACCTCGGTTGCGCCCGAATGGCGCGCAACGTTCGTGAGCGCCTCTTGCACCATTCTAAAAACCTCGATCCTGCATTCGCGGTTGAACTCGATTGCGTCCGCATCGATGTGCCGGATCACTTTCACGTGATAACGCACGGAAAAGTCGCTGGCAAGCCATTCGATCGCCGGAATCAGGCCGAGATCGTCGAGCATGACCGGTCGCAGGTCCGCCGCGATCCGCCGCACGGAATCGATCAGCTGATCGATCATGGAGTACATGCCGCGCAGATCGCCCTGCGATAGCGCGGGCGCCGTGCGGTTCGAGCTCTTGTGCTCGACGAGCGTCACGGCCATCTTGAGCGCAGTCAATTGCTGGCCCAGGTCGTCGTGCAGTTCGCGCGCGATTCGCGCCTTCTCCTCCTCGCGAATCCGCTGGATATGAGCGGACAGGCGCCGAAGTTCCTCGCGCGAAACGCGCAGCGCTTCTTCGTCGCGCTTGCGATCGGTGATGTCCATGATCCAGCCCACCATCCGGTACGGCTCGCCTGCGTCGTTCCATAACGCTTGTGCGCGAGACTGAACCCACCGATAACCGCCCGATTTCGTGCGCAGCCGGTACTCGACGTCGAACGGCGAACGCTGCCGCAGATGCATATCGAGCTTTTGCGTTACGCGGCCGAAGTCGTCGGGGTGAATCGCATCGAGATGCGCCCGCCTCTCATTGGGCATCTCATGGTCCTCATAACCCATGATCCCTTTGAAGTGCGGCGAGAAATAGACTTCACCGGTCTGCGGGTTCCAGTCCCACAGCCCAGCAGTGGCGCCGCTCACTGCAAGCTGGAACCGTTCCTCGCTCGCTGCGAGTGCCGCGCGATATCCGTGCAACGACATCTCGAATGGCGCGAGCAACTCATTGAAGAATTCCGTGGAAGCGTCGAGCCGCCGCTGACGATCGGCGGCACTAGCCGGCAA
Organism: uncultured Burkholderia sp.; assembly: GCA_964414365.1. GTDB lineage: Bacteria > Pseudomonadota > Gammaproteobacteria > Burkholderiales > Burkholderiaceae > Trinickia. The sequence continues at coordinate 19,541 of CAYPWK010000026.1, forward strand.
GACGAGCGCATCGAGTGCGGCGCGGTGGAGCGCAGCCATCTCCAGCACGCCCAACCCGTCGATCATCGCCCGCCGGCCCAATTCGTAAGCGCGCGTCAGCGCGGCCTCGTCGGGCTGCTCGAGATACGCATCGAGACTCGATACATATTCGTCGACGAGCGCGTCGAGCCGCGTCGTCATGATTCCGCTCCCACATAGCGGGCCACGACGACATGAGCGTCGTCCGTGTCCTTCGCATAGCGAACGAGAATCGATTCGGCGATCTCCTGCGGGCTGTACTCCATGGCCACGCCCGCGGAGAAATTGCTTCGAATGCCGTCGGTCGTCATGACGAGCGTGTCGCCTCTCGACAACTGCAGGCGGTCGGCCCTGAGCGGCGGAAGCCGGTAGCCGACGACGCCGCCGCGCGTGGAAATCGCCTCGTTGCGCCGCTGGCGGCCATCGCGCACGCGGCAAAGAATGCCGTCGACATTGCCGACGCCCGTCCACGTCATCGAGCTATCGCGCGCGTCGAACGAAGCGACTGTCATCACGACGCCTCGCGTGGTGCGCAGCGCCTCGTGGCATCGCTGCACGATCTGCTCAACCGGTTCCGACGCATGCGCTTCGAGCACGGGCACGGCAGCGCGTGAGGCTGCCGCCGCGTCGACACCATGCCCGAGCCCATCGAGCAGCGCGACGAGCGTGCCGCCGTCGAACGCGACGACCACGTGCAGGTCGCCCGATTGCCTGTCGAGCGCACGACCCGCCCATCCCCATTCGACGATGGACCCTTCGGGCGGCGGCGCGTTCGTCATCGTAGCCATCGCTTCATCTTGACCGTCGTGCCCTTGCCGGGAGTCGAGGTGAGCTCGAACTCGTCCATGATCCGCTTAGTGCCGGGCAGGCCGACGCCGAGGCTTCTCCCCGTCGAGTAGCCGTCGCGCATGGCAAGCTCGATGTCGGGAATGCCCGGCCCTTCGTCCTGGGCGATGATCTGGATTCCCTTGCGCGCTCCGTCGTCGAGGCGGCAGAGCGCGATCTCGCCGCTCCTCGCATAGGAGACGATGTTGCGAGCCATCTCCGAGATCGCGAGCGCGATGATCGTCTGATCCGCCGTCGAGAACCCCGTCGCGGCAGCGAGCTCGCGCCCCTTCTGGCGAGCCGTCACGATATCGGCCTCTTGCACGATCGGGACCCGCACTTCATCCGGCATGGCGGCGGCCCCCTCTCGCTAGGCCGCTGAAATGCTCGAGACCCTCTTCGAGATCGAGCGCGGTGATGACGCCATCGAGCGACAGCCCGAGCTGCACCATCGCGAAAGCTACATCGGGCTGAATGCCGGCGACAACCGTCGTGGCGCCGCGCAGCTTGGCGATATAGGCGATCCCGCGCAGCGTGCGCGTCGCGAATGAATCGAGCACGTCGAGCGCCGTAACGTCGATGAGCACGCCTTTGATCCGCAAACGCCCTATCCGGTCCGCGAACGCGTCGCGAAGCTCGATGAGATCCTGGTCCGACAGGGCCGATTGAATCGACGCGATGAGGACGTCGCCTTGTTTTAGGATGGGAACTGACACGGCCTTAGCTCACCCCATTTGAACGGCCGACGGTCGCATCGTGCGGGTCGGTCGCAATGACGCGATAGCCGAGCGTCTGCTCGGCGAGCTCGATGCCGCCTTGAAGATCGCCGACCGTGTCTAGGCCGCTGAGCTCGATACCGAGCGCGACGAGAGACTGCGCCACGGGCGCGCTGATGCCGGTCACGATGACTTGCGCTCCCATGAGGCGCGCGGCTGCTACCGTTTGGATGATGTGGTTGGCGACGCGCGAATCGATCGTCGCGACGCCCGTGATATCCATGACCACGACGCGGGCGCGGGCGGCGCGGATCTCCTCGAGCAGGCTTTCGGTGATGAGCCGGGCTCGATAGGTATCGATGACGCCGATGATCGGCAGCAACAGCAGGCGCTCGCGCAATTGGAGCACGGGCGTCGAGAGCTCGCGTATCGCTTCTTGCTGCTGACGAATGACGCGCTCACGCTCGAAAACGAGAACATCGACGATCAAGCCGATGTCGAAGAAGGCGATCTTCTTCAGCGACATATAGCTCTCGAATGCGTCGAAGGCCGCGTGCCCCGCTTGCTTGACGACGTCGAGCCCGATATTGCTCAACAGATGATGGAAGGCGCCGAGGAAGACTCGGTTGTCGAGGCCGGCCGCTGCGTAGAGCAAGCCGAGCTCGATGCGCTGTTCGACATAGCTCGGCCCATAGTCGCCCGACACCATCGCGCGCAGGTGATCTTTCTTGAGCCGTGTCGCCCTATCGGTGAGCGCATGGTTATTGAGCAGCGGGCGCGCTTCGTCGAAGCCCGCAAGATGCTCGAAGAAGATGGACGCATATTCGTCCAGTCGGTGGAGCACCGGCTCCCTGATCGCGGCAATGCGCGTCAGATCGGCTGAGTCCAGACCGACGATTTGCTTGCGCCGCTCGATGGCGCCATCGCTGAGCCCCATCTGATGCATCAACATCAGCGCCTCGCGCTGGTCGTTCGCTGCCCCCATGCGTGACCTCCTCTCTCTCGCGGTGGGTGTCGAGCCAAGCAGAACGGCTCTTCGACTTTCGATCTTTGCGTCTTTCGGTTCCAATCGGGGTCTGTTTCGTCGGATTTTTTAGTATAACCACGAATTCGGAACTGGCAAGGCGGACCGCGCACCGCCATCGATGCCGATACCGACGCCGCGGGGCGGCTCGCTGGAAGGGCGCAAGATTCTGCGAAACACCGCATGCGCGAGAGCATGAAGATTCGGGAGTTGGCTCAAAGCCGGCCCGAGTGCATCCGGCGAAGCCAGTCCGGACTCGGCAATTCGCGCTATTGATCCTCGGGGCACTTGAGGTTGCAGCCGTCGGGGTCGCCGAGGTCCCCCTTCTTGCGCAGCTCGGAGCGACGCGTCTGATACTTCTTCGTCGTCGCCGACGAGGCGAACTGCAACTGCGGATGCTCCTGCAGGCGGAACTGTTCGTTCAGGATGCCGCCCGGCACGCCCGGCGAATTTTGCGCAAAGGCGAGCGAGGCGACGGCTGTCAGCGCACCGGCCGCGAGCGCGGCGGCACAAGCATGAATAAGCAGTTTCATATCGATTTCAGCGGCGCGTCAACGACGCACCTGCATAGCGGACCTAACGAGCGTGTAAGCCTAACGCAGAACCGCCCGCCTGTGCATCGATTGGTATTACAAAGGTAAACACGGTGCGCTTGCCCGAGCGCGAACCCTAGCGCGACGCGCGTACCGGTCCATTGCCGCGCAGCCCGCTCGCGACTTCGATGAGGACGCCGCAGTCGGCCGGATCGTATCCCTCGAGGTGCGAGACGCTCGCCTGGAACGCGTCGCTTTTCAGCACGTCCAGCGCGGCGGCGAGCGGCGCCGACGAGAGCCGCCCACGCTCGCAAGCGAAGTAATAGTCCTCGTCGACAACGGGAATGAAGTCGAGCCCGAAATGATGCGCGGCCGGGGCCACGCCGAATCCGACATCGGCCATCCCGCTCGCGACGAAAGCCGCGATCGCCGTATGCGTGAGCTCCGTCGACGCGTAGCCGTTGATCCGCTCGGGGTCGACGCCGACACGGCGCAATTCGAGGTCGATCAGAAGCCGCGTGCCCGAGCCGGGCTGCCGGTTGACGAAGCGCACGTCGCCGCGCGCCAGGTCGTCGAGCCCTCGCACCCCTTTCGGATTCCCCTTTTGCAGAAAGAGGCCTTGCTTGCGCTTCGTCAGATGAATGAGCACGTGGCGCCGCGGATCGAGCCAGCGGCGATAGATATCGGCGCAAAGCTCTCGGAACGGGCCAAGCGGCAGGTGAAAGCCCGCGAAATCGCACTCTCCGCGCGCGAGCGACGCAACGGCCTCGGCGCTCTCACGGTACTTGACGTCGACTGAGACGACGCCGCGGCCGCCAAGCTCGGCGACGAGCGCCGCCACGGCATAGCCATGCGACGCATGGATGCGGATCGCGCTGCTGCGCCCTAGCTGTCGGTTAAGCTCCTCGGCGATTTCGCTCGCGAGCATCTGCATCGGGCCGTCGAGCCGTTCGGCGCAGAGGCGATGCGCCCGTACGACGGCGTGCCCGAGGGCCGACAGCGCCGAGCCCTTGCCGCGCTCCTTTGCGATCAGGTCCCCGCCGAGCCTCGCCTCGAAAAGGCGCAGCAGTCCCCAGGCGTGGCGGTAGGAGAGACGGCTTTGCTCCGCCGCCTGGGCGATGCTGCCCGTCTCGTCGACGAGGGCGAGCAACGGCGCGATATCGGTCAAGCTTGCTTCCTGGCCCGCACTGTCGCGCACGACCAGTTCGGTGACACACCGGATGTCGATCATTTATGTGGTCCAATTTCCTATTGCATATCGAAAAGCGCGCGCCTATTGTTGCAAAACAACTGAAGAAGCCGAGCATATCTGCCCATCATATGCACCGCAAGTGCATATTACGAGCAGGGTGCCCCGAGTAGGGACACATAGGAGACCCCACGTGGAACATTCCAGCGCCACGGCGCCGGACGAACTCGTCCGCAAGCATTTCAAACCTGGCGCATCGCTGCTTGCAGTGCTGCACGCCATCCAGGATGAAGTCGGGTATATCCCGAAGGAAGCGGTGGCACCGCTCGCGCGCGCGATGAATCTTTCGCGCGCGGAAGTGCACGGCGTCATTACGTACTACCACCATTTCCGCACGGCACCGCCCGCACGCGTGACCGTCGCGCTTTGCCGGGCCGAATCGTGCCGCAGCATGGGCACCGAGGCGCTCGCGCAGCACGTCGAAGCGCACACGGGCTGCCGGTTCGACGCCAAGCACGGCGCAGGCGACGCCGCGGCCCACGCGTCAGGCGAAGCCGTGGAACTCGAATCCGTATATTGTCTCGGCCAGTGCGCGCTCTCGCCGGCCATGACGATCAACGGTAAGCTTTTCGCTAAGGTAACGCCGCTGAAGTTCGACGCCTTGTTCGACGCGGCCTGCGCGGCCGCCGGCATCGCAGCGAATGCAAAGGAGTCCGCATGAACTCGCCCACGACGCTTCATCGGATTTTCGTGCCGCGCGACTCGTCGGCTCTCGCATTGGGCGCCGACGAAGTGGCGCAGGCGATCGAAAGCGAAGCCGCGGCGCGCGGCATGACCGTCGAGCTCGTGCGCAACGGTTCACGCGGGCTCCTCTGGCTCGAGCCGCTCGTCGAGATCCAAACGCCCGACGGGCGCGTAGGCTACGCCAATGTCGACGTCGAGCACGTCCCCTCGCTATTCGATTCGTGGCTTGCCGGCGGAGCCCATGAGCGCTCGGTCGGGCTCGTCGAAGAAATCCCCTATCTGAAGCGCCAGCAGCGGCTCACGTTCGCGCGGCTCGGCATCACCGATCCTCTCTCGATCGACGACTATGTCGCCCATGAAGGGCTCGCGGGCCTGAAGGCCGCGCTGGCCATGAGCGGCGAGGCGGCCTGCGAGCTCGTGCTCGAGTCGGGCCTCCGCGGTCGCGGCGGTGCGGCCTTTCCGGCCGGGATCAAATGGAAGACTGTTCGGACAGCGGCCGCTTCACAGAAGTACATCGTCTGCAA
>CAYPWK010000027.1:0-1135 GCA_964414365.1 uncultured Burkholderia sp.
CCGAGCATCGCGAGCGAGATGAAACCCGCCATCAGCAGATAGACGTTGCGTGTATGGTTGTAGTCGGCGAACTCTTCCGCTTCCGCGAGACCTACGAGCACGCCCATCGGGTAGCCGTCGATGTGGCGATAGGAGACGATGCGCTTGATGCCGTCGATCGGGTCGATTTGCGTGCCCGAGACATGCTCGGAAATTGGATAGACGCCCGTTGCCGAAAACGCGGTGGCCGATCGCGCAGCACCGGTGCGGCGTGCGAGCACCGCGCCGCTATCAGCAATGACGGCGATCACGCCGTCTTTACCGATCGCCGCATTGTTGTAGAAATCGCTCGTGAAGTAGCCGGGATTCTCCGAAACCACGACTACGCCCGCGAACGAGCCGTCCAAGTGGTTCAGGCGCCGCGTCATCTGCAGCGTCCATTGATGTGAGACACGGCCAAGAACCGGCGTGCTGATATAGAGCTGGTCGTCGTTCTCGTGTTCGTGGACTTTGAAGTGCTGGCGATCGGAGAGGTCGATCGGGGTAGGGTTCTCTTCCGCCGTCGACGCCACGAGGGTGCCGTGCTCGTTGATGATCGCCACTTGCACGAGCGTATCGCTCTGGACGACACCTTTATCCACCGTGGTGCGCAAATCGAAACGATCGGGATTTTTTTCGAACTCGTATTTGACGAAGCGTGTAATTTGGTCGACTTGATGAATCGCCTTGATCGTGTGCTGTTCGAGCGCGGCCGAAAGGATGGCGGAGGAAGCGGCTGCTTCGCGATAGGTCGATTCGCGCTCAACCGAGAGGCGCGCCGAGATCACGGTCCATAGCAGCACAAGCACGAGCAGGCCGAGCACCGGAATCGCGACGAGCGCGCGGCGTCGAGACCCGACCGTGTCGTGCCTCGCGCGTCCATCGCGGGCGGAATGGAACCGGGGAAAGTTCATTGGGACCGGGGACTAGCAGACGTCAAGTCGGAAATGGCGGTGTCTTACGAGCATGGCAGATTCGTTTGTTGGCTGCATGGCGAGCATCGTGCCTGGCTGACCGCGGCGCTATTTGAACAGAAATTGACAGTCGCCCGGCTAACCCCGCAGCGGGCAGGTCTTCAGCAGGATATTACTGAATGGTCAGCAATTTAGATAGCCTG
>CAYPWK010000027.1:1235-24990 GCA_964414365.1 uncultured Burkholderia sp.
GCGGCGCCGCCGATCCAAATCTTGCCGCGCGCATCGTCGTATTCGACGAAAACGCGGCCGTCCCGCCCAAGCGCGGTACCCTGACGCACCGTATAGCTGTCGCCATGAGGGCGCCCGTGCGCGGCAAAGAGGCTTGCCAGCCCTCCGTTGGCGCTGCCCGTCACCGGATCCTCGTAGACGGAGCGCTCGCCCTCGACGACGATGCACCGCACTTCGAGGCTAGCGGGGCCACCATCGGGGTGCGTGGCATAGAGCGCGACCCCGCTCACGCCGGCTCGCTGGGCGAAGCGAACGAGCGCGCTCGTATCGGGAGAGAGCGCGAGGCAGGTCTCGGGCGAATCGATCGCCACCATGAGCCAATTCACGCCGTTGTCGACGGCCGTGGGCGCAATGTGGTTGAAATCGATCCCATCCGTGCGCAGCGCTTCCTTAAGCGCGGCGTGATGGATCTCGGCCAACGGCGACATGCGGGCCGGTGGGGCGCTGAACGCTCGAAGGCCTCCTTCGCGCTCCTCGATCTCCACTAGGCCGACGCCGCACTGCTGCACCAGCCGGCCCGCCTGTTTCGGCCGGTAGCCGCTGTCGATGAACGCGTGCGCGGTGCCGAGGGTGGGATGTCCCGCGAAGGGCAGTTCATGAGCCGGCGTGAAGATGCGCACCAAGTAATCGGCCGATGGGGCGGTCGGCTTGCAGACGAACGTTGTTTCCGAAAGGTTCGTCCATCGCGCGATCGCTTGCATTTCTTCGGTGCCGAGCGAGTCGGCATCGAAAACGACGGCGAGCGCGTTGCCCTTGAAGGGCACAGCCGAAAAGACGTCGACCTGCTTGAAGCGAACCTGGCGCGCAGACATCGGGACCGTCCTTTTAGGCCACTTCGGCGATCAGCTCGATTTCGACGCAGGCGCCGGTCGGAATCTGAGCGACGCCGAATGCCGAGCGCGCATGCCTGCCCGCTTCGCCGAACACTTCTACGAGGAACTCGGACGCGCCGTTCGTCACGATGTGCTGCTCGGTAAACTCGAGCGTCGAATTGACGAGGCTCATGACCTTGACGATCCGCTTCACGCGATTGAGGTCGCCCGTGAATGCATGGAGCGTCGCGAGTAGATCGACGGCGATCGCGCGGGCAGCCTTTTGGCCCTCTTCGGTCGTCATCGTCGAACCGAGCTTGCCCACCCACGGCTTGCCGTCCTTTCTTGCGATATGCCCGGATACATAGACGGTGTTGCCCGTTTGCGCGCACATGACATAGGCGGCGGCTGGCGTGAGGGCCGTAGGCAGCTCGATGCCGAGTGACTTGAGCGTGTCGTAGACGTTCTGCTGAGCCATGAGAGATGTCCTCGATGAGTAGGTAAAAAAATGTCAATGGTGGGCGCGGCGATCCGGCGCTTGCGCGTTCGGGCAATGTCGAACCCGAGCGCGCCGTTGCACCGCCGGCTAGACCCGTTCGCGAATGAGCTCGGCGAGACGAGCGACGCCCTCGTCGATGCGTGCGGGCGGAACTGTGACGAACGAGAGCCGCAATGTATTCGACTGCGCTTCGTCCGCGAAGAAGGGCGCGCCCGGCACGAACGCCACATTATGCGCGACGGCGGCTTCCAGCAGCTGCATCGTATCGATGCCTGCCGGCAGCGTCACCCAAAGAAACATACCGCCTTCAGGCTCGTTCCAGCTCACGCCGGTCGGCATGTGGCGCGCGAGCGCCTCAATCATTGCCTGGCACTGGCTCGCATAGAGCGCGCGAATAGCGGGAATCTGCTCGTCGAGGAACCCGTCCTTGATGACTTCATGGACGATGCGCTGCGTGAGGCTCGGTGTGTGCAGATCCGTCGCCTGCTTGGCCTGCACCAGCTTGAAGTGGAGTTCCTCGGGCGCGACGATGTAGCCGAGCCGCAGCCCCGGGGCCAGTATCTTCGAAAACGTGCCGCAATGGACGACGTGATCGGGCGCCATTGAAAGCAGCGTCGGCAGCGGCTTGCCTGCATAGTCGAGGGCGCCGTACGGATCGTCTTCGACGACGGGGAACACGCTGGTCTTCGCGAACTCGGCGAGTGCTCGCCGCCGTTCGAGCGTAAGCCGGCGGCCTGTGGGGTTCTGGAAGTTCGGCTGTGCGTAAAGGAGCCGTGCGCCTTCGATGAGCCCGCCCGCCAAGCGCTCGGGGATGAGTCCGTCGTCATCGGTCGGCACCTGCACGTAGCGCGGCTCGTACAGCGAGAACGCTTGCAGCGCGCCAAGGTAAGTCGGTGTCTCGACGAGGACGGGGCTTGCCGGATCGATGAGCGCCTTGCCGATCAGATCGAGCGCCTGCTGAGAGCCGGCCGTGATCAGCACCTGCGACGGACGGATCGTCGCGCCGCCCGTCGAGCAACGAGCGGCGATCCATTCGCGCAGCGGCGCATAGCCTTCCGTCGCGCTGTACTGCAAGGCCGCGGCGGGCGCCTCGCGCAGCACGCGATCGGTGGCCTCGCGGATTCGCTCGGCAGGGAACGTGGAAGGCGCGGGTAAGCCGCCGGCGAACGAAATGACCTCGGGCCGTTCAGTGACTTTCAGGATCTCGCGAATGGCCGAGCTCGTCAGCTTGCGGGCGCGCTCGGATAGTTGCCAATTACGTTGCGGCAAATCGCTTTGATCCATGAATTGTCTCCTTCTTAGGGGTGGGGAAAACGGCGGGAAGCGCATTGGCGGCCGGCCGGGCTCAGGCGAAAGCCGCGATTATCGCTCCAGTCGCAGGCCCGCGGGAGCGGGGCGAGCCGTGCGGACGGCGGCTTTTCGCCCAATGAGCACGGTCGCGATCACCGCGGCGGCAAAAAGCCAGGTCGATGGAGCGACCGATTCGCCGAAGAAAAGCGCCGCGAAGGCGATCGTGAAAAATATCTGCAACAGCTGAACTTGCCCCACGCGCGCGATGCCGCCCATCGCGAGGCCGGCATACCACGCGAAAAAGCCGATGAACTGCGAGAAGAGCGCGACGTAGCCGAACGCGAGCCAAGTCTTGAGCGCGATGGGGCCGGGGTGATGAAGGTGCTGCTCCCAACCAAGCCAGCCGACCGGCACGGCGAGAAACGGCGCAGCGACGACGAGCGCCCAGCAGATGACCTGCCACCCGCCCAGCTCGCGCGCGAGGCGCGCGCCTTCCGCATAGCCGAGCGCGCCGATCGCGACGGCGGCGAGCATCAGCGCGTCGCCTGGCGCGAGCGCGCCGCCGCCGGCCCTAAGCGCGAACGCGACGACAAGTGCGCTGCCCACCACCGCGCTCGCCCAGAACGCCGGCGATGGCCGCTCGTGCGAGAGCCAGGCCGCATAAAGCGCGACGAAAATCGGCTGCAGGCCGACCACGAGCGCGCCGTGCGAGGCGGGCACCGTTTTCATCGCCCATGCGGAAAACACCGGAAAGGCGACGATGACGCCGAGCGCGACCACGAAAAGGCTCTTCAATTGCGCGCGGGTCGGCAACCGCTCGCGGCGCCAGACGAGCAGCGCGGCGGCCGGCACCGACGCGGCGAGTGCCCGGCCGAGGCCGTTGAGCAAGGGATGAAACTCCTGCACGACGATGCGCGTCATCGGCAGAGTCAGGCTGAAGACGATCACGCCGACGAGACCGAGCAGCATGCCTTGCGATTCGCGCGAATTCATCCTCATGAGACGGGTACCGGGTTGTCATTGCAGGGTGGAAGCCAGCGTTCACTTTAATCGCCCGCGCCGGCACAGTAACGGTACAATTGCTTCGATACTTTTCTGTACAGTTCGTGGTGCCGCCATGTCCGTTCCGCTCGACTTGATCCCCGCTCCGCACGGCGCCGCGTCGCTTACGCTCGTCGACCAGCTCGTGCAGTGGGCGCGCCGCCGCATCGACGAGCGCGTGTTCAGGCCCGGCATGCGGATGCCGTCGATACGCAAACTCGCACAGGACAAAGGGGTGTCGCGGTTTACCGTGGTCGAGGCCTATGAGCGACTCGTCGCGCAGGGCTATATCGAATCGCGCCGAGGTTCCGGTTTTTACGTGCGCGAGCGCTCGGCCGCCGTCGCGCCGGACGCGCGGCGCAGGCAGGAAGCGCGCGCGGAGCCGGCTCGCAGCGCGATCGACGTCGCGTGGCTCGTGCGCAATACGCTGCAAACAAGCAGTCCGGAAAAGGGGCCGGGGCTCGGCTACCTGCCGGCGCGCTGGCTCGACGGCGAGCTCGTGGCGAGCGCCCTGCGCACGCTCGGCCGGCAAAGCGCCTCGCAGTGGCTCGGGATGGGTACCGCGCAAGGATTCCTGCCGTTACGCCAGCAATTGCAGACGCGCCTCGCCGAGCTCGAAATCGGGGCGACGCCCGAGCAGATCGTGCTCGTTTCCGGCATCACGCAGGCGATCGATCTAATCGCGCGGCTCTACGTGCAAGCGGGAGATACGGTGATCGTCGGCGATCCCGCCTGGTTTCAGATGTTCGGCCGCTTCGCATCGCAAGGCGCGCGACTTATCGGCATGCCGTATACGGCGGCTGGGCCCGACGTCGATGCGCTAGAGGCGCTCGTCGCGACTTGGCGGCCGAAAATCCTCCTGATCAATTCGGTGCTGCAAAACCCGACGGGAACATCGGTGTCGCCCGCGCAGGCGTTCCGCATTCTGCGGCTCGCCGAAGCTTACGACTTTGTCGTCGTGGAAGACGACGTCTATGGCGACCTGGTTCCGCCGGGCTACCCCGCGACGCGGCTTGCAAGCCTCGACCAGCTAAAGCGCGTGATCTACCTCGGGAGCTTCTCGAAGACGTTGACCGGCAATTTGCGCGTCGGCTTCGCTGCGTGCTCGCATGACATGGCGCAGGCGCTCGCCGACCAGAAGCTGCTGGTCGGCATGGCCACGCCCGAGCTCAACGAGCGGCTACTCTACAAGGTGCTGACCGAGGGGCACTACCGGCGCCACGTCGAGCGGCTGCGCGCCCGGCTCGACGGCGTGCGCGACAAGGCTGCGCGCATGCTCGAGACCGCGGGGATGAAGCTCTTCACGATGCCGGCGGCCGGCATGTTTCTCTGGGCCGACACCGGCGTCGATGCCGATACCTTCGCGGCAGCCGGGCAGGAGGCGGGCTTCGTGCTCGCGCCGGGGAGCCTCTTCTCGCCGCACCAGTCGCCGACAAGCTGGATGCGCTTCAACGTCGCAAATTGCGGCGATCCGGGGCTACCCGGTTTTCTCGCCGCCCATCTCGACGGCCGACGCATCGCGAAGCCCTTGAAAACGGCGGCCGCCGCCCCCAGTTGAGCGGCCGTCGATCCTCATTCACGAAAAACAGGGAACCGAGAGCATGGCACAAGAGACCCTCAGCTTTCAGGCGGAAGTCAAGCAGCTTCTGCAACTGATGATCCATTCGCTCTATAGCAACAAGGAGATCTTCCTGCGCGAGCTCATCTCGAACGCATCCGATGCCGCGGACAAGCTGCGTTTCGAGGCGATCGCGAAGAGCGAACTGTTCGAAGACGACCCGAATTTGCGCATTCGCGTTTCGTTCGACAAGGCGGCCCGCACCATCACGGTCGACGACAACGGCATCGGCATGAGCCGTGACGAGACGATCGCACATCTGGGGACGATCGCGCGCTCGGGAACGAAGGAGTTCTTCGCGCAACTGTCGGGCGATCAGCAAAAGGATGCCGCGCTGATCGGGCAGTTCGGCGTCGGCTTCTATTCGGGCTTCATCGTGGCGGACAAGATCACCGTCGAGACGCGCCGCGCGGGACTGCCGGCCGCCGAAGGCGTGCGCTGGATCAGCGCGGGCGAGGGCGATTTCACGGTCGAGACCATCGAGCGCAAGGCCCGCGGCACGACGATTACCCTGCACCTGCGCGAAGGCGAGGACGAACTGCTTTCAGGCTATCGGCTGCGCTCGATCATTCGCAAGTACTCCGATCATGTCGCGTTGCCGATCCTGATGAAGAAGGAGGAATGGGACAGCGAGAAGGGCGAGCTCGTCGAGAAGGACGAGGACGAGACCATCAACCAGGCGAGCGCGCTTTGGACGCGCCCCAAAAGCGAGATCAGCGAGGAGCAGTACAAGCAGTTTTACCAGCACATCTCGCACGACCATGAGGATCCGCTTTCGTGGACCCACAATCGCGTCGAGGGCCGCAGCGAGTATATCCAGCTGCTTTATGTGCCGAAGCGCGCGCCGTTCGATCTCTGGAGCCGCGAACGGCACGGCGGGCTCAAGCTCTATGTGAAGCGCGTGTTCATCATGGACGACGCCGAGCAGTTGCTGCCGTCGTATCTGCGCTTCATCAAGGGTGTCGTCGATTCGAGCGATCTGCCGCTCAACGTCTCGCGCGAAATACTGCAGGAAAGCCGCGACGTGAAGGCGATTCGCGACGGTGTGACGAAGCGCGTGCTGTCGATGCTGGAGGAGCTCGCGAATGCCGAGAGCGACGAAGACAAGGCGAAATACGCGGCGTTCTGGAAGGAGTTCGGCCAGGTGCTGAAGGAAGGGCTCGGCGAGGATTTCGCGAACCGCGAGCGCATCGCGAAGCTCTTGCGCTTTTCCACGACGCACACCGATTCGCCGGAGCAAACCGTCTCACTCGCCGAGTATGTTGCGCGGATGAAGCCCGAGCAGACGAAGATCTACTATGTGAGCGCCGATAGCTGGCAAGCGGCGAAGAACAGCCCCCACCTCGAGGTGTTTCGCAAGAAGGGAATCGAAGTGCTGCTGCTGTCGGATCGCGTCGACGAATGGGCGCTTGCGTACTTCACCGAGTTCGATGGCAAGCCGCTTGCGAGCGTCGCGCGCGGCGACCTTGACCTCGACGCTTTTGACGACGAGGAGAAGAAGGCGCACGAAGAGATGAGCGAGACGATGAAGCCGCTCGTCGAAAAGATGAAGGCGTTGCTGAAGGATAAGGCGAAAGACGTCCGTTTGACATTCCGTCTGACCGACTCGCCGTCGTGCCTCGTTGCCGATGAGGGCGAGATGAGCGGCTATCTGCAACGGATGCTGAAGGCGGCGGGGCAAAAGACGCCGGACTTCAAGCCAATCCTCGAGGTCAATCCCGAGCATGCGCTCGTCAAGGCACTTTCTCCCGAGCGCGAGGATTTTGCCGATTGGTGTCACCTGCTATTCGATCAAGCGCTGCTGGCCGAAGGCGGTGCCCTCGAGGACCCGGCGAGCTTCGTGAAGCGCACCAACGCGCTGCTCATTGCACGATGATCGGTGCACGACGGTTGCGTCTCGCCGCGGCGAGCGCGGCGTGGCGGTCCATGCCACGTCCGTCGTTCACGTTCGATCAGAAGGACTGGCTCGCACGCGGCGGATCGCTCACGGCGCACTTGCGCACGCTCGGCACTGTCACGCTGCGCGTAACGCGAGAGGCAGTCGCCTGCGCATGGGCCGATGAATGCCTGGCGCTTGGCGTCGCGGAACGCCAACGCGTATGGGTGCGCGAGGTCGTGCTACTGGTGGATGGCACGCCCTTCGTCGCCGCGCACAGCATCGCGCCGCTCGCGGCTAGCCGCGGCGTCTGGCAGTCGATGCGGCGGCTGTCGTCGCGCCCGCTCGCCGAGCTGCTTTATGACGATGGCAGCGTTTCGCGCTCAGCGCTCGTGAGCGTCCAGTTGACTGCTCGGCATCCGCTTTTCGCTCTGGCGCAACGCGAGATTGCCGGTGAGCCGCCGCATGCGCTCATTGCGCGCCGCTCCCTGTTCTTGCGCCGAGGGCGGCCGCTCTTGGTGACCGAATGCATGCTGCCGGCGCTATGGGAGTGCCTCGAAGAGCGCACGCGGCCCGGCGAGGGCGCGGCACGGGCGCGGAGGGGGCAGGCAGGCGCGACGGCGGCAACCGCTCATGATAGAGGCACGCGCCTCGCGCGGCCGTTACACGCGCCGCATTCCCATTCCGTCCGCCGGAGCTCGTCCTGAACCTGATGTTCAAGCGTTCGTTTGCACCCGTCGTCGACGAGCACACGCGCGTGCTCGTGCTCGGCAGCTTACCCGGCGAGGTATCGCTTGCCCAAGGGCAGTACTACGCGCATCGGCAGAATCGGTTTTGGCATTTGATGGGGGATGTGATCGGGGAGCCGCTGCCGAGCATGGAGTACGAGGCGCGGCTGCAGGCACTGCTCGACCATCGGGTCGGGCTGTGGGATGTGATTGCTGAGGCGAGACGGGAAGGTAGTCTGGATAGCCGGATTCGCGATCATGCGACGAACGATCTGGCTGCGCTCGTGGCCGCACTGCCGAATCTTGTGGCTGTTGCCTTCAACGGCGGCACGGCCGCGAAGATCGGGATGCAGGCGTTGGCCGAAAGCCGCATGTCGCTCGATCTCATCAGGCTGCCGTCGAGCAGCCCGGCGTATGCGGCTGTGCCTTATGCCGAGAAGTTAAGGGCGTGGGAGGCGTTAGGTAAGTGGTTGGTGTAGCAGGTCGGATGCGCTCGGGGAGCGAGAACGACTTCGATATGTTCTTCGGCTTTCGAAAATCGATCCGGTACACGCCAACCTGGGCATCTACATTCGTGCACTCGGCGCCCGACATTACGCAAATGACAGTTCCAATTCCACGCCAGAGTAGTTGACGCGCGGCGCCACTTCTCGACCCGCACTTTCTTCGAAATGAACGAGCCCGTATCGCTCCATTGTCTTGAGCGTTCGCGATAGATTGGATTTTGCGCGGCCAGAGCGTTCGGCCAACTCGCTCAGCGACGCCGGCGCTGTCTCTGCGATTAGCGCAAGCAGCGACCGGTTTCTGTCGGAAAGCACCTGCGCCAACGTTTCGAGCGACTGGAACCAGACTTTGGGCTCATCGGGGCTGGGCACATATTCACCCCGGGCGATTGCGATCGTCCGAGCCTTGTATTGCTCCGATGATGCGACCCCGACCTTTAAGACGTTGGCTGTACTCATGCTGACTGCTCCTTCTATCAAGAATCGCTTCGACTTCGGCCCAGAAGTCCGCCAGTAACTTCGCGGCAGAAACCGTTGCTGCCCGAGCCTGGCCGTCGTTCGCCGGCATGGCTTGCCATACGGCCATGTGCAAGTTTTGCGAAGCTGCCAGATGCTAACGTGGGCATGCCGTCTTTTCGGCACGCTCACTTGTTTCTAAGACCGAATACAGGGCGCGAGCCATTCGACTCCGAACCGGACGACGTACTGGCAGCTACTTCGGCAGGTGCCTTCGATGGATATGGCTGCTAGCGGGACGCTTCATTCGCGGTCCGGCTGGGCCGCTGTCGAATTGACCAAAACATCAATCGGTTTTGGCATTAGACCGGCGATGTGATCGGCGAAGCGTTGCCGGCGATGCATTATGCGCAGCGGCTGGAGACACTGCTCGCGCACCGTATCGGACTTTGGGACGTCATCGCGCAAGCGCGCCGGGAGCGCAGCCTCGATAGCCGGATTCGCGATCATGTGACGAACGATATCGTGGCATTCGTGGCGACGTTGCCTAATTTCACTGTGGTTGCGTTCAACGCTGTGTGACGCCACATTTGGCGCAAAGCGATGGCCAGTCCGGTGGATCCGAGCGCGAATGCCAGCTGTTCGAGTGAAGCTGTTCGCGCAAAGTAAAAATGAGCCACTGGCGGTGCGGACAAAAACCAGTCCAAGTTTTTTGCCGCACCCCCGGCTTCGCCGCAAATGCAGCTTCCAATGCACAACGGTCGTTCGCGAGTCGTCTCGGTAGCCGTTGATCGGCCATCGCGGATGCTGAGACGGACCAGCAGAGATATCTTAAAAATTCCACAAGCAAATTCGTCAAGCATAATTACGGAGATTTTGCCGGCATATCTTCTCCACTTTATTTTATCTTCCGCCAGAGCATCATTAGTAGCGCGTATTCGATGGTAGCAGCGATTAAATTAACAATCGCTACAGCGGAAAGGTAGAGACCATCAGGATCACGGATGCCCAATTTTCGAGAAAGCACGAACAATTGATGTTGCTGATCAGGCGGCATTGGCAGCGGATAAGTGTGAATGAGCCGCATCGACAAAACAAACAGACCAACGAATACCATCACCCTTAAAACTATTATCAATAAACTACGGACAAGTGTTACCATGAGTAATCACCTCAATGACGCCATATGCATGTAGATCTGTGTTGTGAACCGGCACGGTGCTTGTGCACAACAGCGCGCGTCGGATAGCTTAAAAATCAGGCGAATTTTGCACTGATCCGCAATGTATTCAATGGCTGCTTTCGCGCGAACCCCTCGTCGGAGACGGACTGTAGCGTCTGAACGCGCTCGAAACCTGTAGGGGCTCGACTGGGACGTCCCCCACTAGGACCGGCTATAAACAAAACTTCCCCAGCGAGCGGAGATATCTCAAGAATTCCACAAGTAAACGTTGTCGAATTACGGAGATTTTGCCGCATATCTTATCCACTTGATTTTCACCTCTCGCCAGAGCCTCGTTAGTAGCGTGTATTCGATGGCGGCAGCGATCAGATTAACAGCCATCTCCGCGAAAAGGTAAAGGTTTTCCGGATCGCGGACGCTCAATTTTTGAGAAAGCAGGAACAATTGGTGCTGATGCTCAGGCAACATTGGCAACGGATAAATGTGAATGAACCGCGCCGACAGAGCAAACAGGGAAACGAACAGCATCGCCCTAGAAGCGATAATCAACAATCTATGGGCAAACGCTAGCATTGGCAATTACCTCAATGGTACGCAGGCCTGCATTGCGAACCGGCACAGTACTCGTGCGCAACAGTGCGCGTCGAATAGCATGGAAATCTGATAGGTTCTGTACTGTGATACAACCGAGGGACACCCCATAGCGGCCGATCGGATGCAACCGGAAATTGCCGCGTTCAACTCCATTCACCCATGTGTAGTCATCAATCAAACTGTCGTCACGATATAGTGCAAACCATTCGTCATGATGAGTGGGCATGCCTAACATTGAAATGACGGTATCCTTTGCCCACGTTTGTATACGAGAACCAATCCCGCCTGATGGGCGATCCACCACCCAGTAACGCCCAGCGGGTATCGGCCCATTGTTCTTGATAGCGGTGCATCCACCGCGGTTGCGGTAAACATCATTGCCAGAGAAAGCCATGAATGTGCCGACTCCCAAAATGGACAGTGGCGATAGAGGCTTGTTGTTTACAACAAATTTTCCCTGAAGAGCCATCGAACGTCTCCCCGACAATTATCGCTCGTTCCACGAATCGGTGTACTTGATGTTGCCGTCCGTGTAATGCCACGTGATGCGCTCATACATGATGGAAACGGACTCGACGTGATTGAGCGCTGACATTCCGGACAGCTTTGTATTAGCCATTCCTGGGTTGACGCCGGTGATTTTCACGCCTTCGAGCAGCATGATGAAATACACCTGTTCCTGGCCTGCGTCGTTAATCCTGTACCACTTCAATTCCGCCGATTGTAGGGTCTGCCCTGTAGCGACGGCCTTGTAAAGGTAGGGGCTAGAGGCGTCGAACTCCTTTTCGATGCTCATGGGAGAGTGCAACCGGGTCCCGGTGATTTGCCCGGAGCTGCGGTCGACCGGAAGATTCAGGCCGTGACTGAAGCCGATCACCTCAATACTTCCTTCGCGCCCCTGCACAGTAACGGAACCTTTGATGTCTGCTCCGCCATCATCCTTAAGCCACATATACGCTGGAATAGGCATGCTGGTTTGTGCTCCTGTCGAGTTGAGAACTATGTTTTCCCGAGGTGGCGTTGTCTAACCCCCGGGCCAGCACCATACACCAGAAATGAAAGAAAAGTGAAATGTATTCGTAAGATTCTCCTGCGGCGCCGCGCAGCTTGCCGGCGTGCGCAACACGGTTGGTGCGGACGAGAAATAGGACACGGCGGGCTTCGCGGCGTCCTACCCTGCCGATAGTGTGACGCCCCATGGTGGCGCAACGGGATGACCACTCCGGTTGCGCGGCGACTGAGCCGGCATGCGATCAGTCAGCGCAGGAGAAAATGAGTTGTACGCCTGAGAGGCCATTCGCCTACTGAGCAGCCTTGGCCAACGACCATCCCGACACGCTCCGAGCGCGAATGTCAGCTGTTTGAGTGAAGCAACCGCCTGAACGACCGACACCGGCGCAAGGAGATTGATGGCCGTGCGCACGGCGTTGCTGCAGGCGTCAAATTGACCAAACATCAATCGGTGTTGGCACTTGATTGGGGATGTGATCGGCGAAGCGTCCCCGAGCACGGAGTACGAGGTGCGGCTGCAAGCGCTGCTCAATCATCCTGTGGGGCTGTGCGATGCCATCGCGCCGGCGAAGCGCGAGGGCAGTCTCGATATCCGGATTCGCGATCATGCGACTAATGATTTGGCGGCGCTTGTCGCCGCGTTGCCGAATCTCGCGGCCGTTGCCTTCAACGGCGGCACGGCGGCGAAGATCGGAATGCAGGCGTTAGCGTAAAGCCGCGTGTCGCTCGATCTCGTCAGACTGCCGTCGAGCAGTGTAGCGTCGGCGCGTTCCCGATCATGCGACGAATGATCCGCTCATTCGATTGACGAGTCTCCGCTTAGTCGAGAGCAATGCCAGGGAAACCCCGGGTCTAGACAACCATGAGGGCGCCGTAAAGGTCGGTAAGGCTTGAGCCGGCCGCTTGCAAGTTTCGGCTCGCGAGCCGAGTTTGATATGAAGAACTGCACCTGGGGGTTGACAATGAGATGGTTCTATCGGTTGAGCGTCGGGAAGCGGCTGACCGTTCTAATTGCGAGCGCTGCGCTCGGACTCGCGCTGGTGTCTGGCCTCGCGTTTCAGCAAATACAACGGGTATACGATTCGGCTAGCTATTCAAGCGTGAACACCGTTCCTAGCCTGCTAGTCTTGGACGAGGCGCAGGGCGCCTTCGACACGATGAGGGTGCTCGTCTACCAACATATGCTGAGTACGGATCCCGCCGACAAGAGCACGCTCATGGGGAGGATCGGCGTACAGCACGACCGTATCGTCGATGCCCTGAAACGCTATGAGCCGCTTATCTCGGACGAGCGCGACCGCGCTATGCTTGCCGCGGATCGTGACTTGCTAAGAAGCTACGATTCACTGCGCGATAAGACGCTCGATCTGTCGGCTTCGAATGGATCGGCGGCGTTCACGCTCGCGCAGTCGCAGATGATGCCTGCGGCGGAAAAGCTCAACACCGGGCTGTCGGACCATCGCGCGTACAACGTTCAACTGGGGCAGCAAGGCAGCGACGACGCGGCGCGAATCGTCAGCCGCGTGCTGTGGATGGTCGCGATCGTGGCCGCGTCGACGATGGCGATGGTATCCGCACTCGGCTTCGCAATAGTGCGCCATCTGCTGCGCGAACTTGGAGGCGAACCGTCGTATGCGGTAGAGGTGTCGAAGCGCATTGCGGCAGGCGACCTCGCCACCGAAGTGCACCGCAAGCCCGGCGACGACGCAAGCCTGCTTGCGGCACTCAACGCGATGCGCGACAACCTTGCGCTGATCGTGGGCCGCGTGCGCAACGGAACCGAGGCGATCGCCAGCGCGTCGCGGCAGATCGCCGCCGGCAATCTCGATCTTTCGTCTCGCACCGAGGAGCAGGCGGCTTCCCTGCAGCAAACCGCCGCTTCCATGGAACAGCTAACGACGACGGTTAAACACAACTCCGATAGTGCCTCGCGGGCGAACCAGCTTGCGTCCGCGGCATCGGATATCGCGGCCAAGGGCGGCGACGTGATGTCACAAGTGACGGGCACGATGTCCGCGATCAGCGAGGCCTCCAGCAAGGTGGCCGAGATCATCGGTGTAATCGAGAGCATTGCGTTTCAGACTAACATCCTCGCGCTCAATGCCGCGGTCGAAGCAGCGCGGGCGGGCGAGCAGGGCCGGGGCTTCGCGGTTGTCGCCTCCGAGGTGCGCAGCCTCGCACAACGCAGCGCAACTGCTGCCAAGGACGTGAAGACGTTGATCACTGATTCGGCATCCCGAGTCGAGACCGGTGGGCAGCAGGTCGGACAGGCGGGCGCGACGATCGGGGAAGTCGTCGTCAGCGTTCGCCAGGTCGCACAAATCATTTCCGAAATCGCCTCGGCAGGACTGGAGCAAGGCACAGGCATCGAGCAGGTCAATAAGGCGGTCGTGCAGATGGATCAGGTAACGCAGCAAAACGCGGCGCTCGTCGAGGAAGCTGCGGCGGCCGCGGAGAGCCTGCGGCAACAGTCGCAGGAACTCGAAGAACTGGTCAGCGTATTCAGAACCGGACGAGAAGCCGTGCACGCTTGAGCGACGATGGAACGAAAGCGCGGCCATCGAGAATCGATAGGCTCGCGCAAGTTCGCACCAACATCGGCCGCTTATCTGTTCGTCATAGCGCCGCGTTTGCCGGATGGCCGCAGGTACAATCGCATGATTGTGCCGAATGCCTCACACGAAATCAGTGAACCCGCAATGACCGATACGTCCTCTCCCTCGCCCGGCTCCACAACCGATGCGATCGCCGATACCGCAGCCGAAAGCCGTGCGAGCCAGACCGCTGAAACGCTGCATGAGGACAGGCTGTGGCGCGACGGCGGCTGGACCGCGCGCGTCATCAAGAATGAGGACGACGATGGCTGGGCCGTCGAAATGATTAGGGACGGTGAGCCGGAGCCTGCACTTGTCGGCCCATGGACGATGGGCCGCAACAAGAAGGATCCGAAGCCGCTCGATACTTCGGCATTTAATACGCTGGTGAAAACGGCGTCCGAAGTCTTGCGCCGTCATGAACAGCAACTGCGAGCGCAGTTGCATAAAAGCCTAACGGTGGCGGCCGCAACGGGCGATGGCGAATTGGAGATCACGCTGGACATCGTCCCCGAAGAGGACGAGCCATACGCGCTTCTGACTGCCCGTGACGCCTTTGGGACGCAGCTTGCGCAAGTGCAGGTGGCAGCGAACTTCAAGCTCAGCAAGGCGAGCGCCATGAGCTGGGTGGAGAACGGTTTCCGCCGGCCAGGCTGATTGGTCGCGGTTCGCGGCGTAGCCCCGCTCAAATCGGCAGCCGATCGTTTCTCCTCAGAGGCTAGCGTTGAGCGCGCGACCCTCGAGAGTCTTTCGACTCTTCTACACCAGCTACGTTCTCAGAGGATGGTTCGCGCTCCAGGTCGGGACCGGCGCCTGCGTACAATGCCGACTTACCGACTAGACTAAAGGGCACTATTGCATGGCAATGAAGAAAACCGACCTTGAAAAGAACAAGGCGCTGAAACTGACGCATTCGATGAAGCAGACCCGCTCGGAGCGTTTCGGCAAAGGGGCGACCGAGGTACCGCTCGGCCGGCGGGAGCAGCGCAAGCTGGATCAGGCGAAAGGGCTCGTGCCGTTTGCCTGCAAGCTCGATGGCGAGCTAGTGGATATTCTGAAGGCGCGCGCCGCAACGCATCCCGAGGGCATGACGGGCTTGCTCGACGAGTTGCTGCGGCAAGCGCTAGGGGCGAAGGGCGCTGACGCCTGAGCGTGGGCGAGGAAGCGATAACCGATTTGGCGCCCGGCGCCAGAAGCAAGGACAACGGGGAGGGCAGTGCTATGCTCTCGTCCCGATCAATCAGACGCGACGCCGCGCAAGACCACTCATGACGACCCTCATCAAACGCGCTTCGGCCGAAGCGCGCGCGTTCCGCCGCACTGCCAAAAGCGAGACTCACGACGATTTCGGCTCGAGGCGAAAGCTCAAGCGCGCGAACGGCAAACCAAACTTTGAACTCGACGCCGCTCCTCGTATCGACATCCCGCGCAAGCCCCGCTTCGCGCCCGTTACGTTCTCCGAGGAAGGCGGAGTTCGCTATTTGCATTTCGGTACCGAGTGGGTGCAAGGCGCCATGCGGATCAAGAAGCCAGACCACCTCGAACTCGAGTATGCGCAGCAGATGATGGCATGGCTGCTTTTTCTGGAGACGCCCGAGCGTATCGTCCAACTCGGCCTCGGGGCGGCGGCGCTTACGAAGTTTGCTCATCGCTTCCTGCCGCGCGCCCGCGTGGAGGCTGTCGAATTGAACCCGGCTGTTGTCATCGCCGCGCGGACGATGTTCGCCCTGCCGCCCGACGACGCGCGCCTCACCGTCCACGAAACCGATGCCTGGGACTTCGTCAACGATCGCACTAATTACGGCACCGTCGGCGCACTGCAGATCGATATCTACGACGCCACGGCGCGCGGACCGGTGCTCGATACCGTCGCCTTTTATCGCGCCGCGCGCGCGTGTCTGACCGAAGCCGGCGTTGCGACGATCAACCTCTTCGGCGACCACCCGAGCTTCGTGCGAAACATGAAGCACCTGAAGGCCGCCTTCGATGGCCGTGTGATTGCGCTACCCGAGGTCCACGACGGTAATCGCATCGCAATCGCCTTCTCGGGACCCGCCCTTTGCGTCCCGTTCGCCGCGCTCACGGCGCGCGCAAAGTTAATCGAGCAGAAGCTTGGCCTGCCGGCCCGCAAGTGGGTCAAGGGGATCGCCGCTTCGCTCGGCGGGAAGCCCGAATTCTTCTCGATCTGATATCGTACCGGCGGCCGCGGCGCCTTGCCGCGGCATAAGCGGGCCGCACGCCCCGGGTCCGCCCTGCTTGACCGTGCGTGCAGCACTCCTATACTCTTGCCAGACTTTTAAAAACCGGAAGCCTGCTGTAAGCAGGGCCGGCACGATACGGGTAGATACGGGTAGCAGGTTCGATAAAAGAGTAAAAAAGAGGAGACGTCATGGCTCACAATGCCGACGCCCAACGAGCCGCCAAACGCTGGCTCTGGCTGCTGGTCATTCCCTGGATCGCAATGATCTGGGTACCGTCGTACAACAGCATGGAGCCGCAGTTGTGGGGCTTCCCGTTCTTCTACTGGTATCAGCTGTTCTGGGTGCTCGTTAGCGCGGCTATTACCGCGGTCGTCTACTTCAGGACCAAGCCGCGCTCGGACAGGTCCGTCTCCCAACGCAAAGGAGGCGCCCAATGAACGCGACCGCTACCGGCGTTTTCGTCTTCTTTTTCCTCGCTATCACGGTGCTCGGTTTCTTTGCCGCGCGCTGGCGACGCGGCGACCTTGCGCACCTCGAGGAGTGGGGGCTCGGCGGCCGGCGCTTCGGCACGATCGTCACCTGGTTCCTCGTCGGCGGTGACCTCTACACGGCCTATACGTTCGTTGCCGTGCCGGCGCTCGTATTCGGCGCCGGCGCCATGGGCTTTTTCGCCGTTCCTTATACGATTCTCATCTATCCGTTCGGCTTCGTCGTGCTGCCGAAGCTCTGGGCCGTGGCCAAGCGCCACGGCTATGTGACGGCCGCCGACTTCGTCAGTGCACGCCACGGCAGCCGCATGCTCGCGCTCGCCGTCGCGGTCACCGGCATTTTCGCGACGATGCCCTACATCGCGCTGCAACTCGTCGGCATCGAGGTGGTCATCGGCGCGCTCGGATTCGATACGTCGGGCTTCGCGGGCGACCTGCCACTCATCATCGCGTTCGCGATCCTCGCCGCCTACACCTATACGTCGGGGTTGCGGGCGCCGGCTATGATCGCGGTCGTGAAGGACCTGCTGATCTATATCACGATTGCCGCGGCCATCATCGTCGTCCCGGTGCAGTTGGGCGGTTTCGCTCATATGTTCGGCGCCGTTCCGCCGGCCAAGCTCCTGCTGAAGGCGCCCGACGCGGCGAGCATGAACGGCTTCTCCGCCTACGCCACGCTTGCCGTGGGATCGGCGTTCGCGCTCTTCCTCTATCCGCACTCGGTGACCGCCGTCCTCTCGTCGTCCTCGGGGAATGCCTTGCGCCGTAACATGGCGATGCTGCCGGCCTACTCGCTCGTGCTGGGTCTGCTCGCGCTGCTCGGCTTCATGGCGCTCGCTGCGGGAGTGCAGAACATGCCGGAATTCGTACCGTACTTCAAAGCGTTCGGCCCGAACTTCGCGGTGCCGGCGCTTTTCCTCCACTTCTTCCCGTCGTGGTTTGTCGGCGTCGCGTTCGCGGCGATCGGCATTGGCGCGCTCGTGCCCGCGGCGATCATGTCGATCGCGGCGGCCAACCTCTACACACGCAATATCCATCGCGAGTTCGTCAATCGCAATATGACGCACGATCAGGAGACGCATGTCGCGAAGCTCGTTTCGCTGGTCGTGAAGCTCGGGGCGCTCATTTTCATCATCGGCCTGCCGCTCAAGTTCGCGATCCAACTACAGTTGCTCGGCGGCATCTGGATCATCCAGACGCTGCCTGCCATCGTGCTCGGCCTCTACACGCGCAAGCTCGACTACCGCGGACTGCTCGCCGGCTGGGCCGTCGGCATCGTGTCGGGCACCTGGATGGCGGCCACGCTGAAGCTCACTAGCTCGATCTTTACCATCCACCTCGGCGGCATCGCGATTCCAGGCTATGCCGCGCTCTGGTCGCTGATCCTGAACCTCGTTGTCGCTATCGTGGTGTCCGTCGCCGTGCGGGTCGCCGGCATAGCGACGGGTGAGGACCGCACGCAGCCCGAGGATTATCTCGACCCAATCGAGAGCTGACGCATCGCGTCGTCGTCGCTTGCGGCAGGGGCAAGGTCTTGCCCCTGTGCGCGAGGCGGCCGGCTTCGCATCGCTCGACGACGCTCTCGCTTTCGTCGACAATGAGCGGCCATGGCCACTCTCCCCAGTCCACAGATCCTCGCTGCGCGTGCGGCGCGTGCGATCAGTTCGCCGTACTACCGCTATCGGTATGCGAAGGTGTTGCATGCCGTGCGCGTCGGCTTCGCGATGCTTGCCTCGATCCTGCTGACGACCGGCATCGACGTGCCGAACGGGATTTGGGCGTCAGTGACGGTCCTTGTCGTCATCGGCGGCCTCCAGCATCAGGGCAATATCCGTAAGCGGGCCGCCGAGCGGGCGTTAGGGACGGCGCTAGGCGCCGCGGTCGGTCTCGCGATGCTGATTCAATTAGACCTCGTTGGGTCGACATCGCTGACGTATGTGCTGATGTCGATAGCGGCGGGTTTCTGCGGATATTTCGCGATCGGGCGGGCCGGCTACGTGGCGCTGCTAACGGCGATTACGATGTGCATCGTCGCGGGCCATGGCGACAATTCGATCTCCACGGGCCTCTGGCGCGTGCTGAACGTGCTCATCGGCATCGCCGTCGCACTGGCTTTCTCTTTCGCCTTGCCGCTTTACGCAACCTACTCGTGGCGCTACCTGCTTGCTCGCAATCTGCGCGAATGCGCACGGATGTATGCGCGCCTCGCAATCGGCGCACCGATCGAAGCGGGCGAACAGCTGACGGCCTTCGCGAGTCTCGGCGAGCGGCTGGTGAAGCTGCGCTCGCTCATGCCGTCCGTGGCGAAAGAGATCGACGCGCCGATGAAGCAGCTCGAAGCCATTCAGCGGCTCCATCGGTCGATGCTGAGCGCGCTCGAAATGCTTTCCACGGCAGCGCTCGCGGAGCCGGAACGCGCTGCGTCCGCTATCGGCTCGGGCAAGCGCGATCCGCATGTCTACGCGGTGCGAGCAACGCTGCTCGCGATGGCGCGTGCGCTACGCTTCGGCTCCGATTCGCAAGCGAGGCTTCATGATGCAGACAGTTGGCCCCCCGGCGGCGCGGCCATCGTTCTTGTCGATGCGGAAGACCTAAAAGGCCCTGAATGGTTGGCTCAGCGCTTTGCCGAGCAGGTCGAGCGCCTGCGCGCATTGCTCGCGCAAAGCGAGGCGCAATGGAATATTGAACGGCATTCCGCATTGGCGCGACTGCATTGACAGTCGCGCCCCGGCGCTTACGCCGTCGGTTGTTCGTGCGCTACGCTCACCATCCACGGAATGCCGAACTTGTCGGTCAGCATGCCGAAGCCCTCGGTCCAGAACGTCTTCTGCCACGGAAATCCGATCTGCCCGCCTTCAGCCAGCGCATCGAAAGCCTTCTTGCCTTCCGCGACATCCGCTGCCGCGATCGACAAGCTGAAGCCCGAATGCGGTTTGGGCTCTTCGTTCGCGTTGCCGTCGCTCGCCATCACCGTCGTCTCGCCGATGCGAAACGATGTGTGCATGATCCGATTGCCGAGTTCGCCTTCAGCTGCGTACTCACCAGGCGCGTCTTTCGCGTGCAGCTTGAACAGCACTTCGGCGCCGAGCGTCTTCTGATAGAACTCGAGCGCTTCCTCGCAGCGGCCGTTGAAGAAGAGGTAAGGCTGAACTAGCATCGTCATCTCCTGTGTGAGTGCCCGCTCCCGGCACAGCGCCGGGAAAGGGGGCTTGCCTGACTGCTGACTGCTTTAATGCCGCGGCGAAAAGGCTGCGATGGCAACGCAGGCCGTCTCAACGCAACGCTTCGATGAGCTTTTCGAGCTTGACTGCGTCTGCCGCGAAGGTGCGAATCCCCTCGGAGAGCTTGTCGGTGGCCATCGCATCGTCGTTCAGTTGATAGCGAAATGCGGGCTCGTCGGTGGCGATTCGTTCGACTGTCTCGTTTGCGAACGCCTCGGGCGAGAGCTTGCGCTCGACCGGCTGATCGCTCTCGTAGAGCTTTTGCAGAAGGTCGGGGCTGATCGTCAGCAGATCGCAGCCGGCGAGTTCGACGATCTGGTTCGTCGTGCGAAAGCTCGCGCCCATGACCTCGGTCTTATAGCCGAACTTCTTGTAATAAGCGTAAATGCGTCGCACCGACTGCACGCCGGGATCGTTTGCACCGCCCATTTTCGCTTCGTCCCATTCGCTGCCGGCTTGCTTCTTATACCAGTCGTAGATGCGACCGACGAACGGTGAAATCAGCTTCGCACCGGCTTCCGCGCACGCGGCGGCCTGGACCGGTGAAAACAGCAGCGTCATGTTGCAGTTGAC
Source organism: uncultured Burkholderia sp. (assembly GCA_964414365.1). Classification (GTDB taxonomy): domain Bacteria; phylum Pseudomonadota; class Gammaproteobacteria; order Burkholderiales; family Burkholderiaceae; genus Trinickia. Next base: position 21,963 of record CAYPWK010000027.1, read on the forward strand.
GCCTTCCTTTTGGAGCACTTCGGCGGCGCGCACGCCTTCCCATGTCGACGCAAGCTTGATCAGCACGCGCTCGCGCTCGATGCCGGCCGCTTCATAGAGCTTGATGAGCTCATGGGCTTTATCGATCGAACCCTTGGCATCGAAGGACAGGCGTGCGTCGACTTCCGTCGAGACGCGCCCCGGGATGATCTTCAGGATCTCGCGGCCGAACGCGACGAGCAGCTCATCGATGACCGCGCGGGCCGGCTTGGCCGCATGGTCGCGGACGGTTTTTTCAAGCAGCGGCTTGTAGGCATCCTTCTGCACCGCCTTCAGGATCAGCGATGGGTTCGTCGTGGCGTCGCGCGGCCTGTACTGGGCGAGCTGCTGGAAGTCGCCCGTGTCGGCAACGACGATCGTGTACTGCTTCAGTTGGTCGAGAGCGTTTGTCATGGCAGATATCGGTTCGGTTCACTCGAAAAATAGCCGAGGCGGCGTCGATCCCCTTGCTTCTCGGCTCGACGAAGCGAAGAGGGCCTGACCGTCCGACGGAACGAAAGAGCGGTCGTACGGCCGTCCGAGCCGTTTGCCGCAGCCAACGATTCCTATTTTATTCTCCGGCGGGCATAAGTCGGCTCACGGGGCGAACGCATCGAACGAGCATGCCCGGAATGAGCCCGCCGCGGCCCGGCTGGCGCGCCTCTGGCGGGGCCTGGCGCGATTACTTGCTGAGCGTGCGCATCGCCGTCTCGAGGCCGGCCAGCGTGAGCGGATACATGCGGTCGCCGAGCAACTGCCGAATGATCGCGATCGATTGCCGATACTCCCAAAGCCCTTGCGGTTCGGGATTGAGCCAGGCGTGATGCGGGAATTGATCGGCGAGGCGACGCAGCCAGACCGCGCCCGCTTCGGGGTTGTTGTATTCGACGGAGCCGCCCGGCTGCAGCACTTCATAAGGGCTCATCGTCGCATCGCCGACGAAGATCAGCTTGTAATCCGACGTGAACCGGTGCAGGACGTCCCAAGTGGCGATTCGTTCGACGTGGCGGCGGCGATTGTTCTTCCAGAGGTGATCGTAGATGCAGTTATGGAAGTAGTAGAACTCGAGATGCTTGAATTCGGCCTTCGCCGCCGAGAACAGCTCTTCGGTTTGCTTGATGTGGTCGTCCATCGACCCTCCCACGTCAAGCAGCATCAGCACCTTCACCGTGTTGTGCCGCTCGGGCACCATCTTTAGGTCGAGCCAGCCTGCGTTGGCGGCCGTGCTGCGGATCGTGTCGGGCAGGTCGAGCTCCTCCGCGGCGCCTTCACGCGCGAAGCGGCGAAGCCGCCTGAGTGCGACCTTGATGTTGCGCGTGCCGATTTCGACCTGGTCGTCATAATCGCGATAGCCGCGCGCCTCCCACACTTTGACGGCCGTGCGGTTGCCGGCCGATTCACCGCCAATACGCACGCCTTCGGGGTTGTAGCCGCCATGGCCGAAGGGCGACGTGCCGCCTGTGCCGATCCATTTGCTGCCGCCCTCATGGCGCCCCTTCTGCTCGTCGAAAAGCTGCTTTAGGCGCTCCATCAGCTTGTCGAGGCCGCCCATCGCCTCGATCCGCGCCTTTTCTTCGGCCGTGAATTCGCGTTGGAGTCGCTTCTTGAGCCACTCGGGCGGCACGTCAAAAGCAGTTTCCGTCAGCTTCGCGGCGCCGTGGAAGTAGGCCGCGAACGCTTGGTCGAACTTGTCGAAGTAGCGTTCGTCCTTGATGAGCGTCAGGCGCGCGAGGTAATAGAACTCGTCCACCGACGGCGCAATCACGCGCTCACGAAGCGCTTCGACGAGCGTCAGATATTCCTTTACGGAGACGGGCAGCTGCGCTTCGCGCAGCGTGTAGAAAAAGTCGATCAGCATGCGGCCGGTGCTCCTTTCCCGTGGCCCCCGTCGTGTCTCTTGCGCGGTGCCCTGGGCACTAGCGGCCGAGCTTGAACCGCAGGTTCGTGCGCACTGCCGGCCATTCGTTCTCGACAATCGAGAAGACGACCGTGTCGCGGACCACGCCGTCGCGCCCGATTTGATGGTTGCGCAGGATACCGTCCTGCTTCGCGCCGAGACGTGCGATCGCGGTACGGGATTGATGATTCATGAAATGCGTGCGGAATTCGACGGCGATCGCCTTTAGCGCTTCGAACGCATGGCCGAGCAGCAACAGCTTCGCTTCCGTGTTGAGTGCTGTGCGCTGAACGCGCTTCGAGTACCAGGTGTGCCCGATTTCGAGACGCCGGTGTGCGGCCTCCACGTTGAAAAAGCGCGTCGAGCCGACGATCTCGCCCGTGGCCGCGTCGCGTACGGCGAAAGGCATCGCGCCTTTCTGTTCGCGCATCTCCAGCGCCGTCTCGATGTAGGCTCGCGTCGCGCCCGGTTCGGGCACGCTCGTGTACCACAGGTTCCAGAGCTCGCCGTCCGCGGCGGCGTGCGCAAGCGCCGTTTCGTGCTCAAGTTCGAGCGGCTCCAATACGACGTGCTCGCCCGTAAACGTGATGGGGTCGATCCATCGAGTCATGCTGCCGGTCTCCTTCAAGCGCTGGGCGAACGCCGCTTATCGGTTGTGACGATTCATGAAAACGAGCCGCTCAAAAAGGCTCATGTCCTGCTCGTTTTTGAGCAGCGCCCCCGCAAGCGGCGGGACGATCTGCTTCTGATCGGGCGAGCGCAGCGCTTCGGGCGGGATATCCTCCGCGAGCAAAAGCTTCAGCCAGTCGAGGAGCTCCGACGTCGAAGGCTTTTTCTTGAGCCCCGATACGTTGCGCAACTCGAAGAAGCTCTCGAGCGCGGCGCGCAGCAGGTCCGTCCGGATGCCCGGGTAGTGGACGTCGACGATTTGCTGCATCGTCGCCGGGTCGGGGAACTTGATGTAGTGAAAGAAGCACCGGCGCAGGAAGGCGTCGGGCAGCTCCTTTTCGTTGTTCGACGTAATGACGACTAGGGGGCGATGCTTCGCGCGCACGACCTCGCGCGTCTCGTAGACGTGGAACTCCATGCGATCGAGCTCGCGCAGCAAGTCGT